>NZ_AKWX02000013.1 GCF_000306115.2 Leptospira wolffii serovar Khorat str. Khorat-H2
GAAGCAAGCCCGAAGCGATGCGGCAAGTTGGCAGTTAAGCGAAGTTACGCCTCAAACACACTGCAATTTAATTCAATTTCACTACTTGGACGAAAGTCCAATAGTATGAAATTCCCTTATTCCAAAGTATCGCGCTCCCCTTTCGGGATTGGATAAAATGGAACCATAAGCTTCCGCAGGACGCTTAAATATCAAGATGCAATCCCTGGCGACGGCACCAGCTCGCATTGGGGAGCGCTAAAACTCTGAAAAATTTTCTATGTTTTGAGAACCAAGGCCGCACGCATCCGAGCTTCAAAAAATAAAAAACAAAATCCGGCGGAATTTCGCTTAACGACCAAGGCTTGACGACGTTCGCGACTCTGAGCCTCGAAGAGGCGTTAGAGCCAGGCGCGACCTTTTGCCAAGCAAAAGTCGTGACTGGAGCCAATGTAGCCGAAGGCCAAGCAAGGGTTGCGAAGCAAGCCCGAAGCGATGCGGCAAGTTGGCAGTTAAGCGAAGTTACGCCTCAAACACATTGCAATTTAATTCAATTTCACTACTTGGACGAAAGTCCAATAGCATCCAAATTTACTAGCCCCAAAGTATCGCGCTCCCCTTTCGGGATTGGATAAAATGGAACCATAAACTTCCGCAGGACGCTCAAATACCAAGATGCAATCCCTGGCGACGGCACCAGCTCCATTGGGGAGCGCTTACACTCTGAAAAATTATCTATGTTTTAGAACCAAATCCGCACGCCTCCGAGCTTCAAAAAATAAAAAAACAAAATCCGGCGGAATTTCGCTTAACGACCAAGGCTTGACGACGTTTCGCGAGTCCGAAGGACTTGGCGCGAGACTTGCTTTTGCAAGGCGAGTGACAAAGCGAAATGTGGCGAAGCCTGGAGCGAGGGTGCGCAAGCATCCCGAAGCGTAACGCCAAGCCGATAGTTAGCCGCAGTGATTCTTGCTTCTCATAAAGATTTAAATGGTCTTTTTTGATTTTGATAAATTGACAACATCTCTTGAAAACTTAGCTCTTCAATTCGAATGTTATTTTTCGCAATCTTTCCTTTTTTAAGCCTTAAACTAATTCTCTTTCCTTCCTTTATAGTAACTCGGGCAGAAAACTGACCCTCTAATGTAACTGGGTTAAAAAGAGGCGGACACAATAGAGTTCCCGCATTTGCTATAAGCAAATGTTCACCTCCTTCTATTAACAAATCCTTCATTTCCTTCCACCATGGATCTTTGATACTATGCTCAATTTTCTGCACATGAAGGTAATCGCCCAATCTTTTACCTATTTCTTGTAATCTCCTAGACACAGGGGTATATAGTAGTCTCAAGGGTTCGTATCCGTCATCGAGTTCAATTATAAGAATAGAAACCTTATCTATATTTGAAAAGACTCTCTCAATCTCCTTCCCAAGTATGGCAATTTGCCAGCCCTTTTTGATGTGCTTAGCTACATTAGCCATATTGGATATATGCTCGCGTAAACGAGCTTCAATTCCACAGCGAAGCTCAAAGGCAGCATAGAACATATGATCTCTTTTACCAGTTTTCAGACAATGAAATGCTCTTTTTAAATAGTCCTCTGGTAAAAACGAATACTCTAAATCTTTTTGGCGTTTTTTATTCATTATACTGGCTAAGTATCGAGAATCATTGCGGCTAACGACGTTGGCTTGCCGACGTTTTGCAATGGCACGAGACTTGCCCTGCAAGGCGAGTGACAGAAGCAAAATGTGCCGAAGGCCAAGCAAGGGTTGCGAAGCAAGCCCGAAGCGATGCGGCAAGTTGGCAGTTAAGCGAAGTTACGCCTCAAACACGTTGCAATTTAATTCAATTTCACTACTTGGACGAAAGTCCAATAGTATTAAATTCCCTTATTCCAAAGTATCGCGCTCCCCTTTCGGGATTGGATAAAATGAAACCATATACTTCCGCAGGACGCTCAAATACCAAGATGCACAGCCTGGCGACGGCACCAGCCTCCATTGGGGAGCGCTAAAACTCTGGAAAATTTCCTATGTTTTAGAACCAAATCCGCACGCTTCCGAGCTTCTAAAAATAAAAAAACAAAATCCGGCGGAATTTCGCTTAACGACCAAGGCTTGACGACGTTTCGCGAGTCCGAAGGACTTGGCGCGAGGCTTGCTCTGCAAGACGAGTGACAAAGCGAAATGTGCCGCAGGCCAAGCGAAGGTCGCGAAGCGATCCTGAAGCGCAGCGTCAGAGCCGACAGTTATGCGACGTTTCATAATTGTTTCTCACAATTTAAAACGCTTTTTAGGTTTAGTAATATTGCTCAAATTCCGTTAACCAGTTTTAAAATATTCTATGAATTTCTTAAAGCTAAACCCAAAGCCATTAAAATTAGGTTCTAATATTAATGAGTCAAATATCGCTCCGCCAATTCCTTTCTTTACATCCTTCGAGATTGTGAAATCTACGAGATCTTTTTGCTCAATAATATCTTCAAATACCTTTTCAATTAATGCAATCGCCTCAGTCTCATTCTTACAAAACTTTTTGAAAGGTATCAAAATAAGTTTTAAATCATCTGATTCTGAAGATAGCAAAATTGAATTTCGCTTCTTCAAATCATCCGCGGAGTCTCGAAAGAAATTCGGATGTTTGTTAGTTATTAATAGACCTGGTAATAGATCCTTAGCATCGAGGCCATTGATTCGGTGCCATGAAAAAACTTCATTACTAAAATGCCCTAACTCAGTTCCTTTTACAATTACTGCTTTATTTTTCGCAGCAAGATTAGCCATCTTATCGAAATTCTTCCTCAATGTCTTTCCTATAGGCTCTTCCCAACCGTAATCCAACAAATATATGAAATAGTTTCTTTTTGCAGAAGTGGGCAAATTTTCGAGTGAATGAATAACTAGTCCCATATATTTTTACCTCACGGAATGAGTTTTATCTTCTTGATCAAGTTTTTTGTGAAATGTCGCATAACGACCAAGGCTTGACGACGTTTCGCGAGTCCGAAGGACTTGGCACGAGACTTGCTCTGCAAGGCGAGTGACAAAGCGAAATGTGCCGGAGGCCAAGCGAGAGTGCGAAGCATCTCGAAGCGCAGCGACAAGCCGATAGTTAGACGCAGTGCAGTTGCTTTAACGAATACTATTAATCTGAGTTTGGGTATCTTTCTTTAAACGATTAATATTGTCTTCGCTAAGGAGCAATTTCATCCCCTGTTCTACATGTAAAGGATGTAAATCCAATGTCGGTGCTTCTCTGAGAATCTGAAATTGAATGGTCTTTCCTTGACTTTGAGGCCTATAAGCTACTATCAAACCAATTTCGAAGGAACTCACAAGATCCAATATTCCATCATCTGTTAGCTTTGAGATTAAGTCTTGAACAAGTTTCCCTCGGTACTGAGAATCAAAAAAGCAGAGGTATGATTCCTGACAATATCTTAAGTAACTTGCCGTTTGTTGAATGTGAGTGATATTAGGGTAAGTAGGTTTAACTTCAAAGGCAGTCAATTTCGGAAACAAACCTGCGTGAAAAAGTAATTGGTAAGTCGTAACTGCTACTAAATCTGCATTTTCCCATTTCTTGCCTGTGATTTTTTCTGACCGATTCTCAACAATAGTATATCTTTCTAAAGACAATAAAAAATCATTAAGTGGTTTATATAGCTCGTTTTCTTTAAGCTTTAGCGTACTTGCTTCAAAATCGTATTGTTTAAGATAATTCTTTATCTTAGTAATATTAGCAGCATTAAGCCCTTCCGTGATACTCAGACCTTGCCCCCTCTTAATATCGATTCCACCAGTTCGTCGAACTTTTTTTTCAACTCTACCCGACTCTTCCAAAGCAGTAATAACATAGCTATAGGAATCAGGATCGTTTATGATATCTAATATTTCTTCTTTAGTGAGTGAATATATTCCCTGCTTACTTCTCTCAATTAAAGAATCGAAAACAGCTTTTATTTCTTCTATGAGTTCTTCAGATTTGTTTACTTTTGTAGCCATATTTTCTTTCCTAATAATATTAATTTCAACTGC
This sequence comes from Leptospira wolffii serovar Khorat str. Khorat-H2, assembly GCF_000306115.2. Taxonomy (NCBI): domain Bacteria; kingdom Pseudomonadati; phylum Spirochaetota; class Leptospiria; order Leptospirales; family Leptospiraceae; genus Leptospira; species Leptospira wolffii. Next base: position 4,022 of record NZ_AKWX02000013.1, read on the forward strand.
ATTGCGTCTAACGACCAAGGCTTGACGACGTTTCGCGAGTCCGAAGGACTTGGCATGAGACTTGCTCCGCAAGGCGAGTGACAAAGCGAAATGTGCCGAAGGCCAAGTGAGGGTTGCGCAGCAATCCCGAAACGCAGCGTCAGAGCCGACAGTTAGCCGACGTATCAAGGGGCTCTCTATTTTTTAACTAATTTCAAAGCCTCAGTTAATGCATTTATACTAAGCTTCTCATCCTTATTTAAAGATGAATATGGATTACTACCCAATGTGTAGATACTTCGAGCAACTTCTTCAAGAAATTTAGCCTTGCTCCCGTTGTCTTCTGATGGAATAGAGTCATACAACAAGCGAAATGAATCTAAAACATTTCTTCTATGTGAATTTGCAGTATATAAAACTTTATTAATTCCATAGTTCTTTAGCGAGAAACGGGCTAGGTATAACAAAATTGCTAAAATAGCAACTTTCTTGAAAATATCCGGTAAAACTTCAAGAAAGCTATATTCATCAAATATTAAAAGAGAATAATCAATATCAAATTTTAGTATTACTATGACAATTCCGATTAAGTTAAGAGAAAAAAAGAACAACCATTTCTCCGCTGCTCCAAAAAACTTATTCTTCCAAAATTTAAGTAAATCGACAAATTCTATCTTTGAGCTTGAATATTTCTCTGCTTCAGCACCAAATATTTTTGCAAACGTTGCAGTAGTAACTTTTGATGCTTCTACTCTTAATGAATCAATTAATTCATTTGCTTGAGTAACTTTAGTTTTAAGATCACTCGACAAATCTTGAATTTCTTTTAAATCAACTTTCTCAGCATCTAGACTTAATACAAAGGCTGCTAATTGTAAAAATGGTGGCTGCCCCTGCAATGGTGAATTATTATAAGAATAGATTAAATTTACGAAATTTGATAAACGTCCATATATCTCAGCCACATTCCCACCTAAGCCGGTAAATAGCCCAGTCAACTCCCCAATCAAGGAGGAAATACTTCCTCAATAATTCAATAAACCTCCCACTATCCCATCATCAATATCGTGTCTCAAAGCTGTTTTTAGGATTCTTTCATAGTCCGCTAGAAAAAGACGGAATCTTTCAAGGTGCTCCTTGGCAGGTGATGAAGGCTGCGGTTTATTTAGATCCTGATAGGCGCGAATTTCTTTTAAATATTGTTCCAAAAGTTGAGTATAACTGTTTTGCATATTATTTCCTTGATATGTCGGCTAACGACCGAGCCTTGCTGACGTTTTGCGCTGGCACAAGTTTGCGAATGCAAGCGCAGTGACAGTAGCAAAATGTGGCGTTAGCCCGGAGCGAGAGTCGCGTTAGCGAGCTCGAAGCGCAGCAGCAGAGGCGAAAGTTAAGCGAAGTTCCGCCTCAAATACGATGCAATTTAATATATTTTGCTATCTGGACAAAAGTCCAATAGTATCCAAATTTACTAGCGCCAAAGAATCGCGCTCCCCTTTCGGGATTGGATCAAATGTAAACATGAGCTTCCGCAAGGCGCATAAATACCGAGATGCAATACCCTGGCGACGGCACCAGCTTACATTGGGGAGCGCTCTAAAGCTACAAGATTTACTATGCTTACTAAATGAATCCACATGCTTCCGAGCTTCTAAAAATAATAAAACAACTTCCGGCGGAATTTTGCTTAACGACCAAGGTGTTCCGACGTTTGCGATGGCACGAGTTTGCTCTGCAAACGAAGTGACAGAAGCAAATGTGGCGAAGCCCGAGCGAGAGTTGCGTTAGCAAGCTCGAAGCGAAGCGGAAGCACCGATAGTTAGTCGCAGTGATGGAACATTAGAATGATGATTTTATTCCTGTCTCATTCAATGTATTTCGTATATTTCTATATAGTTCTGCGGTCCAACTCGGATAGTTTAGATTTTCTACCAAAGTAACTTTATCATTGGGGGAAATTACTATATTTACATTTTCCTTTCCAGCTCGTGCGGTTAAAACAAACAAATCCTCAGCTACTTCATCGCCCATTGCCAAACAACCAATCGATGCTGTATCCCCATGGATAAATATATTACCACCAAGTTCTGTACGACCATCAATCAAAGCTTTCGCTTTATCGAACTGATTTGGATAATCTAATTTTAAAGAAAGATGATAATGGCTGTTTGGATTTAATCCAATGACTTTATAAATTCCCTCAGGTATTTGCCGATCACCCTCAATTAATTTAGGTCCTAATTGACCGCTAACACCTAATATATCAAAAGATTGAATATGAATATATCTTCCTTTTGATTTCGTCCATAATTCTAAACGACGATTCTGCTTATAGGCAATTAACATGAGTTGACTCGGCGGATAAGAAGCACCTTTCTCGATAAACAATTCCGAATATTTTAAATCAACCCGACTTCCTATATTATTTAAAACCATTTCTACTGTTTTTCTACCACGCAGTGCATGATAGTACTCGATCAAATTATTAGGTCCAAAAAGAAAGATTGAGATTGCAAAGATCAATAACGCGATAAACAAGAAAATTTTATTTCTTTTATTCATAATTTTAATTATTCCATCATTGCGACTAACGACCAAGGCTTGACGACGTTTCGCGAGTGCGTAAGCACTTGGCACGAGTTTTGCTCAGCAAAACGAGTGACAAAGCGAAATGTGCCGGAGGCCAAGCGAAGGTTGCGAAGCAATCCTGAAGCGCTGCGTCAGAGCCGACAGTTAGACGCTGAAGCTTAATTAATAAAAAAATATGGATGTTAGTTACATGACCAATCCATATTCGGAAAATGATCTTTTATTTCACCTACTTCGGAATTCCCCCAGAAAAATGTTCTCTTTTTATTCAATAAATCCGAAGGATAATTTTCAAAAATAGCTGTAAGTAATTCCGGCATTGTCACCCCTAAAAGACCACATTCCGTTTCATCTTCTATCACATTACCTGTCCAAAGTATTGATTGCTTTTTATCGGTAATCGTAATACTCAAAGATTTCATAAAAAGAGGAACTACCAATACATTTATTGTTGCCATATTACTTCCAATCGCATTAGCAACGCCATGTCTCAAGTTACCTTTCTGGGACACCGAGGCAGTCAAATTAAAATAATAATCGGGATTTTCTTTACTCTCACTGAGACCGATTTTCTTCAACTTCACTGATAACATTTTCGCAAATATGCTTTGTTGAGCATCCGTAGATTGGTACTTAATATGAAATTTGCCTACTGCTGGTCCATTAGTATTTACTGCGTTAGTTCTTGTAGATGCTGTTACGCAATGGACAAAGTATAAACCAAAATAAATTATACCTACGACTTGAAATATTTTCTTTTTCATAACTCTGGTTGCTTTCCTTATTTATATAGTAAATTATTTTAATTAAGCTTTTGCGTCTAACGACCAAGGCTTGACGACGTTTCGCGAGTCCGTAAGGACTTGGCGCGAGTTTTGCTCAGCAAAAAGAGTGACAAAGCGAAATGTGCCGGAGGCCAAGCGAGAGTGCGCAAGCATCTCGAAGCGCTGCGTCAGAGCCGATAGTTAGGCGAAGTGATATTAATTCGCAAATAAATTAGGCATCCATTTTTTTAACAATTTTTCAGATTCATCGATCTGCATTGACATCATTTCTCGTTCTAAAATCAAGCGTTCACGTTCAAATGAAAAAAGCACAATGATGGTAATTGTATTTAGATAAATTGCTGATTTTGTTTTTGAAAGAATCAGTTTCTTAAACTCTTCACTCAGAGGATTCTCATTGTTAATATTGAATGAATTAATGAAGTTTTTTTTATCACTTGGACTCATGTTTTTAATCAACTTTTTAAATGAAAAAGAAATTTCCTCGGGATCATGAGCTAATCTATTCCTAAGTTGCGAAATTGATTGGATATATCTTTTAATACTATTTGAACACAAGTCTAAATCTTTTAATAATTCAACTTTTGCATTAAGCGAAAGTCTATTAAAATACTTTTCGAATTTTTGATCCCCAGATTTTGCAATTAGTAAATTTAAAACCGATGACTCCAAAACGGCCTGAGATTTTATAATAAAAGACCAATCGTCATCCTTAATTATTTTATTAAACTTTCTTTCGTATTCTTTAGATCTATCGAGCGTTGATTTTGATAGTTTTTTGAATAAATCTAGAAGTGATTTTTCATGAAGTGCCATTATATTCTCTTACCATATAATTATATCATTTCGCCTAACGACCAAGGTGTTCCGACGTTTGCGATGGCACGAGTTTGCTCATGCAAACGAAGTGACTGAAGCAAATGTGGCGTAGCCCAAGCGAGAGTTGCGTAAGCAAGCTCGAAGCGCTGCGGAAGCACCGATAGTTATGCGAAGTAAGCGTCTATTAAGCAAAAAATCTTCTACCAATTCCGAAATTAATTAATTTAGTTTCTTCAATATTGACTTTAATTAAATCGGCTTTAAATTTATTGTTTCTACAAGAAATCAAATAGTCATATCTTTCTTTCGCATTCTTCCAATATTTCCTTTCATAACTCGTCAGTGGAAGGGCCATAATCTGATCTTTCTGATTCTTTATCCTCTTTGGATTAAATAATGAAACTTCTACTATAGGATTCGCCGTTTCAATAGTTCCATTATAGTCCATTAATCCAATTTCAAAATGACTATTAAATTGTTCTACAAAATCAATTTTATCTAATATGGCCTCACCGTTTCTTTTGGTTTTTGGAAACAAAATAGAATAAGAGTTCTTACTTCCAGAAAAGACTTCAAACTGAATAATGATTTCTTCAAGATTCATTGAATTTTTACAATTCAATTTAATATGTAAATTGTCAGGGAAAATCATATACCCAATTTCTATATTTACTTGTTAAAATAAATTTGTAGCTTATTTCGCATAACGACCAAGGGTTGGCGACGTTTCGCGAGTGCGTTAGCACTTGGCGCGAGACTTGCTTTGCAAGACGAGTGACAAAGCGAAATGTGGCGAAGCCTGGAGCGAGGGCGCGTAAAGCGACCCGAAGCGTAACGCCAAGCCGAAAGTTATACGCAGTGGAGACGTTAAAAACCTAGTTTATTATAGGCTTTCAACAATCTAATAGTATCATAGCCATCGATAATAGAGAAATATTTTAGATCATGTATTCGTGACGCATATGCACGCATTAAACTTCTAACTTGCGGCGTTATCTCATGGCAATGTTGAATAATTGCTATTTTTACTGGCTCAGAAAAAAGACGATCAATTTGGTCAGAATTTTTCCCGAGGTGTTTTAGAGTCATCGGGCTGAAGTTCGCTGGTCCTTTGAAAAGAAATGCTGTCGGCGTTTTGCTCTTTTTAAACGTAACATTGCTAGAGAATAAGTCTGATTTTTCGCCTCCCCAATCTTTTGGTACAGTATTTTCTCCGATTATTTCTGCGAATGCATGCTTTATATCTTTCTCTGGAATCGATTTTAATTTCGTCAAAACAGGTCTCGTTGTCTCTTTATCGGTTACATCAAAAACTTTGGCGAATGAATCAATTGATCCTATCGACAACTCCCCATAATCAAATATAGGAGAAATCATTGTTGCTTTGCCTTCGTCAACATGAAGATCACCTATAATATATGGTCTTGCCTTTACTTCGTTTTTTTCTACTGATTCAATGTAAGCTAATGAATATAATCTAGAATTTCCAGAAAGCCTACCCCAAGCTGAATCGGTCATTAATTTTCCGGGATGATATAAAATTCTCAATTTCCTATTATTATCAAATTCAATTTTTGTATGAATTTCTGCAACTGCATCGACAGGCAAATCTTTATATTGTTTCTTATATTTAGCTAGTCCTGAGCAGTAAAAGTGATGATATATTTGAAATATAGAACCATTCGATATTTTGCCTTTGACTAACAATTCCTCATAAGAGGGAAAATTGCTACATGAGATATACTTTTCTAACTCTTCTTTCAACAAATTTCGGCTTATACTCGCTGGCGAGAGAGGGCTTACTGTCCCGGTAACGCTAAGTAGGCTATTAGCCGCATTTACCACATTTACAGTCCCTAGTAATTGCGAGATTCGATCTGGATTTAAATACCAAGCAGTAATTCTGATATTTTGATTATCCATATAATTTCTCCATTGCGTATAACGACCGAGCCTTGCTGACGTTTTGCGTTGGCACGAGTTTGCCCTGCAAACGAAGTGACAGTAGCAAAATGTGCCGAAGGCCGGAGCGAGAGTCGCGTTAGCGAGCTCGAAGCGCAGCAGCAGAGGCGAAAGTTAAGCGAAGTTCCGCCTCAAATACGATGCAATTTAATATATTTTGCTATCTGGATAAGAGTCCAATAGTATCCAAATTTACTAACACTGAAAGATCGCGCTCCCCTTTCGGGATTGGATCAAATGTAAACATGAGCTTCCGCAAGGCGCATAAATACCGAGATGCAATACCCTGGCAACGGCACCAGCTTACATTGGGGAGCGCTCTAAAGCTACAAGATTTACTATGCTTAGCAAATGAATCCACACACTTCCGAGCTTCTAAAAATATGAAAACAAATTCCGGCGGAATTTTGCTTAACGACGTTGGCTTGCCGACGTTGGCGACTCTGAGCCTCGAAGAGGCGTTAGAGCCAGGCGCGACCTTTTGCCAAGCAAAAGTCGTGACTGGAGCCAATGTGCCGAAGGCCAAGCAAGGGTTGCGAAGCAAGCCCGAAGCGATGCGGCAAGTTGGCAGTTAAGCGAAGTTACGCCTCAAACACGTTGCAATTTAATTCAATTTCACTACTTGGACGAAAGTCCAATAGTATGAAATTCCCTTATTCCAAAGTATCGCGCTCCCCTTTCGGGATTGGATAAAATGGAACCATAAGCTTCCGCAGGACGCTTAAATATCAAGATGCAATCCCTGGCGACGGCACCAGCTCGCATTGGGGAGCGCTAAAACTCTGAAAAATTTCCTATGTTTTAGAACCGAATCCGCACGCTTCCGAGCTTCTAAAAATAAAAAAACAAAATCCGGCGGAATTTCGCTTAACGAACTAGCTAACCGACGTAGGCTGGCCCTGAGCCTCGTAGAGGCGTTAGGGATTGGCACGAGGCTTGCGTAAGCAAGAGGAGTGCCAAAAGCCTATGTGCCGAAGGCCGAGCGAGGGCGCAAGTCCCGAAGCGAAGTGGTTAGCGGCAGTTGTGCGATGGGCAGAGCGCCTCTTCTGATTTTTTTTCCAAATTCTTAACCCCGCCCCCTCTTAACCGCTGTAGCACAGGAGGTGCGAAAGCGGTTCGATTATTTGATTGTTAGCTGGCACAGCAACTCAGTTTTGATACATCCTTTCCGAACGTTATAGCTGCTAATTTGATGCCTTCTCCCAAAGTCAAATAAGGGTAGAAACTGTCTGCTAAGTCTTTCACCATTATTCCGTATTTGATTGCCATACTTAATTGTTGTATGAGTTCTCCACCTTCGGGTGCGACTACTCTTGCACCTATAAGTTTGTCAGTTTCCGAGTTACGAATGAGTTTGATGAAACCCCTTGTGTCGTTGGCTGCTATGGCTCTCGGTACGTCTTTCAATTCCAATTTTGACACTTCAAACGGAATGCCTTTTGATTCTGCCTGTGCTTCATCTAAACCTGCCCCTGCAATTTGTGGGTCAGTAAACACCACCCAAGGTAAAGAAGAATAATCGGCTTTATTATCTGTTCCTGAGAACGCATTTTCAACGGCAATTTTACCTTCAAAAGCGGCTGTATAAACAAATGCAGGGGTGTTGGTTACGTCACCTGCTGCGTAAATGTTAGGTAGATTGGTTTCCATTTTTTCATTTACAGCGATATGTCCGCTTTTGGTGAGTTCCAAACCAATGTTATCTAACCCTAATTGGCTTGTATTGGCTTTTGTGCCTGTGGCAATTACTACCTTACCTTTTTCTATAATTTGCGTAAATGAACCGTCAGGACATTTACAGTGAATGATGGTTTCATTCCCTTGTTTCTCGAATTTCACGGCTCTGAAATTAGGTAAGATTTCAATGCCTTCTTTTCGCATTTGGGTTTCCAATGCTTCACTGATGTCTGGGGTTTGTGTCCGTAGAACACGGTCGGTAAATTCAATGATTCGGACTTTAACGCCTAAACGATTGTACGCCATTGCAATTTCCAAACCTATGTAACCTGCTCCCATAATGGTCAAGCTTTCGGGTTTTTCTTCCAAGTCGAAAAGGGAAACGTTGGTCAAGTAGTCAATTTTGTCCAATCCTTCAATAGTCGGAATGTTGGTCGTAGCTCCCGCAGCAATTAAAAATTTGAAGGCTTTGTATTCCTTGCCGTCAACTTCAATGATTTTATTGTCTTTGAAAGTTGCCCAACCTTTTAGCATAGTCAAGTTTTCAAAATCGCTTACCACATCCATATATTTTTTCTCTTGAAGTGTGGCTACTAATTTTTTCTTGTCTTTGATGATTTGAGCGAAATCAATATCAACTCCTTTTGGCTTGATGCCTTCAAAGTTGGAATGTGTAGCGTGATAAGCCGACTCGCCTGCACGAATAAGATTTTTAGAAGGCACACAACCCACGTTGACACAAGTACCGCCAAAGTCCAAACCACCGTTTACCATTAAGGTCGATAAACCTAAACTTTCGGCTTTGATAGCTGCCGAAAATGCAGCCGAACCACCACCGATAATTATTAAATCAAATTGATTATTCCTACTATTTCCATTTTCAGAAATTTCACTTTTTACACGATAGTTTTTTGTGCCGTTAATGGTATTGATGATTTCTTCTTTACTTGTTTTGGTAGGGTCAAAAGAACATTCACAAGTAGCTTTTGGGTAGCTCACATTGGCTTCTTTAACACCCTCATTTTGTGAAAGCATTTTTTTTATTCCTGTGGCACAATGGTCGCAGGTCATACCTGCAATTTCCAATTTTATTTTTTCTTCTTTCATCTTATTTTTTTAATTTATTTAGGACTATACTTAACAACATTTCATTCCTATGTTTTTAGGCTCAAAGAAATCCTCAAGCGTCAATATTTTTCCATCAGGATTATTTTTTAACCATTGTTTTGCTGTTCTTTCGCTTGCAAAAAATGAAACGTGATTACATAGCGACCCTTTAATATTGCAGGTGTCAACAGATTCTAACCAAGAAATAAATAAAGGATAAGGAGTTGTCCATAATAGCTGACCTCCGTTTATTTGTAATTCGATGGGAGAGTTATCAATCGGGTCAGTTGAATGAACATTGGCTTCTACACCTAACCATTCAGCAAACAGAATGGCATCTACTACACACCATGTGTATAACATCTTACCATTTACAATAAAGCGATGTTTGGTAGGAACTGTAGATAGACCAGAAAATGCAATAATATTTCCTTGTACATCGGTTTCGCCCAGTTTATTCAAAATAGCGTCCGCTTTATCTTTGGACACTTTTATTAGTTTATAAAATCTGTTTTTAGATATAGAACTGCCTAGCATCAATTCTTGAAATATTCGTAAAATAAAATCGCTATTCTTTATCTTAAATTCAGAAAAAAGAATGTCGTTTAATTGACCGTCAATATATTTTCGTTGATTTTTCATAAGTTTTCTATTTGGGGTTTTACTGCAAACATGCTTTACTTCCTATAATATCGCCATCTGATACACTCCAGATATAAGAAAGACCATCTCCTGTTGCTGTAGCTGTTACTTTTGTGGTTGCCCCAATTGCAATGGTGCTTTGTTCCGCACTCAAATCTGTGTAAGAAATGGTCGAAGTACCTGTTGGGGTGGAAGAATTAGTACCGGGAGTTGAAGAATTTGTTGGTTTTACTTCCGGTTCCTGTACTTCTTTATTACAACTAGCTACTATCATCCCGATAGTAACAATGCCTAAAATTAATTTTACAGTTTTCATATTATTTAGAATTTTCTTTAATGATTTCGGCTTTATAACCTGTTTTTTCAATTACTTTTATGATAGCTTCAGGATTTGTTTTGCTTGGGTCGTACTGGATAGTTGCCAAATCGCCTGGATATTCCACTTTGTGTTCAATAATGCCGTCCACTTCTTTGAGGGCATTTGAAATGTGGTTGGAGCAACCTGCACAAGTCATTCCCGTTATTTTCAATTTCAGGGTTTTACCTTCTTGCTGGTTTGTATTTGCTGTTTGTGCTTTACTGTCAGTCGGTTTGCAACATTGAGCATTAAGCTGAGCAATTCCAATTAGGAACAAAGCACTCAATAGAATTAAATTCTTTTTCATAGTATAATTATTTAATTAAGTTCTTAAATACGAGGGGCAAAAAAATACTATTTCTTGCCAACCACTTTGTAACCTGTACCGTTGATGGCTTCTTCAATTTGAGCAAGACTCACTTTGGTTTGGTCAAATTCTACTTTGGCAGTCGCTTCTTCATAAATCGCATCTACCTTAACAATGCCTGGCAATTTGTTCACATCATTTTCTACGTGTGAAGCACAACCATTGCAAGTCATTCCTTTTACATCAAAAGTTACCGTTTGGATGTCAGAAGCATTGACGATTACAACTTCCTTGTTGTCGTTTGAAGGATAGAAAATGTGTGCGTAGTTCGGAAAAGCGAGCATCAAGGCTGCAAATACGGTTACAATTCCCAAGAATGTTTTGGTCTGCATAAAGGGTTTCTTTTCGTCTTCTTCGCAATCACATTGAATTTCTTCGGCTGTTCGTGGTTTGAGTTTCTGATACCAAGCAAAACCCAACACCAAAACAGTGATACCGATTAGATAAGGTCTTGCTGGTTCCATCCACGAAAATGTAGATGCCACTCCTGACGCTCCTGAAATAAGAGCCAATACAGGTGTAATGCAGCAAAGTGATGCTGCTACTGCCGTGAATACTCCTGCACCAATGTATGTTCCAGTGTTTTTCTTTTTATCCATAATAAATCTCCTTTAAAGTTCTATTTACTATTTAGACAACCCTCTACATACTACAGGGTTACAAAAAAAAATGAATATTTTGCGTTTTTTGAGTCAGCAAAGAAAGGAAATAGATGTTTAAGGCTTGCTTCAGTCATTCAGTGCGGCCAAAATTGGGCAATCTACCGTAAGTTTTTTTTCACTGCATGATAAAGATAAGTCATAAAGAATTTTTTTCATTTTTTTGAGCATAGTAATCTTATTCTGAATTTCATCAATTTTAATTTTAGCTTTTTTATTTACCGCGTTACAGGTATTTTTATTAGAAACCTGTAAATTTAATAATTCGGATATTTCTTTTAAAGTAAAACCAAGTTGCTTTGCACTTTTTATAAATCTTAACCTTTTTACAGTATCTTCGGAAAATATGCGGTACCCAGATTCAAGCCTTTCTAATGGTTTTATTAATTCTTTTCTTTCATAAAACCGGATAGTTTCAATATTTACTTCCGCCAATTTTATAGGTATTCATTTAACTACCTCCTGTCCAACAATATAATCTCTGTACTATAGTACAGAGTCAAGGGTTTTACATGTTTTTTAGTTTTTTAAGCCCGACACGGATGTCGGGCGCTCTTGGGGGCGGGGTTAAGAATTTATTTTTATTCTGTAAAGTCTTGGCGCTCTGCCTTTCGCACAACGACGTTGGCTTGCCGACGTTTTGCAATGGCACGAGACTTGCTCTGCAAGGCGAGTGACAGACGCAAAATGTGCCGAAGGCCAAGCAAGGGTTGCGAAGCAAGCCCGAAGCGATGCGGCAAGTTGGCAGTTAAGCGAAGTTACGCCTCAAACACACTGCAATTTAATACAATTTCACTACTTGGACGAAAGTCCAATAGTATGAAATTCCCTAATGCCAAAGAATCGCGCTCCCCTTCGGGATTGGATAAAATGTAAACATGAGCTTCCGCAAGGCGCATAAATACCAAGATGCAATACCCTGGCACGGCACCAGCTGGCATTGGGGAGCGCTAAAACTCTGAATAATTACCTATGTTTTAGAACCAAATCCGCACGCTTCCGAGCTTCGAAAAATAAAAAAACGAAATCCGGCGGAATTTCGCTTAACTGAGAATTTCTGAATAAGCGTGCTATAGCCCCAGAAGCCAGGGTTGCCGAAGTTGCGTGATAATGGCACGTACTAAATCTCATCCAGCGGGCTTTTAATCTTAGCGACTGACGGATTGACGATCCTGGCGTAGATCTCCGTAGTCTTGACCGAAGCATGACCCAAGAGAGTTTGGATGAGTTTAATTGAGGTACCATTCTCCAGAAGGTGAATTGCAAATGCGTGTCTAAGATCGTGGATCGAGACGTCTTTGGCGACCTTCGCCTTGGATTTTGCGAGATGAAAAATATTTTCCGCGGAACGAACACTAAGGGCCGATCCGGTCTTCATTCCGGGAAAGATCCAAGACCTTGGCCCGTTCCTATCGATCACACTCTTTAGGCCCTCAATACATTGCCCGGGCAAAAGAGAGAATCTGTCCTTCTTCCCTTTTCCCTGCCGAATCCGGATCGATTTTCTTTCCCAATCTATATCGGTCCCTCTCAATCCGATGACCTCGCTGACTCTAAGTCCGGATCCATAGCAAATCTGCAATAGTAATCTATGCTTCGGATTGCTTAGAGAAGAAAGGATTCTCCGTACTTCTTCCCTACTCAAGGACTCGGGGATCCTCTTCTCTTTTTTTGGTAAAGGATAATTCTTAAGAATATCTTTTCTTATGATGATTTTATAATAGAATTTTACAGCCTGTAAAATCAGACGAATCGATACCGAAGCTAGACCTTTCTCGTAAAGGCCATCCAGATACTCTCTAATTTCATAGTCTCGGATCCGGTAAGGATGCTTTCCGATATTTCGGATAAGCGCTTTATTATATAGAATGTAGGTTCTCTGGGTCTTTTTGCTATAATTTCTCCGTACCATCTCCGTTTTTAACGGCATGAGAAGAATTTCCGGTTCGGTATCGATGCATTCTCCGTATTCCCGGATGAATTCGGAAAGATTGGATTCGGAAAAGGGAATTTTCCAGATTCTCTTGGATGAATCCCAAAAGGAATTTCGAATATTCTTAATTCGAGTGATTAATTCGGAATCGTAAGGGAAGGAAATCGCCGCATACGAGCGGCCGTTTTCCCAAATCCGGAGGACATGGATGCGATTGGTCATGCCCTAATCCTACGAAATAGCTAAATATTTGTATAGTTAAAAATGAAGGAGCCTGTACGTAGCTTCGCCCCTTGAGTCCCAGTGGGCAAAAAAAAATTCCGCAAGTTAGGCGAAATGGTCAAGCGAATTTGCCCTTTTTCTGTCAATTTCGACATGAGTATGTGAGTTAAGACTCAGTGCTTTCGCTGGTCTCTCTTTTTCGCCATTTCGAAAGATATCATTACTCCTTTTTTTCGAGACAAACGGCCCGAAAATCTTCAAGGGACAGAGTGAAAAATTTAGATTGGTTTTTTCCGAGAACGGAATCTGATTTCTGATGCTTCCTTCCTTTATCCATTAAAGGATAGAAACAAGCTCCCTATGGAAAATCGCGATTTCGACATCGTCATCATCGGCTCAGGTATGGGGGCACTAACCGTCGGTTCCCTCCTTTCCCAGTTCGGAAACAAAAAAGTCCTTCTACTCGAGCAACATTTTAAGGCCGGAGGCTTTACTCATGTTTTCAAGAGGGAAGGAAAGTTTCTTTGGGATGTGGGGATTCATTACGTAGGTGATATGGCCCCAGATTCTCCCCTACGCCGCATCTTCGATTTGGTTACCGGAGGCAAAGTGGATTGGGCTCCCATGCCGGAAATCTTCGAAAAATTCGTTTATCCGGATTTTAGCTTTTCCGTCCGAAACGATCCGAAGCTATATCAAGAAGATTTAATCCATTCTTTTCCTCACGAATCCGATTCCATCCGCAGATATTTCCAGGACGTCCGAAAAGTTTCTTCTTGGCATGGAAGGCATATGATGCTGAAAGCACTTCCTCCCTTTTTGGATACCTTCGGCGCCGCAATCGATTTGATCGGCGCTTCCTCCGCCCTCGTCACCACGGGTGAATATCTGGATTCTAATTTTAAAGATCCGAAGCTGAAAGCGATTCTCTGCTCCCAATGGGGGGATTACGGACTACCTCCTCATATTAGTTCCTTTGCCATTCATTCTCTTATAGTCTCCCATTATCTCCATGGAGGCTTTTATCCGGTAGGAGGCTCGGGACAAATCGCCCAAGCGGTCCAGGAAATTTTAAAGGAGCATGGGGGAAGAATCGCCCTTTCCCGTCAAGTTTCGGAGATTTTAGTGAAGGACGGAAAGGCGGTCGGAGTTCGCGTGATTAATAAACGCAAATCCGAGGAATCCGGAAAAATCGAAGAAGAGATCTATTACGCGGATCATATCGTATCCAATGCCGGGGCTTATAATACTTATCTAAAGCTCTTACCCGAATCCGTTCTCATCTCTTTTCGTCAGAACTTGGACTCCTTCTCTAAGGCCTATCCCCTTATTTCCAACGTCACTCTCTATCTGGGTTTAAAAGACGACCCTCGAAAATTGGGGTTTCAAGGAGAGAATCACTGGATCTATTCTTCTTTCGATCATGATAAGAATTTCTCGGACGGTTATAAATGGACGGAAGGAGGCAAAATTCCCGGAGTCTATCTTTCCTTCCCTTCCCTAAAGGATCCTAAGGCCCATGCTCATACCGCGGAAATCATCGCCTTTTGCGACTATCGCGCCTTCGAAGAATGGAAAAATCAAACCTGGAAAGAAAGAGACGATAAATACGCCCGGAAAAAGAAAGAATTAATCGACAGGCTTCTTTTGTACGTTGAAGAAAGATATCCCGGATTCTCCCAATTGATCGAATATTCGGAACTTTCTACCCCTCTTACTACGGAACATTTCACCCGTCACCAGCGGGGCACGATCTACGGATTAGCGAGCGTCCCCGAAAGGTTTAAAGAAGCCAAGTCTCCTTGGTTCTCCCCGAAAACTCCCATAGAAAATCTGACTCTTACCGGATCCGACGCGGCTTCTCCCGGACTAAGCGGCGCGATGATGGGAGGTTTCGCCGCATTTACTCGCGTCTCAGGCGGCATAAGCATTCTTCAGCTCCTACGTAAAGCCGGACCGGCCCGTTGATATCCTTGGCAAAAAATCCGTAATTTAGTTGAAGGAATTCGGAAAGAAGTTAATTTAATTCGTCGCTGAATTCTTCTCTAATCGAACGAGTCCTCTGAAAAATCGGAATCCGTTCAAACGGAGACCGTTTTTTTTTGCAATGGAAACTTCCGATCGTTCTGGCACAAATTTTCAATTACTTTTCGAATCCGTTCCCGGCCTATATCTTATTCTAGATTCAAATCTGAAAATCGCTGCAGTGAGTAACGCATATCTAGCCGCCACTCTTACCAAAAGATCCGAGATTTTAGGCAGAGGAATTTTCGAAGTTTTTCCGGATAATCCGGACGATCCGAATGCCGACGGTGTCAGCAATCTCAAAGAGTCCCTTTTAAGGGTCATAAGCACGAAGACCCCTGACGCGATGGCGGTCCAGAAATACGATATCCAACTCCCGGAGTCGGAGGGCGGAGGATTTAGGGAAAAATTCTGGAGTCCCTTGAACACTCCCATTCTGGGTGAAAATGGAAAAGTCGCTTATATCGTCCACCAAGTGGAGGACGTAACCGAATTCGTACAATTGAATCGAAAAAGATCGGAAGAGATTAAAATCACCGAAGAGCTCCGGAATCGCACCCGCCAGATGGAAAGCGAAATCCTAAGGCGCTCCGAACAATTACAGCAGACAAACCGGAAGCTCAGAGAGGCGGAGCAAATTAAGAACGAATTCTTCGCTAACGTCTCTCACGAGCTCAGAACTCCCCTGTCTCTGATTCTTGCTCCCTTGGAGTCCATTCTTTCCGGTAAATACGGAGACATCCCTGTTCAGCAATCCGATTTTCTCAAAACGATCCACAATAACTCGGTAAGATTGCTCCAATTAGTCAATAGCATATTGGATTTTTCTAAAGTAGAATCCGGTAAGATGACCGTGGAATTGGAATCCCTGGATATCGCAAAATTGACTTCTTCCATCCTCAAGGATTTCATCCCTTCGACCCATGAAAAAGGAATCGCCATCCGAAGTGAAATCAAGCCAGAGTCTATCGGAGTTCGAATCGATCGTTACCTATTCGAAAGGATTCTTTTTAACTTACTCTCGAACGCCATAAAATTCACCCCTTCCTCCGGAAACATTACCGTAAGTTTGATTCTGAACGACAATATGCTTACTCTTTCCGTTTCCGACTCCGGAATCGGGATTTCGGAAGAAGATATCCCTAAATTATTCCGAAGCTTCCATCAATTAGAAGGCTCTTCCACACGCAGATTCGAAGGTACCGGACTTGGCCTCGCGATGGTAAAAGAATTTTCGGAACTACTCGGAGGGGAAGTGGATGTGAAGAGTAGAATAGGATCCGGAAGCACATTTACCGTTAAGATTCCGGTCCAAACTTCCGGTTCTTCCGATTTAATAGAAGCGGCTCCTCGATCTACCTCGTTATATTATTTTCAAACTCCTAAAAAAGAATCGGTAGAACACGGAGGGTCGTCATCCTCTTCGGCAAGAGTCCTCGTGTGCGAAGACAATCCGGATCTCTCCGACTACATTTCTTCCTTATTGAAGGATTTTTGTACGGTAATGTCCGCTAAGAACGGAGAGGAAGGAATAGCGCTCGTACGATCCTGGTCTCCCGATTTGGTTCTCTCCGATGTGATGATGCCCGTCAAGGACGGGATAGAGCTTTGTCGGGAAATCAAATCCGATCCGAATCTATCTAAGACGGTCGTAATTCTTTTAACGGCCCAAACACATAGGGACGCGATGATCCGAGGCTGGGAGGCCAAAGCGGACGAGTATCTATTCAAGCCCTTCCATCCGGAGGAGCTTATCACCCGAGTAAAATCGCTTCTTTCTATAGCCGAGGACCGAAAAAGGACGATGCAATGGATCGAGCAAAAAAACGCAGAACTCGCGGATGCTAATTCGGAGCTGGAAGCTTTTTCATATTCCGTTTCCCACGATCTGAGAGCGCCGTTACGCGCCATATACGGTTATTCCGAAATGCTGAGAGAAGATTACGGATCCGTTTTGGACGAGGACGGAAATCGATTCTTAAAAGTGCTGACCGAGTCCACTCAGAGAATGGAACGACTCATCGATAATCTTTTGGAATTCTCCAGAGTGGGCAAGAGAGAATCGCATAATGTAAGATTCGATATGACCGAAATAGCGAATAATGTGGTCTCCCAATTAAAAGAACAAGCCGAGGTCAAGGCAGAGATCGTCATTCATCCCCTATCGGAAGTGATCTCGGACAAGGACTTGATGTCCTATGTTTTACAGAATCTGATCTCCAATGCCGTGAAGTATTCTTCCAAGAAGGAACACCCCAAGGTAGAGGTGGGAATGACGGAAACGGAGAGAGGAAAGACCTTCTTCGTGAAAGACAACGGCGCCGGATTCGATATGAAATACTATTCCAGGCTTTTTGGAGTATTCCAAAGGCTCCACAGACAGGACGATTTCGATGGGACCGGGGTCGGTTTGGCCATCGTAAATCGAATTGTAACTCGGTATAAGGGAAAAGTCTGGGCGGAAGGAAAGATAGGAGAAGGTGCCTGCTTCTATTTCACGATCGGAGATCCCCCCGGGACCGAAGCCGGAGACCAATCCGAAGAAGTCGCCTAACTCGTCGAATTTTTTTATTTCCCAAAAGGATTCCTGTTACCTGAGTGCCGCTTATCGAAACTATCCGCAAATCCCAACTTTCTCCTTGAGTATGCTCGGAGGATTTCGAATCATGTATCGATGGGAACGGAAGTCCAATCTCTCGCATGGTTTCGATGGACTCCTTATGCGATCCTTCCTCTATTCAGCTTTCTTCTCTCCCTCAGCACTCTTAGATTAGCAATTCGGAATAGAAGAACCTCAGGAGCGCCCGAGTTCCTACTCGTTTCTTTAGGAATGGTCCTATACAATTTCGGGTATTTCTGGGAAATCGTAAGCCTAAACCCAAAGACCATCCTATTTTGGGACGATTTCCAGTTCTTAGGCCCCGATATTCTAATCGCATCTCTCCCCTTTCTTTGCTTTAGAGTCGCAAATCTCAATCGTCTGATCCACCCGATCAGTATCGCTTTAGTGTCGATCGTCCCTATTCTTACGGAATCCATCGTGTGGTTCGGTCCGGAAGAATGGATCCGACCTTCGATACGATTCGACGACTCCGCTCCTTGGAGAGCTTTGATCTACGAATACGGTCCTTGGATGAACGTATTCGTAGTGAACTTCATCGGTACGTTCTTCGCATGTATTCTGATTCTTTTATATGGAATATGGAGCCAGAGAGCTTTTCATAGAATTCGCTGCCTCGTATTTCTCATAGGGGTCTCCATCCCTTTCGGCGGACAGATCATGACCGCATTCGGATTCGTTCCGTTCATCCATCCTAAGTTAGACGTATTTCCTTTGGCCGCGAGCTTCGCGCTATTAATATGGATGTACGGACTATTCTACTTTCGCATCTTGGATCTGATCCCCTTGGCAAGGAACCAAGTTTTCGAATGGATAGAAGATGCCGTCTTCGTTCTGAATCCCCAGGGGTTCCTACTCGATTGCAACGTTTCCGGTTTGAATCTTCTAGGAACGGCAAGATTGAGAGGCGATAAGAATATCGGCGAATTTCTTCCCGACCTAGGACTCATTCTGGAGGATTGCGCCTCTATCGGGAAATCGGGATACGAGTGGAAACACGCGAATCGTTATTACGACATTTCCGTTCGCTACCTGGGAGAAGAAGGATCCCGATACAGAATCGTGGTACTCAGAGACATTACCGAAAGAGCCGTTTCGGAGCGCAAGCTCTCGGAAAGAAGGGACGTATTACAGACTATTCTGGATTCCACGAGCATCCTATTTCTAGTCCTGGACGGAGAAGGCAAATTAATCATTTTGAATAAAGCCTGCCTCCAACTCACGGGCTACGAACTTATGGAACTCGAGGGAAAATTGTTCTGGGAGATGGTACTTTTTCCGAAAGATAGGGACAGAGTCGTTCGCGTCTTCCAAAATCGTTTTTCGAGTAAGAGATTTCCGAATCGCACGAGCGTTCTCATCCGAAGAAAAGACGGCAAATCCAGATACACCGTTTGGGAACACAAAGAGGTCCGGGACAAATCCGGAAATCTGCAATACGTAATCTCCACGGGGGCTGACACCACGGGACTCGAAGAAGCGGAAGTCAGAATCGACACTCTGAAACGAGTAAATGAAGAAATTCTGATTAAGAATTCCATCATAGAGGTTCAGAAGAAAGAACTGGAAGTCGCTCTCAAGAACCTGACAGAGACCCAGTCCAAATTGATCCAGGCCTCCAAACTTGCCGATCTGGGACAATTGGCCGCGGGGATCGCACATGAAATCAATAATCCGATCGGCGCCATACAGGCGGCAGGATATAATATCCGCTCCTATCTAGGCAAAGTAAGGACCGATCTTCGCTCTAATCTTAAATTACTTTCCACTTTAAGCGACCAAGATTGGAATCTTTTCGGAAAATTTGTGGAAAAAGGAATCTCCTCCAAGGAAATCATCATCGGCTTGGAGAGAAGAAAGCTTCTATCCTCCCTGAAGGAGGAAATGAAATCCCTAGGCGTGATATTTCCGGAAGATACTGCCGAGCTATTTTTGGATTACGGAATAGCTTCCGGATGGAAAGAGTTCCTACCCATTCTTCTACGCCCGGAAACTAGGGAATTGTTACCGTTCTTCCTGAATCTTTTGGGGCCGGAACAATGTGTGGATACGATTAAGACCGCCGTGGAGAGATCCGCAAAGATCGTATACGCGCTTAGGAGTTTTGCCCATTTCGAATCCTCCCATAAGAAACGTCTTTTCTCCCTGAAGGAAAACGTGGAAACGGTTCTTACACTTTACCAAAATCTTTTCAAACACGGAGTGGAAGTATCCACAAGTCTGGAGAATATTCCGGAGTTCCTCGGTTTCCCGGACGATCTAATGCATCTTTGGACCAATATCATTATGAACTCGGTCCAAGCGATGTCGTATAAAGGAACTCTCCAAATCAATGCGGCCTTAAAAGGAAAGGAAGTGATCGTATCCTTGCGAGACAACGGCCCCGGAATCCCTGCCGAAGTGCAAGATAAAGTCTTTGAAGCATTCTTCACTACGAAGGCTTTGGGAGAAGGCTCCGGTTTAGGTCTTGATATTGCTAAGCGAATCGTCGAAAAACACAAGGGGAGAATTTGGTTCGAATCTTCTCCGGGAAACACAATATTCTACGTAGGATTACCATTCGAGGTTTGATCGCTAGTGTTTGATTTTCTTCGATCATTTTTCGTCCAAAACGTTTCCGCCGAGATTCTACCGGCCACTTACAATCCATGGCTGGTCGCGCTATCCATTCTCATAGCCATATTCGCTTCCTATATCGCGCTTCAGATCGTAGTTAAGAATATTCCGGAATCCGCACCTCCTATCACTAAATATCTGGTACTGTCGGCGGCAAGCCTTGCCCTCGGCTGCGGAGTCTGGTCCATGCATTTCATCGGTATGCTTTCCTTCCAGCTCTGCACAACCGTAGAATACGATAAGAGTCTGACCATTCTCTCTATGGTTCCCAGCCTATTTGCATCGACCATTGCCTTATCCTTGGTCCGTCGTCCTAAGATTTCTGCCGCCGAACTTATATTAGGTGGAGTTTGCGTCGGTTCGGGAATCGGCGCCATGCATTATACTGGCATGGCCGCCATGGAAATGACCGCCTTCCTACGTTACGATCCTTGGTTCTTCGCGCTTTCCATTATAGTAGCCGTCATTCTAGCCATAGTTTCCCTTTGGGTCCGTTTCGGTTTGGAAGGACTGAGATTAGGGTCCCAATGGCCTTCCATAATCGCCGCTTGCACGATGGGAACCGCGATCTCCGGTATGCATTATACCGGCATGTTCGCCGCTCGTTTCATAGGGGACTCCCGGACTATTTTAAACACGGAAGCTTCGGATCCGACTTTTCTTGCGTTATCCGTCACCTTTATTACGATCGCCTTTTCGGCATTCACCTTCGCGGTGAATTGGTTTCTGAGATACAGGGTTCTCGTGCAGAATCTCAGGACCAGCGAATCCAGATTACGAACCATCATCACTACCGCCGTAGACGGAATCATCACGATCGACGCCCAAGGAGTCATCCAAGACTTCAACCGCTCCGCGGAGTTGATCTTCGGCTACGAGATTTCCGAAGTGATCGGAAAGAATATCAGGGACCTGATTCCCGATCCCTATTATACGGGCCTGGAAAAAAAGAATAAAAACGAATTGAGCGCCGGGCTCGCGAAAATAGTCGGAAAGAGCCGCGAAGTCGTAGGTATCCGCAAAGACGGCTCCGACTTCCCTCTTCGGTTGGCGATAGGACATGCGAAACTTCCGGAAGGAAGCCTATTCGTAGGATTTGTCACCGATATCAGCGAAAGAAAAATGATAGAGACCGCTTTGAAGCAAAGCGAACAGCAGGTGAGATCCCTCATAGAGAATATCCCCGGAATCACCTATCGATGTCTCCCCAATAAGGATTGGAAGATGCTCTTTATGAGCGACGCCTCGGAAAGCGTTACCGGTTATTCCGTCGCGGATTTTGCCCGCCCGGATTCCGAGCTTTCTTTTAAGAATATCATTCATCCGGCAGACTTGGCAAGAGTCGAGGCCGAAGTCGACGAGGCTATTCTTCTCAAAAAACCTTTTACATTAGAATATCGGATTATACGAAAAAATGGGGAGATCCGGTGGCTTTGGGAAAACGGGAGCGGTCTCTTCGGCGGAAACGGAGAAGTTCTATTTTTAGACGGAGTGATTCTGGACATCACGGAAAGAAGGAATATGGAGGAGGCTCTTAGGCAGGAAAAAGAAAAAGCGGAACTGGCCGCGATCACAAAGACCGCCTTTCTCGCCAACATGAGCCACGAAATCCGGACTCCCATGAACGCGATTTTAGGATTCACCGAAGTTCTACTTTCCGAAAATCTAAAAAGGGAACACAGAAGCCATCTTGAAACCGTCAAAAATTCCGCGAAATCTTTATTACGACTTTTGAATGACATCCTGAATACGGCGAAACTAGAGAAGGGTGCGGTCGAGTTGGAAGCGATAGGTTTTTCCCTTTTCAAATTGCTCGGAGAACTTAAATCCAGTTTGGGTATAGGCGCGAGAAAGAAGAATCTTCAATTCGAAGTAATGCGGGATCCTTCCGTCCCCGAATTCTATATCGGTGATTCTCTCCGCATCCGCCAGATTCTTACCAACCTGATAGGGAACGCCGTAAAATTCACGGATAGCGGTAAGGTCACCCTAGGAGTGGAAAGACAGGGAGAGAATCTGCACTTTTATGTGAAGGACACCGGGATAGGAATCCATTCCGATCGATTGGAAAAGATTTTCGAACCTTTTACGCAAGCGGACGTCTCCACTTCCAGACGTTTCGGCGGAACGGGACTCGGGACCACTATATGCAAACAACTCACGGAACTCATGGGGGGCAAAATTTGGGCGGAGAGTGTGCTCGGAGAAGGAAGCACCTTCCATGTGTTACTGCCTCTGCACGAAGGCGGCAGCTCAGGACAGGAAAGGGTATCGGGAAGCGATTTCATTCTACCCGCTTTAAAAATCCTGGTCGTGGACGACATGGAAAAGAATACCGAATTAGTCCGTCTTTTACTTCGAAACCAGGGACATACGATAATCGTGGTTCATAGCGGAGAAGAAGCGGTGCAGGTGGCCACTTCGGAATCCTTCGACCTGATTCTTATGGATGTCCATATGCCGGGTCTGGACGGTAGACAAGCGACTCAAGTTATTCGCATGCACGAAACTCAGGAAGAAAGCCGCAGGACTCCTATTATAGCCCTGACCGCAAGCGTCCTCCCCGACGATAGGGCCGCAGTGGAAGAAGCAGGGATGGACGGATTCATCGCTAAACCGGTGGACGTAAGCGAAATGATCTCCGAAATCGCGAGAGTATTAGGGTATTCGAATGTAATAAATAAGGAGAAGCCGACGACGGTCCCTTCTTTCGGACCGGAGGAAGTTTGGGATCCGGCTCGCGCTTCCCGACTTGCGGAACTACTCTCCGATTCTTTAAGAAGAGGTTCTTTCGAAAGCGAATACTTGGAGGAGCTTATGGGATTGATTCATTCTAAAGTCCAAAAAGCGCTGTACGACTCCTTACGGATCAAGATCGAACAATTCGAGTTCGAAGAAGCGCGGAATATTCTCAAGGGAATATCCGTCGAGCTCGGATTGTTTTAGAATACGGGAGATTCCATGGAAAATTTTACCGATT
Organism: Leptospira wolffii serovar Khorat str. Khorat-H2; assembly: GCF_000306115.2. Lineage (NCBI taxonomy): Bacteria > Pseudomonadati > Spirochaetota > Leptospiria > Leptospirales > Leptospiraceae > Leptospira > Leptospira wolffii. The sequence goes on from NZ_AKWX02000013.1 coordinate 27,362, forward strand.
TTAAACCTAAGATTCTAGTCGTGGACGATGAGGCCGCCAATCTTCAAGTCCTCAAACAGATTTTACAGGACGACTATAAACTTCTATTTGCGAAGGACGGTTTTAAGGCGATAGAACTCGCAATTTCGGAAAAACCGAATCTAATTCTCTTGGACGTCATGATGCCCGGACTTACGGGCCACGAGACCTGTAAGAGATTGATCCAAGAGCCGACTACTTCCAGGATTCCGGTAATATTCGTGACCGCCATGGCGGAAGAAGAGGACGAAGCGGACGGTTTCGCCTCGGGAGCCGTCGACTATATCACGAAACCTGTAAGTCCGGCGATCGTAAAGGCGAGAGTGAAAACCCATCTTTCCCTGGTTAGAAACGAGGAACTCGTAGAGACCAGATTGCAAATCATACAAAGATTAGGGCTCGCGGCCGAATACAAGGACAACGAAACAGGCCTACACGTAATCCGGATGAGCCATTATTCCAAGACATTGGCAAGTGCATTAGGTTATTCTAATGATTACGCGGAAAAGATCCTACATGCCTCTCCTATGCACGATATCGGTAAGATAGGGATCCCGGACAATATCCTGCAAAAACCGGGCAAACTCACTCCCGAAGAATGGGAGGTCATGAAAAGACATCCTAATATCGGCGCTGAAATCATAGGAGACCACGACTCCAATCTTTTGCAGGTGGCAAAAAGTATCGCCCAGAACCACCACGAAAAATGGGACGGCTCCGGATATCCGAACGGATTCCAAGGTGAAGGTATTCCCATAGAGGCGAGAATTGTGGCCTTGGCGGACGTATTCGACGCTTTGACGACCGAAAGACCCTATAAAAAGGCCTGGGAGATTTCCGACGCGATCGAATTCATCCGAAAGGAATCCGGAAAGCATTTCGATCCGAATCTAGTTCCCGTTTTCCTGGACCAAATGCCGGAACTTCTAAAAATACGGGATCGTTGGGCGGAAAAATAATTCTTAAAGGACGCCCTTAGGGGGAAGCAATAATATCTCGTCCTGATTGAATGTCCGGGGTTGAGAATATACATTGGCGAGCAATTCCGCCGCGTCCGCAACAGGGATCATGTCTTTCCTATCGAATCCTTCTCTCCCGTCCCAGATGGACGTGTCGATCGCGCCCGCATAAACGACGCTCACTCGAATGCCCCTATTCTTAACTTCTTCCCGGATCGCTTTTGCAAAACCTGCGATCCCGTGTTTGGAAGCGCAATAGGGAGAAGATTCCGGAAAGCCCTGCTTTCCTGCTGTGGAAGAGATATAACAGAGTAAGGACCCGTTACCTAAGGCAGGCAAGAGCTTAGAGGTAAGCAATATAGGAGCGCTTAGATTCAGGGTAAGATGTCTTTGCAGATCCTCCCATTCCAGGTCCTCGATTTTTAGAAAGAGTCCGTCGCCGGAAGCGAAATATACCGCGTCTATGTTCTTCCAATATCCCAGAAGGGCCAAAGAGAACTTTAAGGTAGCCTCAGGATTTCCCAGATCGCAGAAATAATTCCTTCCTTTTTCGGGAGAGGATTCCAAATGGATTCCCCTTCTGGAAATCCCGATCGGGAAATACCCCGGAATAACATTCAGTTTTCCTAATAAAGCTTTTCCGATTCCGGAACCTGCTCCGACTACCAGTATGTTCTTGGATTCCATGGCCCTATTTGGACATAGCCCGGACTTTTAGCAAGAAATCGGCAGCTTCTAGATGCCGATTGGCTTGGACCAAGTCCTTGCCCCAAACGGTGATCCCGTGTTTTTCTATAATACAGAATGGGACCCTAGGCTTCGTCTCGGTCAGATATTTTTCAAGGTGATCGGAGATCTCTTGGACTAACGGATAATTATAGATCACGGGAACGGAAACGTTCGGATTCTCATCCCAGATACCGAAGGCCTTGATAATTTCCAAGGGAATAAGAGGGAGTTCCTCGATCGGATTTTCTTTTGAAACCCCGATTTCAATCAGATTGGATTCGGGAGTGTGAACATGTAGAGAACATCCCATCTCGGGGAATGCCTTATAGACCGCCCTGTGGATGGAGGTCTCCGCAGAAGGCTTTAGGCCTTCTCTGCCTTTCCAGCCTTCCCTTACCTTGCCCGTTTGGATATCCACGGGCAGGAAGTCCTTGCGAGTGAGTTTATTTTTATCTAGTCCGCTTCCGCTGACCCAGAATAGGGAAGAATCTTTCTCGTCCTTGACGGATAGATTGCCGGCAGTACCCGGCATCCATCCTTTGGAATGATACAGAACTCCCGACTCCGCCAAGCGGGTGAGAATTTTCTTTTGGGACATTTTTTAGACTAGAGCTGTAGTTTCTTCTACGTAATTCGGAACCCAGCCGCTCATATCTTGGAAGTAGCGAACCGCTTTGATTCTCTTGTTTTCGTCCAGAGTGAACCAATGGTTGGTATTTTTAGGAACGGAAATGAAATCGTTCTTAAAGACTTTGACCAGGAATTTCTCTCCGCCTAAGGCGAAACCGAAGACTCCGGAACCGTCCACGATATATCGAACTTCGTCGTCCGTATGATAATGGACTTTGTCGAACTTGGCGAGCATCTCTCCCAGACCGGGAACATCGGGGTGTAGAACGATCAGGTCTCTGGATTGGTATCCTTCCTTTTCCTTCAATACTTCGAAACGATAGTCCAGATTTTTGAGAAGAGTTTCTTTTTCCTCGTCCACTAACACTTGCTTGTCAGTGAGAGACTTGGACTCCTCCGGTACGAGCCAATGATCGTAGAGGACTCCTCTCTTTTCTAAGAAAGATTTTACTTCCGCATTGTCTGTGATTTCCGGAAGACCGGGTTTTTGGACGATGGTAGCCATTGTATTCTCCTTTGGGTGTGTGTTCCTTTTAAACTGCCCGACAAATCGGACTCCGCACCCTCAAGCGGTAGTCTCCCCCCTCCCCGGCATTTGTATCCTAACCGAGGAAAGGTTTTCTGTCCAGTATGGAATTATTTATTCACTCGCTCTACGTAAGTGAGATCTCTCAAGTCTATCTTGATCGTATCCCCTTGCTTGATAAAGATGGGAACGTTGATCTCTCCTCCGGTTTCCACGGTCACTCTTTTCAAGGCCGTTCCGGAAGTGTCTCCCTTTAAACCTTCTTCTGCATAAGTGACTGCAAGAACCGCAAAATTGGGAGGAGTTACGCCTATGGGTTTTCCTTCGTAAAAGGAAACTTCCATAGGAGTCTCTTCTTTCAAGAAAGGAAGAATATCTTCCAAGTATTCCTTGGATACGGGAAGCTGCTCGAAGTCGTTGGTATCCATGAAGATGATATCATCCCCTTCGGAATAGCAGATAGTCATCTGTCTCTTTTCCAATTCCACGGATTCCAGCTTTTCGGCAGCTTTAAAAGTTCTTTCGATGGAGCTGTTTCGAACCAGGTTCTTCAATTTCGTGCGAATGAAGGCGGACCCTTTGCCAGGATTCACGAATTCGCTTCTAACTACGGAGTATAGTTCCCCTTCTACTTTGAGAACCATGCCTTTTTTAACTTCGGTAATGCCTAAGTTCATAAACGACCTAAAATAAAGATTACGCTCCTTCTATATCTTTGTGGGAAGACGCGGTGTCAAGCGATGTAATGGACCGTTATTTGTAATATTTCTAGGCCAAAATCAGTTCGACTTTTCCCCCTCCAAAAAGAGGATCCCGATTGGAAAAGATTTCCGGAGAACCCTTTGTTGATGAAAAAAAGACTGATCCTATCAATCATCCTATTCCTGAGCTGGGGAATGGCGAATTGCAAAAAAGAGACCCTACGAATCACCGGGTCCGAAACGATGCATACTCTATTGAACGTTGTGGCAAGCGGCTATGCCCAAAAGAACTCGAACGTAAAAGTGGAAGTACTGGGCGGAGGCTCTTTCGAAGGTATCGAAAAGCTATTCGAAGGCCAGACGGATATCGCGGCCTCTTCCCGCCCCCTCACTCCCGAAGAGCAAACCCAATTCGAGAGAAAAGGAAAATTCGAGAATGTGCTCATTGCATACGACGGAATTGCTGTGGTGGTGAATCCTAAAAACGAGGTGACCAATATCACGTTAGAGCAGGTTTCCAAAATATTCTCCGGAGAAGCCAAAGACTGGTCCCAGGTAGGAGGCAAGCCCGGCCCCATTCATGTTCTACTTCGTAACGATAAGAGCGGAACGGCGGCCTACTTCGAAACTCATATCCTGAGACAAAAGGACCTAGGAGACAAGGCTTATCAGGAAAATAAGAAGAAGGAGTTCCTAACCGAGGCAAAGACAGTCTCAGATAACGACGTGATGGCCGACGAGATTCAAAAAGATCCGAACGCGATCGGATTCATGGGAATGGGCAGCGCTCAGATCCAAAATAAGGGTAAGGTCAAATCCCTATTTTATTCCAAGACGGGAAAAGATCCATTCGTGGAACCTAATGTGAATAATGTTTCGAACAGATCCTACAAGCTGTCTAGAGGGCTTTATCTCTTTTATCTTTCGGATAGAGGAAAGAAAATCGATGAATTCGTGACCTATATCACTTCGGAAGAAGGACAGGCGCTCGTTCTGAAAAGCGGTTATCTTAGATCCACCTTAAGTACCGTCGAAGTAGAGGCGCAAGCCAAGAAGCCTTAAAAACCTATTTTTTCCCGAAAAAAGGTTGCTTTGTCGGTTTTTACTTCGTCAAAGTAAGAGTTGATTATGAAACGGATCGGGCTATTATCTCTGGTTGTTTTTATCTCGGTGGCCCTGGTCTCCGAGATTGTAGCTAGGGATTTCAGCTCTAAACCGGCTTTAACGATCATAAAAAAAAGCCGGATCCAAACGTTTCGAGACGGGAACTCACAAGCGCTTCCCTCCCTTTTCTCTTCTTCCGAAGAAGATAAGGGTTGGGGGTTTGGCGCAGAGCCATTGTTTCACTCTCCACTCGGTGCCTGTCTTGGGGCCTTAGTCTCTCTCTCCGAATGGGATTTTCCCCGTCACACTCTCGCACATCGCTATCTTTTTCTCCCCCCTCCGGCCTGACCGGTGTAATTCTGTAAGGCCCTCAGGGGAGACTATTCCCGGAGATACCGTGCGGTTTCGGGCAAAAATTCCAAACGGTAATATATATAGCGGGAACCCCGCTCATCCTTCTCCTAAGTCTCCAACCTTAAACCGATGAGCGCATCTTCCCCGAGGTTTATATAAATAAAATTCTTAGAACGGAAACTCTACGCAGGTTTCCGTTTTTTTTATGCAGATACTCGGTTGACTGGACAAGTAGGGCTGGGATTCCATAAGCAGAGGCGCATTCCACTGGACCCGAATTCAGTACAAACCCTAAGACCTTCCGTTCCGGACTCCCAATGGTTGGATTGGAAATGGCAGATCCAAAATCGGATCAAGGACGAAGTCGAACTTTCTTCCTACTTACATCCAAGCGAGGAAGAAAGAGAAGCGCTGGAACGTTCCTCCGAGCTCTTTCGTTTTTCCAGTACTCCTTATTATCTTAGCCTCGTGGATCGTGATGATCCTAGCTGTCCGATCCGAATGCAGGTCATTCCCCGCACCGACGAACTAGTTAAAAGGCCCTGGGACAGAGAAGATCCTCTAGCGGAAGAATCGCATATGCCCGTAAAAGGGGTCACTCATAGATACCCGGACAGAGCACTCTGGTACCTATCTCACGTATGCGCTGTTTATTGCAGATTCTGCACCAGGAAGAGAAAAGTCTCCCGCTCCGAAGGAACGCCCGGCTTGGAAGATTGGCAAGAGGCCTTGGAATATTTCCGGACTCATCCGGAGATCAAGGAAGTCATTCTCTCAGGAGGAGACCCATTGAATCTTTCCGACTCCAAGCTGGATTATCTGTTGGGAGAACTCAGATCCATTCCCCATATCAATCAAATCCGAATCCACAGCCGCTACCCCGTCACGTTACCCATGAGAATCACAAGCGAACTAGCTGCCGTTCTCAAAAAGCATTTCCCGATCTATCTAGTAACCCACTTCAATCACCCCAAGGAGCTGACCGAACTCGCCCGGGAAAGGATCGCCCTTTTAGTAAAGGAAGGAGCGGCCAATGTATTGAACCAAAACGTACTACTACGAGGGGTGAACGATTCCGTGGAGACTCTCACGGAACTATTCTACGGACTCACAAGAATCGGGATCAAACCGTATTATCTACACCATTGCGACGAGGTATTCGGCTCCTCTCATTTTCGGGTACCGTTGGAAGAAGGAGTAGAACTCATGAAACGGATCCGGGGCAGGATCAGCGGACTCTCCGTGCCTCTCTATGTAGTGGATCTGACGGGAGGAGGAGGAAAAGTACCTCTACCTTCCAATTATCTGGAAGAAACCAGGCCTTCGTCTTACGTATTCAGAAACTATAAGGGAGACCTTTATGAAATCGGCTATTAGCCTTTTAAGCCTCGTACTATTCTTATCCTTCTGCAAGACCCCGGAAGAGAAACCGACTGCGGTTATCGCGGAAAACCCGGCCGTTCTCCGATTGAATTACGACGTGGTCTATAATACGGGAGGGAACGCCGCACTATTAAACTCCGGAAGACTATTTGCCAGGGGCTTATTCTACGAATGCAAGGTGACGGACACCGCCTCTAGTTTCGAGACCTTTAGAGCTTCTTCCTACACCGAGGACAATTCCAACGATTTCCGACAGTTGGTTTCCGAATCCGAACAGACGAAATTAAACGACCGGCAATTCCAATATTTTTCCATGGGAGAAAGCTCCAGGGCTACGGTATTCTCCGGATGTTCGAAAAAATCCTCGGCCGAACGCTGTTATATTCGTTGGGAATGGCAGAAAGAGGCTTTCATATTCGTATTCGAAACGGAATTGGAAAATAAGAAAGGCCTGGGCTCCGCAGCGCTCGGGAAAGAATTTCATGAATTCGTAAGTAGAGGAATAAAAGCGTATTAGAGGGTATTTTCTTGACCGAATTGGATCCGGAAAGTAGCGTATCCGTCGGGGACGAGGTCTCAGAGGAAAACTATACATGTGGCTGAAACTGGGAGATACCGAAGTGATCAACTTGGATTATATCTCCTCGATCAAAAAGAATCCGGGGGCGAATTCGATCGAAATCACCTACCACGATTTCAACCACGTTAAATCCCTTCCTTTTGGAGACGCAGAAGATAGGGACAGAGCTTATAAGGCGATCTTGGAGAACCTCTCCAGAATGCGTTTATTCTTCGAATGATCTCTTCCTTATTCCCCGGGAGCGAGAGCGAGTTACAAATGGAACGAATCAAGGAAAATCTTTCAAGCGTCTCCTCACTCAAACCTTTCGAACTCATATTTTTCGGATCCAGACAAAGAGGAGAAGGAGACGAATCCTCCGACTTTAATTTCCTGGTCCTTGCCGATCCCACGGACCAGCTCAAAGGAAATTTCATCCGAGAAATCAATCGGGCGATGGAGCCCTTGCAGGCCCAGGGCCAGGTCAATCTTCTCTCCGCAGATTGGGACGGGTTCAGAAACCGTATGCGTAGTTTCGATCCGGGGGCTATCCATGTCTGCGAATTGGGAGAACCTTATTTCGGTTCCGAGTATTTTCCCATCATCAAGGAAGAATGGGAAAAAATGAAATCGGAACCGGTAGACTCCGTGGCCGCTGGAAAATACTTACGCAAACGCTATCGTTTTTACAAAGGGATCGTACCCAGAAACACCAAAGAAGACGTGGTTCGTATGGAGAGATTACTCGCAGTCTATCTCCAGAATTGGATGTTCCGACACATCGAGGACCTAAGCGTTGCCGAGATCGTGAATTCGGATATCCCTTCCCGAATCGGCCCCATGTTCCGAGGGTTGTATTCCAAGGAAGTCAGAGGCAATACCTTGGAATTGCTGGATCTATACGAAGAAGTTCTAAAATTAAAAAAGGAATTGAGATCCCCTTCCTCTCCTTTTTCCGTGGACCGTTTCAACCAGCTGAAAGAAACCCTCCGCTTCGAAGAAAAAGAAATCAGAATCCTAAAATTGAATTATTGAGGGCCGCCTCCTTGAATCCTTTGCAGGCTCAGGATTCAAGGACCGGGCTGCTACGTGTTCGCTTTCGCTCATCCGGGCAAAGCCCGGACTAAAGCACTTCGCGTCCCTGGCGGGTTCTTATACGGAAATCTTCCTCTGAAGGACGGAATGTATGGACTCGGCGATCTCTTCTCCCCAAAGACTACAGCCTTTGATCGAAGGATGGAATCCGTCCGAACAAAAGAATCCCTCCAAAGGAATGGATCGGATCTTACGCATCGGAATATGAAATACGTTTTGCAATCCGGAACTTAGGGTGCCGGAAGCCTTATCCAGAAGCACAGCCTTCCAACCCAAAATGAAACGGAGAGCCCAAGGCAAGGCGGGAAAAATCCCTAAAGGAGGAACTCCCGCTATAAAGATAGGCGTCTCCGGATAAGAGTTCCTACAGACTTCGATCATTCCTTCGAGATCGGAGATCCAACTTCTTCGGGAGCTGAGATTCATTACGTCATTCGCACCCAATGCCAGCACCAAAACGTCCGGCGCTCTTGGTGGCAATTGGGAGCCGAATTTTTGTACCGCCTCTCGAGCGGTGATCCCGCTTTTTCCCATTGCCTTCCAGGAAATCCTTCGGCCGGTTTTTTTCCCGAGAACGGAAGCTACCTGACCGGTTAAGGAATCCGGATATGTGGGAATTCCCACACCTGCCACGGTGGATTCTCCTATCGCTAAAAGCCGGATCCGATTCGAGCCGGACCATTCTTTAAAGTCCGGACCGGACGCTTCCGGAAGCCTAGGAATCCTTTTACGAGCCTTGTGCCCCTGCCAGAAAAGGACAGGGAGAAGGAAAAAGCTCACTAAGTAAAAATGGATTTCCCTCATCCAAGTCCTTCCTTAGTTTCTCAATTCCTTCAAAAGATCCCCGCTACCCGTGACCGCAAGAGCCGCAGCGAGTCCGCCCATCATGGCTCCGGCCACCCCGGGAGAAGCGGCGTCCGCTCCTGTGAGATATAGACCTTCGATCGGAGTGCGAACGTTGAACCAAGGACATTCTTCCTTGCGGTATCTTTCCGGAACGCAGGCTAGACCGTAAATCGCTCCGTCTGGATGAGAGGTAAAATGTTCGTTGGTGATCGGAGTGGAAAGCTCCGTATACTCCACTAGTTTGGTAAGACCGGGAAAACGCTTCTCCAGAGTGGTAAGAATACGACTCGTGATTCTTTCCTTTAGAAGCTTATATTCGTCTCCCCTCTTTTTCCAAGGTTCGGATTTCCATTTTTCGAAATTCTCATAATCCGTGAACGTAATCACGTCCATCGTATGGGACTTGGCTTCAGGATTCTTTAAGCTCGGAAAAGAAAGATAAAGATTCGGAATCTCTCCGTCTGCGGAGATCCAATCGTTTCTTCCCGAAAAATTGGCGTCGTGATCGGGAGAAGAGAAGATCCAATAATTCTCCCCTTTAAAGCCGAATCTTTCGGGGCTTTCCGAAAGACCGATATAAAGACAGATGCTCGTGGTCATCTTTTCCTTATTATAAAACTCTTTTAAAGATTTCCGGAAAGGAATCGGATAGGACTCCGGAATCAGTTTCATATAGGTAGGATAGGCACCCGCACAGGAGATCACTATAGGAGCGAAAAAGTCCCTCTCATGACCTTCCCCCCTAAGAGCCTTGGCCTTGACTCCGACGACTTTACCGTCCCGAATCAGAATCTCCTTTACTTCGGTGGAGGAAAGTACCGCTCCACCCTTTTCGACTAGGATCGGTTCGATAGCGTCGAAAATTTTTCCGGCGCCTCCCACCGGATAATATCCTCCGTGCAGATAATGTTGCACAAGAGTCGCGTGCATGGCAAAGGCCACCTTAGAAGGAGGCAATCCGTAATCTCCCCATTGCGCGGCGAGGATTCCTTTCAATTCTTCGCTTCTGAAATTTCCGTCCAGATAATCCTTGAGAGTTACCATATTGCCCTCACCCAAGAGTCCGGTGACCGAATCCAAGGGAGGAGGAGTAAGACGCATCATGATGGATTTTCCGAATAGATTGGATGTCTTTTTGATATCCTTGAAATAACGATCTATCGCTTCCGATTCCTCCGGATAGATCTCCTTTAGGTCCGACTTGAATTTCTCCGGATCTCCGTATATATCGAAAGAACGGGAAGGGAAAATCAATTTCTCGAAAGGTTCAGGCATGCGTTTCCACTGGACTTTGCTCCGGGTGATCTTGTCTGAAATTTTCCTACAAAGTCCCTCCTCCTGCATGTCTCCCACGTAATGGATTCCCACATCCCAATGGTATTTACCCTGCTTTCTCTGGAATTCATGGGTGAATCCTCCCGGTTGGAAATGCTTTTCCAATACCAGGACCTTTTTTCCCGCCGACTGGGCAAGAAGACTCGCAGTACACAAGGTTCCCATTCCGGAACCGATAAAAATGATATCGAACTCGTTTCCTATCGCATCAATATTCATTGACAAGACCTAACCTTCCTCCAATGTGAACAGCGAACACATTGAATTAATGTAATCACATATCACAATGTGATAGATGTCAACATGAAAAACCAGACTGAGAAAAATTCCTACCACCACGGAGACTTGAAAAAAGCCCTCTTGGACGCCTCCATTCGAATTCTAAAGGAAGAAGGCTACAAGGCATTGAGTCTCAGAAAAGCGGCCAGTCTTGCAGGAGTGAGTCAGTCCGCTCCTTACAGACATTATACCGATATAGAATCCTTGTACGCGGATATCGCCGAAGAAGGATTCAAGATGCTTTCGGAACGATTGAGAAAACTCCAGGCAAAGTATAGGAAAAAGCCCTTATTGCAATTTCGGGAAGCGGGAGTCACTTATGTGGAATTCGCCTTGGAGCATCCGGATCTGTTTCGGATCATGTACGGAAACCAAATAGAAAGCCACTCCAAGTACGAATCTTTAATTCGCAAGGAAGACGATTCCTTTCTGATCATCCAAGAGGTCCTAAAGACCTGCCAAGAAGCTGGAGTTGTACGTTCCGGAAATACGGAAAAATTCGCTGTCTCCGCATGGACCATGGCTCACGGGATCGCGGTTTTATTATCCGGAAAGCAAGTGATGTTTCGCTCCTTGGATTTGCGAGAGGCGAGAAAGACCACCCGAGATTTGATCCAATTCCTTTATAGTGGACTCAAATTATAGAGCGATTTTATCTTTTGCGAAAAAGATAATGGGATACGATCCATTCTTCTCCGTCATTAAATTTCCAGAGTTCCGCGCAGGCCATAAAAAAGACCTTCCAATATACGAACCATTTTAAAGCGCTTTCCTCGCCGTAAGTTTCGGAGAAGATTTCCAGAATCCTTTTTCTGTTCCTGTACATATTGGAAAGCCAGGCCTCCGAGGTAAGAGCGTAATTCTTTCCATTAACCGCCCATTGATCTTGGATGAGCAAATCCTTCTGGAAGTATAGGAATAGATCGTGGGAAGGCATCTGCCCTCCCGTAAAAAAATACTTTGCCATCCAATCCGAATCATCCACCACCTCGAAAGGATAGGCATACTTTTTATGAGCGAATATATGTACGAAGAAAAGCCCCTTGGGCTTCAGATACGCGGCGATCCTGGAAAATAGAAGCTCGTAATTCTTCATATGTTCCAGCATTTCCACGGAGAGGATTCGATCGAATTTTTGATCCGTTTTGAATACGTTCATATCCATGGTGAGGATTTTGAGATTCTTTAATCCCTTCTTCTTGGCCTCCGAATCTATAAACGTCTTTTGGCTCTTGGAATTGGAGACCCCGGTCACTTTGCATTTAGGAAAATTCTCCGCAATGTATAAGGACAAGGATCCCCAACCACAGCCTAGATCCAATACGCTCATCCCGTTTTCGAGCCTCGCCCTCTCGCAAGTAAGTTGCAGCATGGCCCTTTCGGATTCGTCGATTCCTATTCTAGGAGAGGCCCAAAGTCCGGAGCTATATTTCATATACTTTCCCATGACCAAACGGAAGAAGGAGGCAGGCATTTCGTAATGTTGTTCGTTTGCAGCTTCCGTAGAAACGGCGATCGGCGATCTTTTCAAAGAATCGACGTATTCCATCATATGTTTCTGATATTCTTCTATACTCCCTCGGTTCTCTTGTTTGAGTCGGAGCCGTAGAAGCCGGCGGATTCGTATCCGGATCAGCCAATCAGGGAAGAAATCCTTTTCCATCAGGGTATAGATCGGGCTCATGATTCGATTCCTTGGATTGAAATTAGCACATTAATAAGATTTAGGAAACCAAGGGAAGAATGCGCTGGTCTTAGATCTGTATTCTTCGTACAGCCTTCCTTTGGATTTAAGCTGTCCCGCTTCGTTGAGAGGGATTCCGGTAATCTTAGTCAATAAGAGATACATGGTTAACGGGGATAAAAGTCCTAACCAACCCCAAGGAGACGCCAAAGAGACCAAACCGAAGGAGATCCAAATCACCCATTCGAAGAAATAATTCGGATGTCTGCTATACCTCCAAAGACCGGTATCACAGACTTTTCCCTCATTCGATTTTTCCGATTTGAATTCCGCCAATTGGAAATCGGCCGCCGATTCTCCCAAGATTCCGATCGCAAATACCGCAAGTCCTATCACTTCCAAAGGATGAGTCTCAACGGTCGGATTCAATGCAGGGAAAAGAAAAGGAAGACTGAGCGCGGTTCCTAAAATTCCCTGAAACTGAAATACGTTCGTAAAGAATTTTCGGTCCACCTGGTTTCCGTAATCCTTTCGAAAAGCGGCGTATCTGGGATCCTCATGACCGGAAAGGACGCGTGTAGTGAATATGAAGTAAGACAATCTCCAACCCCAGACTGTCGCCATGAAAGCAAAGATCGCTTTTCTAGTCGAGAAAGCGTCCCCGAGTAGGAAATACACGATGGCCACTGTGGAGATGCAAAGGCCCCAACCCAAATCCACGATCGCGTAATTTCGGATGAATTTTCCTATAAGCCAGAGAAGACTCATGAGAAAGAATACAACCACCCAAGCGGTAAGAATCATGGAGAGCGCTTTTTCGTACATAGTTTTACTCCGAAAATACTATTTGCGAACCAAGCGGGTCGCATTCTTCACTAAGAATAGAAAAAGAAAATACGAGAAGAAAGAGACTAACGGAACCACACAGGTCCATCCCAAAACCGCATACATAGCCGAACGGGAAAGTCCGTCCCAAAGCAGGCTTGTGTCTCCTTCGGCCAAGAGATACGCCCATTGCAAGTCCAAGTCCTTGCCAGTGATATTCGACCCTAACTGCAAGAAAGGAACGAGAAGCAAAACTTGGAAGGGATACACCGCGTAATTCGCAATCTGTATGGAGACGGGATTCAATCTAAGCAGAAACCCTAAAAGAGCGCAAAGCGCCATCGTGGTTCCGATCAAAGGAAAAACTCCGAAGGCCGCTCCTAACGCCAAGGAAAGTGCGATCTTTTTCGGGCTGGTTCCGGTTTTGAGTTCTTCCAGAATGCGATCCCGACTACGGACCCAGATGTTAGGTTTGGATTCGGTTTCTTGGGTCACGGAGAATTCAACTCTCTGTTATTGGGTCTCGTATACACTACTTGCACCACGCTGATATTTCTCATATGGAAGGCGGCCGCGCAGTATGAAAAGTAATATTTCCATTTGCGAATGAAGGACTCGCCGTAACCCATGGATCTTATCGAGGAAATATTCTCCTCCAATCCCTTTTGCCAAGCCATTAAAGTTCGATCGTAATTTCGGCCTATATCCTCCAATTCGAATAGGAACATATCGCTCGTGCGATTGATAGCACGGTTGATCCGAGCAATGGAAGGAATCAGAGAACCCGGGAAAATATGCTTCTGGATAAAATCGATTCCTTTCCGAAAGGAATCGTATCTGGAATCCGGACAGGTAATGATTTGATGAACCATGATCCCGTCTTTCTTTAATACTCGATCGCACATGGAAAAAAAGTCCTCGAAGTATTCGTGACCGACTGCTTCCAGCATTTCGACGGTAACGATCTTATCATACGATCCTTCTACCTTACGATAGTCTTCGAGCCGTACTTCGATTTTATCGGAGAGCCCGAGGCTTTCTATCTTTTCACGAGCATAAGAATACTGCTCTTCCGAAATCGTATAGGATGTGATTTTGCATCCGTATTTCCTTACGGCATATGTGGAGAATCCGGCCCAGCCCGTTCCGATTTCCAATACATGATCGGTGGGCTTTAGCCTAAGTTTTTTGCAGAGATTCTCCATCTTCGCAACCTGAGCCTCCTCCAAGCTCTGGGAAACGGATTGAAAATAAGCGCAAGAATACGTCATCGTAGGATCTAAGAACTTCTTATAAAAATCATTCCCCAGGTCGTAATGCTCTACGATATTTTTCCTACTTCCTTTCACGGAATTCCTACGAAATAGATGCAGCAATCGATTGCCTAGATTCATAAAAGCGAGATGTAGAAAATTTCTCTTGGATCCGCTAACGGAAGGAGCCTTTTCTACGTTCAAAATAAACCAAGAGATGATGGCTCGGATATCGTCCGTATCCCAATCCCCATCCATATAAGATTCCGCCAGACCTATATCTCCGAAAAGAACGAGTTTCTTAAAGAAGGCGGCGTCCTTGACTTGGATAATCGCGTGATGGAACTCCGACGACTCTATGGAATTCGGATCTCCCAAATACCTCTGACTCCCATCCGGAAAAAGAATTCGGAGAGAGCCTCGTTTCATTTCGGATAATGCGCTGAAGAATATCCGCTCGTAGATCTTGAGAGCTCCTACCCAAGAACCTGTGGAATCTTCGATTACGTTCGCCTTAACGATAGGATCGCCTTCCAAAATGTACACCTCTTTGCTGGTCCTCCCCGTCCGTTTTTCTGAGGAAAGGGAGTTTCTTTAAATAAAGGCGAAAGGCCTGCCAATGGATGAGCCCGATCACCTTCCAAGTCACGAACGGATATTTTATAAACATCCAAACGAGTCCCCAATCCGTCAGCTCCCGCATCTTTCCGGTGTATGTGGTCACCAAGATCGTTTGCCCATTTTCCAAGGCATCGATCCGCATATGCAAACCGCCGTCCGAAGGAGGATTCAAATAAAAATCAAATTCGGAATCCAATCCGATAAAGGGAGAAACGTAAAAGAACTTCGCTTCTTTCTTTCTAAACCCTTTTTCCGTTAAGGTATCTCCTCCCAGAAAATAGAGTTTCATTTCTCCGAACGTATTTCCAACCTCTGCGACTGCACAAAGCGGCACTCCTCCTTCCCCTTCCGCAAAATAGAAGGAAACCGGATTGAAGACGTAACCGAAAAGACGGAGGTTGGTGATTAGCGTTACCTTTTCTACTTTTTCTTTGACTCCTTGCGTTCTAAGGTACTCTAAAAAATTTTCCCGGATCCCCGATTTTCCGAAATCCATATGATCCCGATCCAGGAAGGAGAACATCCGAAATTTATTATTTCCAAGTAACCGAAACCTTTCCCCAAACGATTCTATTTCGTTTAGATCCAAAAGAAAGGTAAAGATCCCGTACCGAAAGGTATTCCTCTTCGGGGATTTTCGATCGTGCATCACTTTGGCCTCTATAATCTTGGAGTTCAATCCCAGACGCTCCGACCGAGTAATTTTTCGGATAAGTTTCTAGCGGACCAAAGAGCATCCTCATGAAATCCATATCGGAAATAACTTCCGCAGAAATAAATCGGCCCCTTTTCATTCAGTTCCGAGAGTCTTTCCTGAGCTTGCAAAGATCCTACATGAAAGAGAGGGTGCTCGTAACGAATCGCTCGGATAATTTTATCGGGATCCACTTTGCCGGGATCCCCTATCGATAAGTAATAATTTCCCTTACGAGAGACGTCCTGTAGACTGTTCATCCAATAAATCGTATGAGGACGGATCTCTCCATCGATCTCGTCCATTCTATAATTCCAGGACGACCAGGTCTTTTTTATCTTCGGCATGACGGAGGAATCCGTATGCAGGGTCGCTATATTCTTTTGATAAGAGAATTGAGATAGTAGTGATTTTTGCAAGACGGTCGGCTTTTTAAGAAGGGATAAGGACGTGTCCGCATGACAGGCAAGGATCACCTTATCGAATATCTCCGATTTTCCGTTTTTAAGAGTCACCTCCGCTTTTCCGGATAAGCCAAGCTCGACGGAGACCACGGGAGATCGGAGTCGAAATCGATCTAATATGGGTGCTGTAAGCCTTTTCACGTATTCTATCGAACCGCCGTGAACGGTATACCATTGGTGTTGGGTATGCAAGCCTAGAAATCCGTGATTCAGAAAGAACCGAATCAAAGAAGTCGCTGGGAACTCCAACATCAGATCCATGGGAGTGGACCATACCGCCGAGCTCATCGGTATCAAATAATAGGTCAAAAGATCCGGATGATACCCTGCTTCGTGCGTATAACGCGAGAGGGAATAATCCTTATACTTTGGATCTTCTAAAATCTTAGGAGCCTCTGAATTGAATCGATTGATATTCGAAAGAAGGCGAAGAAAACGAATGTTCAGCAAATTCTTTCTTTGAGCGAATAGTCCGTCCAAACCGGATCCGCAGAATTCCAATCCGTCCGGCACATGTTGGACGCTGAACGACATGCTCGTCTTCTTTGTCGGAACTTCTAATTCCTCGAAGAGGCGCTTTAGATTGGGATAAGTAACGTGATTGAATACGATAAAGCCGGTATCGATCGGGATGGAGCTCCCTTCTTCCTTTACGAAAACGGTATTTGTATGCCCGCCGATATAATCCCCTTTTTCATAGATCGTAAGGTCGAAATGATTCTGTAAAAAATGGGCACAGCCCATTCCCGCGATTCCTGTTCCTACGATCGCGAGCTTTTCTTTCTTTCGGGAGGTTCGATGTTCACTTTGTTTCTTAAGAGAGGGAGTTCTTTTCAAGCGAGTCTCCGAGGTCCTAGAATATCCATGAATAGACTCTGGAGACGGGTAAAGGGTTTGGAAAAAATTTTTCTAAGATCCAAAGTCCGGTCATCCCGTCCCGGATATTTCTCTGTCTCTGTGCAAATCGCTTTTCCGGATACTCTCTAGGGCCGGATCAAAAGGAGATTCCGTAAGCGAGAACTATATAGCGAAGTATCCGGAGAGAAAATACCAAAGGAACGAAGATCCAAAGTTTTTGCCGGAAAAAGCCGGACAACACCGTGATGGGGTCACCGATAAAAGGCAGAAAAGATAGAAGAAGAGCCCAATGACCCCAGCTTCCCATACGGTCTGCCCAAAGAGAATAGGTTTTGGATTGCGTTATCTTTTTCTCGACTCCTTTGCCGAACCAATAGCCCAATCCGTAATTGAAAGCACAGGCGGAACAATTTCCGAGAGAGGCCCAAAGGATCGCATCCGTTTTTCCGATCCCCGACCAAATAGCTATCATCAAAGCCGCCTCGGAACTGAAAGGTAAAAGGGTGGCTGCGGAGAAGGAAACGAAGGCCAGGCCGGGACCTCCGTAATGAGTAATCGCGTCGGATAATAGATCGGAAATTTCCAATAGAAGCCGCCCTATCTAGATCGAAAACCAGGTTATAAATCGGTTTTTCGCTGACCTTTTTACACTCCGAAACGGATAGATCCAATAGGATACCATAAAAATTGAAATCGTGTGGAAGAAGGATAGAAATAATTACCGCCTCCGAAAATCCTACCATTCAATTCCAACGTTAGGAAAGGCTACATGCAAAAACGAAAATCTATGCGGAATCGAATCTTATTTTCACTTATCTTCGCTTTCCTTTCCGCCTCGGCCTTAAACGCGGAGCCTTGGGTCGGGCAAGGAACTCAAAATTCTCCTTATATTATAAAGTTCGGATACGGCGCAGGACAGGTCCAGTATCAGTATGGGCTTTCCGGTCCTTCGAGTTCCATTCGAGGCACTTTCGAATACAATCCTAGAAACCTCGGCTTCGAAATCGGAGTCAACCAAAGCGATTACAACGTCCCTCCGGATCGAGCCACCCAATTCATGGTGGCGTCCATACTCGGAACGATAGCTCCCGATCGATTCGGGCTTTATCTGTTCACAGCGGCTCAGGTGGACAAGCCGGGATTCTCCCAAACTTACTTGGATCTCGGACCGACTTACCATTTCAATCCGGGTCAAAAATGGGACCCTTACATAGGGATCGGAATCGGGATAGGAGGAAGTCGTAACCTTAGAGGCTATTCCAAGTTAGGGATCCGTTTCAATTTTGAAAGAAGCTTCCTTTATTTCGAACTGGAAGGAGCTTCGATCAATCGCTACTATGGCGGGAACCAATACGTATATTCGGAGGCTTCGGGAATCTTCGGGTACGGTCTTTATTTCGGAGGCTCTTCCACAAATTCCGATAAGACAAGGGAGTCCCTTCCTCCTCCTGCCACTCCTAAGGAAGAAACTCCCGTAACCCCGGTAGAAGAGAAAAAAGAAACGCCACCTCGCATAGAGGAAGAAAAGAAAGATCCTCCTCCTGTAGAAGAGAAACCTTCCGATCCTTGATCTTCAAACGACCGGCCCCGATAAAACCGGGGTTGGTCTTTTCCCGTTTTGCTCTCCTATCTTTCTAAAAACTCACAAAGAAGACATAGATAAGTCTTAGAAGGATCCGTTTCCCCTACGAAAGTCTCTTCCATTTTTTTCTTACAAGGATCGGTTTGTTGTTTTACGGTTTCGCAAACCGGACTAAAACGATACAAACGAATCTCCGAACATTCCCGGCTATAGAGCGCTCTCATGGGCATTTTTCAATTCTCCTACAATTCCATAGGTTATATATCGGGGACCGTCTTCTCTCTTTTCCTATTGGTCGCCCTTGCGGTCATAAGAAGAAAAACGAGACAGACTTGGATTTTAATATTATATCTGCTATGCACATTGTTTTTGAATTTCGGATTTCTAATCCGGACTTCCGTGTTCTCCCCGCTCCTCTCCAAGCCGGCTTGTTTTCTGATCGCCCTGTATACCTGTTTTTCGAATTCGGTGCTTTTATCTTTTCTATATTCCTTCTACGAAAAAAACCGCAGAAGGGAACCGAAGATCGCCCTATCCATATTCGTTCTGACGGGAGTTTTCGGATTCCTTTATTATGTGATCCGAAATTTAGATTCTAAAGTATTCTATAATTTTAATATTCAAATGTTCGAGTTCCAAAAACCGGAAACTACGGCCCCTATGGGAGTCCTGCATTTTCTGACCTTTTTCTGGATCCTATTCGTCATCGCAAGACGATACTCGGAAGAAAAGCGTGAAATTTTCCGTGGGCGCAGGGTCGTTCACCCCGGGATTAAGGAAAAAAACCTAAAAATGTGGAGCTCCTTCGGATGGGCGGTCTCCATACACGCACTATTCTCGCTTTCTTACGTTCTATACGGGTTAGGCTTTCTGTCTTTTTCGAATTTCCAGCTCGTGCTCACGTCCGCTACCAGCATACAGCTTTTCCTATACACGATCATCTATTTGAATTATTCTCCTCAGCCCTCTTCCTTTATGGTCAAGATCGTGGGAGTTTCGCTTGCGACCGTGCTGATTCTTCTAGGTATAACTGCGAGAATCACCTTCCAGATCATCGAAAGCTATTACGACGGGATCCGAGAGGCGGAAATCGAGAACATCCGGGAGAACCTCAGATTCGCGGGAAAATATTCCCTTCCGGACAATGTCGCCTATCTTACCTCCCACCCAAGACAGCCGGGAAGCTTCGATTCGGAACTTATAGTACATAGCGAAATCGATCCTCGAATTCTCTCTCATCTACTGGAAAAAAACGAGGTGGAGGAGACCCAGAGGTCTTTTCAATCCTCCAAGGAAGATTCAAGATTCGGAATTCGCCTGACCGACGATATGTTCCGAAGAGAATATTACGGAATTCGAAAAGGAAATACGGGAGATTTCATATCCAAGCGTATGTATAGGGAACTTAATTATCCCGGGAACGTTTCCGTTTATATTATTAGATACATATTCGCATCCGACGATAGAATCTACGAGATTGGATATCCTTACGAGTCCTATAGCAGATCCGTGCATTCCATCGTAGTAACCATGGCCTCTATTCTAATTCTTGCGGCCGTTCTTCTACTTCTACTCCTTCCTTATCTTTTCCGGGAAGGTCTAGCTCGACCGTTAAAGAGTTTGGTCGAAGAATTGGAGCATGTGAATGCGGGAGACTACAAGACGATGGTCCCTGTGAGATCGGAGGACGAATTCGGGTCCTTAGCCCGGTCTTTCAATCGGATCGTCGCTTCGATCCAAGCGGTCAGAGACGAGTTGAAACATTATACGGATGCTGCGGTAAAGAAAACCTCAGAAGACCGGAAAAGCTAAGAGGATTATTTCAGAAGCTTTCGCATCTGTTCCGAAACGGAAGCGGCCGCCTTTCCTGCGGCCTCGGCAAAATCCTCTCCGGACGAAGAAAAGATAATACCACGAGAAGAATTTATCAGAGAATTGCGTCCGCATACCGAGATCACTTCTTCCAAAGAAGCGCCTTGGGCTCCGTAGCCCGGGATTAGGAAAATTCTATCCGGATGCGCCATGCGGATTTCCTGCAATTCCTTGGGATGGGTGGCTCCTACGACCAAGCCAACGTTTCTTGGGGAAAATTTCTCGCTTAGTGCGGCGACTTCTCTGTATAGAGTCCTTCCCGTTTCGGAGAATGTTTTCTTTTGCAGTTCGGCGGAATCCGGATTGGAAGTCAGGCAAAGTAGGAAGACCAACTTGGATTCGTCCTCCAAGAATGGTCGAACCGTATCCGAACCCATATAAGGAGAAAGAGTCAAAGAATCCACTCCCAATTCCTTAAAGAAGAATTTGGCGTATTGTCTCGCGGTATTATCCAAATCTCCCCGTTTGGCGTCGGCTACGATGGGGATCTCCGGATAGTTCGTTTTGATATGACGGATGAGTTTTTCGAACTGGGCGAATCCTTCCGAACCGAAGGCCTCGAAGAATGCGATATTAGGTTTGTAAGCTACAGCGTATCGAGCGGTGGCATCCACGATCTCTCTGGAAAAGACGTAGAGTTTGTCGGGGTACTTGTCTAGGGAACCAGGAAGTTTGGAGATATCGGGATCGATTCCTACGCAAAGAAGGGAGTTTAACTCCTCCCTTCTTTTTACGAATTTGGAATAGAAATCCACTACTTCCTTACGATGTATTCCTGCGCAAAAGGAGGAAGCTGGAAAGCCGCCTTATGAATTTCCGCAGAGTAGTATTTCAATCCTTTCGGAATTCTTTTAGGATCCGGGTCCACTTTATACGGATCCGGCCCTTTGGAGCAGTAAGTAAAGCCGATAATCCCGGAAGGATAGGTAGGCACCACGGTGAAATAATACCCACAGTGATCGAATACCTGAGGAATGAATTGGAATAATTCCTTAATTACCTTTCCATGATAATAGAAGCTTTCGCCTTGGGTAGTGCAGATCCCACCCTTCTTCAAGGAAGCGGCCATGGTCTCGTAAAAGGGACGCTTGAATAGAACTTCCGCCGGCCCTACGGGATCGGAAGAGTCCACGCAAATCACGTCGAAGTATTCCTTATAGTCCTGGACGTACTTGGCACCGTCCTCATAGGCGTGCTTGACCCGAGGATCCTTCATCGCATTTGCGATCTCGGGAAAATATTCGTAGCACACGTCTACGACTCCCTTGTCTATCTCGCAAAGATGCACTTCCTTAACGGAAGGGTGTTTCAGAATTTCCCGGACGGTTCCCCCGTCTCCTCCTCCGATCACGAGAACTTTCTCGGGATTCGGATGGCTCATCATGGGAACGTGGGCGATCATTTCGTGATACGCGAATTCGTCCGCTTCGGTCATCATGACCACTCCGTCTAGAGTGAACATGCGACCGAATCCTTGAGACTCGAATACGTCTATTTTTTGGAAAGGAGTCTTACGGGAATGTAAGAACTCCTTCACTTTAATCTTGAGGGCTCTTCCGTTCGGTAACTCGAGAGCCTCGTCCAGCCAAAGTTCCAAGAATTCTCCTTAGAAGCGGTTCGTTACGGTCAGGCGCATCGTGTCGCCTTTGAAGAACTGACGAGTGAACTCGGCCGCGACTTTCGGATCGTATCCTTTGCAGGAAAAGATATCGATGTAGGAAGTATTGGTATCGTTCGCAAAGTGAGCGGAGATACAGGAAGTCTCGATGAGTTGCACCATGGAATATCCAGCAACGCGATCGTCTTCTCCGAAGTATACCACTTGGGTTTCTCCGAAACGCTTCATTTCGATGAGTTCGCAAAGTTCCACGACGTAACGTCGGATCGCGTCCGCGTCACGGATCAGATCTCCGTTACAATTCTCCAAATCGATGGAAGTGAGCAGTCCCCAGGCTCCGTCCTTGAACGGTTCGTAGACTTTCAGTTCCGAATCGGATTCGATTTTGGATTGGATATAAGTCGGGAAATTACCGTTGAATCTCTTACGTACGATCTCGGCTTCCTCGCTGCGAGCCCAGGCTAATTCCGGGTTTTTCATCGCAGGATGGTAAGTGATTTCCTCGCCCGCTTCGATATCCTTGAGGGCAACCAGGGTAATATCCCCTTGGAAGCCGCAATTTGCCTCGGAGCTTTGGCGGATCAAATGCACGGAATCGATTCCGTCGTCGTGTAGCGGAGAAACCAGGTAGAAGTCTCCGTGAACACGGTGAGGAGTGGAGAGTCCGGACATTCCGGCTAGCTCGTTCTTATGAACGGCTTTGCCTCCCCATACTGCTACCACTTCTCCGGCAGGGATCCTTTCTTTGCTAAAAACAAAGGTCTCTCCGGTCTCCGTAGTACCGATTTCGATGGTATTTCTCAAATAAGAAAAACGATTAACGACTTTTAGTTTGTCTTGGGTCCTCAGGCTCATCCTCTGGCACCTCTCCTCATAATCATATTAATGCAAAAGAACTCCCTGCTCCCTCCTGGAGAGGGGAATTCGTCCTTATCAATGGGGGTTTTTCCGGATATACCGGAGAGAAGATCCTTATTTCCCAACTGGTTTGTGAGGTAGGTCAACGCCAAGTTTCAACAAACCTCGCTTCATTTCCACGACGGAGATGCTCTTTGAGCCGAAGCGTTCCTTGAGATATTCCAGAGCGGCCTGGTTATCGATCAAGTCTCCACAAGTAAAGACGTCGATAGCACAGTAACCGTATTCGGGCCAGGTATGTATCGCGAAATGGGATTCGCTCACGACAACCACACCGCTAACACCGAAAGGACTAAATCTATGAAACACAGATTTAACCGTGGTGGCGCCGGAGAGGTCGACTGCCTTCAACATGATATCTTCTACCAATTCGTGATTGTTGATGGTCTCGTAATCACACTCATAAAACTCTGCAATTACGTGCTTACCCAATGCGTTCATCTACTGCCTGACACCTCCGAACCGGTTTTGGTTTAGTAACCGAGCATGCGTATGACTATGTTTTTTTGTCAACTCTCTACGTAAATTTATATTTATTTTTTCGGTACTTCTTTTTTTAGAATCGGACGAAACAAGAATCGCTTTATATTAGATTTCTTTACCAAGCATTTCGGTTTCGATTCCCTAGGAGTAGAATGAGCACTGATCTTCGAATTAAAAAACGGGTCCTTTTGGGCTTTTTTGCGTTTTTTTGGGTCCTTTCAGGTACGCTATTAGCTTGGAAGTACGACTTCTTTCCATTCGAAAAGAAGGAATCCGTTTCGCCGGAGCCGAGAGCGGAAGCCTTTCGAAGAGCCGAAGCCCAAGGTAAGAAAGGAGTCGTCTTTCTTTTGGAGTCCGAACGTTGCGAAGACTGCAAAGAGGCTCAGACCAAATTAGAAACGTTACAGGAAAGCGGTTGGGAATTCATTCGGATTCCACCTCAAACCGTCGACTGGGAGAATTTGCTCGCGGACGATCGATTTGCGGAAATTAAGCCCGGCTTGGATGCGGGAAGGCCTGTTTGGGGAGCCTGGAATCTAGGCGAAGAAATTCTCTATTTAGGAGAAGGGCTTCCGGACCGGATGACTTTAGACAGGATCCGAGACTGGGGGAAATCCAAGGATACGCAGAGCGCACCTTAGAAGAATACAATCCCGTTACGCGATTAAGCGTCTTTTTTTAGGAATTCCGAAATGGAGTTCTTATCCTTTTCCAAGGAATGGCGGTGAATCTCTTCGATCACCGTTTCAATCACGGAGCCCATGAGAAAGACTCCCGAATTGACTTTTACTTCGTAGCTTCTTTCGGACTCGTTCGGCCCGAGCGATTTGTATACGGAGAACCCTTTGATCGTAACGATGGAGTCGTTGCCGGGAGGAGCGATCGTGAACTCGTGGGTGTTTGTCGAAATATCGAATACGGAATCTTCCAACAAGGAAGGATCGGAGAGCAGGGTCGCAAGGACCTTGGGTAAGGACTCGGCCAATTTTACTTTTCTTTTCTGGAAGATCTTATCTCCTTCCTTTCTTTCTTCCAGAAGCTCCACGTTTTTCAACTCCGGAAAGCGATCTAAGTATTTGTATCGATCCTCCCTCGCTCTGAGAAGATCCGCCAGAGGCACGGGGAAGGTTTGTACTACTTTATATTGTTTCATTCCGCTGTTCCTGGAAAAATGGTTTAGCCGTTTCTCGGGCAGTTTGTAGGCGTTTCCCCGCTCAGGAAACCCTTTTTTCCTTTCTGTGGGAAGGAAAAATCAGCATGACAGGGATTCGAGAAAGAGGGCTGATGACTGTAGATAAATCCACACGGGTCGGATATTCCTTTCGGCTTATTTTTTCCGATCTGTGTTCGAAAATTACGATCAAGCAGCTTCTTTATAATTCACAGAATGAAAGATAGAACTTGGATAGAGCTTTCTAGAGAAGCAGTCTCCTTTAACCTTAAGAATTTCCGCTCCTTAATTCCAGCAAAGACCAGGCTCGCAGCCATCGTGAAATCCAACGCATACGGACACGGGCTTTTGGAAATGGCGGAGCTTGCCGTAGAAGGCGGCGCCGATCTATTAGGAGTCAACTCCTTGGAGGAGGCGATCCCTTTAAGGAAACGTTATCCTAATCTTCCTATTCTGATCATGGGAGAGATTCCGGATTTGGAATATAGAAGGAAAGAAGTCTCCGATCCGAATTACTGGATCATTGTTTCCCGCACGGAAAGCGTTCGGGCTCTCGCGAAATGCGACCCTTCTCCTCAAATCCATCTTAAGGTAGATACTGGAATGGGGCGTTTAGGATCTTTCGGAGAAGAATTGGAAAAGATCTTCTCCGAATTGAAAAAAGAAGGGTTACCCATTCATGGAATCGCGACCCATTTCGCTAGTACCGAAGACGTATTAGAGCAAAAATATTCCAAAGAACAAACGGATCGTTTCAACGAGGCGATACGGATAGCGGAAAAATACGGTTTTACTTCCCTAATAAAACACGCTTGCGCATCCGCTTCGACTATGTTGTTTCCCGAAGCACATCACGATTTGGTAAGAATTGGAATCTCCCTCTACGGACTCTGGCCCAGTCTCCAGACAAGACTTTCCCTCCATCTCACAGGTAAGAAGGACTTTCGACTTTCTCCCGTTCTCGCCTGGAAGACCAGAATCGTACACCTCAAGGATCTACCCGAAGATTCCTATGTGGGCTACGGATCCACCTACCAAACGAGCGCACCTACCAAGGTCGCCGTCGTTCCCGTGGGATATTACGAAGGACTAGATAGAAAGTTATCCAATAACGGAGTCATGCTCGTTCGAGGCAAGAAAGCCAAGATTCTGGGGAGAATCTGTATGAACATGACGATGTTGGATGTCACACATATCCATGGGGTCGAAATCGGAGACACCGTGACCGTAATCGGTAAGGACGGAGAAGAAGAAGTCTCCGCCGACGATCATGCGAATTGGACTTATACGATCAATTACGAAGTGACGACTCGGATCAGCGAATCCGTTCCGAAGACCGTCATTTAAACAGGAAATATACACTATGAACGGCGCAGAGAAGGAAGAGAAAAGGACGAATAACGGTACTAAACCAGTATTTACCACGAAGTTCTACGATGTAATGATCGGGATGGTCTATAGATTCCGAGGGATATTATTCGACTCTTTGGAGGAATATTTTCCGGCGGAAAACCCCAAGCAGATTTTGGAGGCGCCCTACCCTTCGGTGCTTATGGCCAACCATGTTTGGGAAGGAGACGTGCCCGCCCTATCCGCGGTCTATAGACATATCCATCCTTCCATCAAATTCGCGATCCCGGCAAGAGAGGATATTCTCGGCAAAGACTTCCTGGTTAAGGAATTCAAACCTAAGGGATTTCTAAAGTTCATATTCAAGATTATTGATAAGTCCATGATCATTCCCAAGTATCTGGATTATATAGGTTGCGTTCCGATCAAACGGCCTTTCCGAGATAACGCCAGAGAACTTCTGAAAAAGGGGGCTCTCAGGGAAATGGTGGAGCAGGAATGGAGCTATCTCTCAGACCGGATTTCCGAAGGAAGAAACTTATTCCTATTTCCAGAAGGAGTCTTTAATCAGGACGGATATATGAGCCAAATCAAAAAAGGAGTCTATTTCCTTCGTTCCAAATTCAAGGAGATCAATTTCACTTCTTTTACCCTTACCTACGATTACTTTTCTTCCAAGAAGACCGAATTGCATATAGGTTACGGTAAGGCTTTCCCCATACCGGAGAATACGGACGCGGATAAAGTTGCGGGAATCGTAAAGGAAAGATTGGGAGCGGGCTATGCAGTCACGGCGGGAAATTTAACGTCTTACGTTCTTCTAAAATTCGAGGGAAAAGGAGCGGAAAGTAAGGAGAAGTTATTGTCCTTAATAAAATCCTTAGCTTCTACGATACGCACCAAGCATCCCGAGATCTATGTTTCCGGCAAATTCTCCTCGGAGAAATTAGCGGAGGCTTTCGATTCTTTTTTGGAAAAAGCGAAACGTTTGGGCTTTATACAACATAACGGGCAAGAGGTCCGCTTTTTGGAGAAACTTTTTCAGCCTCCGAAAGATCTTCATAATTTAAAGAAAAAAAATCTGGTTTTATACCATAAGAATCAGCTTACCTACCATTTCGCGAAATTAGACGCCGCGTGGGCCTCTCTCGCGAAGGCTTAGGAGTAGACTTTGGCATTTTGGAATCGTTTTCGTTCCCGTAAATCTAGGATCGAGGCTTGGATCTCGGAGCCTGGCAAATTGGAGTCCAGTATCCGAAAGAGTCTGCTCTTTCTTTTTCATACTAGATTAGAGGATCTTCTTCCGGAGAACCCTTCCCTTTCCCCTTCGGCGATCGGGCTCTTCCGACTTCCGGAAGAAAAATTAAAACTTCTGGCGGAGGAGTTTCCGGTGGAGAAGGCATTTCCATATTCTTCTCTAGACGAATTTCTATCCGAGGAGTCCAGAGAAGCGATCGTAGAATTCATCGCGGGAACCCAAGCCGCTCCTTCCAAGACTTTAATTTTAGGAATTCTAAACCAACCCGAATTACAGTCCATGTTTTCGCAAGGTTTGGAGAAAGTGCTGAGCGAATTTCATAAAAAGATAAATCCTTTGCACGGAGTCTTCCAGGCGGCAGGATTGGAGAAGCAAATCTCGCAATTTCTATCTTCCCTTTTGCCAACCTTTACGGAGAGATTGGCGGACTTCGCGGCGGCGGGAGCGGAAACCCAGGAAATCCAATCCGCGATTCGCAACACTTTGAAGATTCTATTCAGTACCGGATTCGGAGAATTGGGTAGAATGAACACTAACGTCTTCGGAGCGGGATCGGACCGGATCCGTAGGGCGATAGCGTCGGACGAGAAGGTGAGATCCGCAATGGAGAATTCTTATGCGGTATTCCGGGATACTCTACTTAATCATTATCGCAAAGAGAGTCTACAGGAATTCGTGGGGCTAAGCGATACAGAGCTGGATCTCTGGATCGGAAAAGTCACTTCGGACACTGCGGATAATATCCGTAAGATACATTCCAAAAGAACTCTCACGCCACTCGTCTTAGACGTGTTGGGGGACATACTGGGATGAAGAAGGTGATCTCCACCATTCAGAACGCTTTGGAGTATCTGGATAAGTTAGGACCTCAGAAATCCTTTCAGCTTTTCCGGAATCTAGGATACGAAGCGCTTTTCTCCATTTCGGAGAAGGTGGATCATAAAAGATTACTGTTTCTAAGCCAGAATCTTTCGGAAAAAGAGATCACAAATCTCCTTCAATCCATAAGCGAATCGGTTTTGGTGGAATTGATCCAAAGTACGTTGCCTGCCGATCTGGTCTGTTACGTTAAAAATCTTCCCTTGGACGATCTGAAAAAACTCGCCGAGGCGCTGGATCCTAAGGACGTGGCGAAGATCAATCAGGATCTGGGATCCAGGAATATTCTGGATATAGTAAAGAACCTAGGAACCGAAGAAGCATTAAGATATTTGAATGCAATCGGAGTGGATTCTTTTTTGGAAATCGCCAAAGTTCTTCCTACCAAGGATTTCGTTCCTTTGGCAAAGGCTTTAACTCCGGAACAATGTGAAGAATGGATCCGAAAACGATCGGTTCGGGAAATTCCGATATTATTAAGATCCTTCGGCACAAAAAACGCCCTCAATCTAATCGAAAAGGCCGGATTTTCCAAGGTAATAAAACTTCTGGAAGTATTCGGCATCGAAGAACTGATGGAATTGGTGCATAGTCTGAACAAGATGAAATTGCCCGCTCTTAAGAAACCGACTGCTCCCAAGAAAAAGACGGTCCGTAAATCCAAGAAAGAAAAAAGAAGACGATAATTCCTTTTAAGGGTTCAAAGCCTTTCTCGCGGTAAGCACTTCTTCCCTGCTCTTTTCGATACTCTCCAATCTTTCCCGGATCAATCTCTCGAATTCGGGATTTAAGGCCTGGCTTTCAGAAGCCTTTCTATATGTTTCCAAGCCGTACTTCAAAATCTCGGTCATATCGTCCGAGCGCTTCAGCTTAGTATCCAAATAAAATCCCATCTCCTCTTTAGGAACATCCTTTCTTTCCAGAATGTCCCTTTGAATCCTATAGTAACGATCTTCCGCTTCTTTCTTCTTGGCCTGCTCTTCTTCGGAAAGCTTTTTAGGGATCAAAGAGTTATTGGGAAATTTATCGAGTAGAGGCTTGTACTTTTCGTACATCTTTTCGTAAAGCTTGGCCTTATCCTCTTCGGAAAGGCTTTCCCAATAGGATTTGGGTTTGGAAGAAGAAGAGGATTCCGGAGTTTGAGAAGAATTGGCGGATTCTTCTTCGGCAGAAGCGGAAAAATCCAGGAAGCCGGTGCCTCCTTCAAAAACGGAGTTCTCTTTTCTCAAAAGCGTTTCTTGAGAAAGGCCTCCCTGGAATTTAGAACTCTCCTTATCTTCGGATGATTCGAATAGGAGATATAAGGCAAATGCGCAGAGAAAAACAAAAACCAGTAAAAGAGTTAGTCGCTTTCGATTCATTCCGAATACAAAGGTAAAATGACCCGGAAAATACTTCCACCTTTTTGATTCGGCTCCAAGACCACGTCCCCGCCCATCTTATTGATTAAAGCTCGGCTGATGGATAATCCCAACCCGGTTCCTCCCACGGTACGATTTCTCTGATCGGGAACGCGAAAGAAACGCTCGAAAATCAATTCTTTGTATTTAGGATCGATACCTATGCCCGAGTCCGTGAATCGGATTTCGACTTTCTTTCCCGGAATCTTCTTCACGGAAACTTCGACTGTACCTTTTTCCGTATATTTCACCGCATTCACGAAGAAGTTCGTGACGATTTGAGAGAACTCGAAACGAACTCCCTTTAATTTCAAGCCGGTGGATAAATCCATCACCACCGACAAACCCTTCTCCGCTGCGGGAGGAGAATTGATATAGAGAACCTCTTCGACTACAGTAACCGGATCGAAGATTTCCTCCATCTCCTCCGAATTTTGGGAGTCCTTCTTCTCCAATTGAAGAAGATTATCGATTAGAAAATTCAGACGGCGCACATTCTTACGAATCACGTCCGCCATTTCCTTTTGCTCGTTGTTCAGGGTCAGAATCGGATCCGCAAGCAGAAGATCGAAATACCCCTGGATATTGGTCATAGGAGAACGAAGCTCATGGGAAATATTCGAAATGAATTCGTGTTTGATCTTTTCCGATTCCAATATCAAAGCGTTGTCGCTGACTTGGATCTGATAAAATCGTTTGGTTTCGGCGCTGAACCCGGTAACGCTCAAGCCCACGGAAAAGCGGGTCCCGTCTTTCAAGATCAGAGACGCTTCCGGAATGAAGGTCATATTCTCATCCTTTCCTCCGGGAGATTTGAGTTCGGTTTGCTCCAATATATCCGGAAGAACCCGAGCCAAACGGATATTCTTGATTTCGGAAGTCTGGTATCCCGAGACCTCCCTGAATCTACGATTGGCATCGACAATCATACGAGTATCCGAATTCACTATGATCATTGCGTCTGTGGCGAATTCGAACATGTATCTGTAGCGTTCTTCCGTGGTCTGTCGCTTGAGATCGCTGATATCCAACCGGGTTTCGAGTAGATAATTATCTTCGGAGAGTCGTTTATTCTTCTCTTCAATATCTCTCATTTCTTGATTTAAATAATCTAATATTCCGTTTACCGTGGATCGGATGAATAGATACGGACTCTTGGGCAATTGAGTATCCAAGGTCACTTCTCTTCTGCCCGAAAAAAGTCCGAGGGCGAGTTCCTTCAGATCCGTTACGAGGCTACGTAGAGGAGCCGCATCCTTAACGTTTCCACTGAGCAGGGAGTTAGGCTTGGAATAGTAAGTTCTATAGCTCTTATCATTGGCTTGGGGAATGGACTGCGGAAACTTCGGAAAAGGATTGTCCGCGACGGAATGAGCCAGATTTTCTAGGATCTTATTTCCACCTTCCTTTCCCGGAAATGTTTTACCGTATATTTCCATGACGAAGCGGACGTCGTCCAGAGAAGGCATGCCCGAAAGAATCCTTCCCAATTCCGAAACGGGACGACGATAGAATCCGTCCAGTTCGCTAGGTCTCCAAGGACAGGGCCCGACCCAATCCGCGACGTAGGAGTCTCCTTCGTAGGCGACATGATTGGCGAGATCCTCCATGGCTTTTTTTAAGGCACGGGAAACCCGATTGGCTTCTTCGGGATATCTGGAAGCGAAACGTCCGGTGAAGACCAACATATTCGTAGGAAGATAAAACGGAGGAATCTCATTCTCGACGGTGAGGCAGTAACCCTTCTCCCCGAAGAATGGGAACTCTTGTAGGGAAGCCGCGACGCCTAGACATTCGGCGCGAATGAATTCATGAGTTAATAATGTAGGACGAGTCGTAAGATACGGGACAGGTTTGCGACGATGGTAATTCTCGGAACGGAAAAATTCCTCGGCCACGAATCGATCCAAGGAATAAGGATGAAGAACCGGAAGAAAACTATGATAGGAATCGCGAATCGATTCAGCTTCCATATAGGAAGCGGAATAAAACCCGTGAACTAAACAGGATAAGATGGTTCCTCGATAAAAAGTCCAGTGAGGAGAGGTCTTCCGAAGCTGTTGATCCACCCAGGCAGTAAAAGGAATCTCTCCCGCTTCCGCTCTTCCTTCCCGAAGATGAGCGAGCACAGCTTCATAACTCTTTAATACGCGGACTCTGACGAGCACGCCCTCTTCCTCGAAATAACCTCTACTGAATGCGAGGAATACCGGGAAAGCGGTGAGCCTAGGTGTTGTGACTATTTCTATTTCGATCACGGCACCCATCGTTCTCGAGATAGGGCCTTTTTTCAAGAAACCCTTTAAATCCGGTCGGAAAAGCTCGAAAAAAGACTTCAGGAGAAGCGAGCTCTTTCCGAGAGACATAATAGAGGAATTAATACTTTCGGTTTAGGAAGGAACTCCTCCGAGGAAAGATGAAGCTATCGGATCTGGACGCATTCCAAAGAATCAGTATGAGAATCGAGGAAATCCAAGGTATTACGGACAGGTTCGAGCCCAGAAATAAGGGAATTTCTGAGGTAGCCAAGAATGAGAATTCTAAGGAACTTCCGAATTTCAAAGATCAGTTGGATGCGAAATTCCAGGAGCTAACCATGGAGGAGAATATTCCGAACTCCCAGGCTCTCTCCGAAATCATACGTAAAGAATCCTCCAAAAACCATTTAGACCCGAATCTAGTAAAATCGGTCATCCGCGCGGAATCCGGCTTTAAACCCTCCGCCGTTTCCTCCAAGGGAGCAATGGGGCTTATGCAATTGATGCCGGGGACGGCCGATCTTTTAGGAGTCGATAATCCTTTCGATCCGGAGGAGAATATCGCAGGAGGAACCAAATTTTTGGGAGACCTGATGAAAAAATTCGGAGATACGAATCTTGCCCTCGCCGCCTATAATGCAGGCCCCGGAGCGGTTCAAAAATATGACGGGATCCCACCGTATAAAGAAACGCAAGATTACGTGAAAAAAGTGAACAGATTCTGGAAAGAGAATAAATGAATATTATAAATCAATAATATTTCTTTAGTTCGCCGAAAAGGCAGGACGTAAGTTCGGAACAACTGGCCATTTTCTCAGGCTGTAAGCAGACCTGCATTTTATCGAAATGCTTTCTACATCCTCTTAAACAGGCGTTTTCTATCTTATATAATTGGTCTTCCGAGGTGGAAGGTAGATCCTTCTTCGTGCATTTCGCAAGGTTATCGCAATAATCTAAACAGATTTCCTTACCTTCCCATTCCATTCCGGAACTTTCCTGAATGGAACCGCGAGAATATTTAAAAGCGATAAATGTACCAACCGCCAGTCCTAGAAGAAAGATAGGCAGATAAGGAAACAATGATTTCCAGGAAATTAACTTCATGGTTGCTCCGGAGCTCCGGAATCGAAATTCCTAATCGGCTCATAAAAATAAATCTGATCTTTACCTTTCGAAGGGCTGAGGAGTTCCTTCCCATTCAGGTTCCTCTTCCAAACAAATTGCGTTTGTATGAGACGGTATTCCTCTTTACGGGTAAAATTCGGATCGAAGACGATCAGATGCCTTCTTCCGTCTATACAATTCCGTTCCGCACCAGGAATGGAATGGGCAATATCGATTCCGGGAAGGGCATTCCGGAAAGTCCATGCTGTCCAGGGGTTCTCGGAGACCACGCAGATTTGCTTTGCGGAAAGAATAGGTCCGTGGTCTGGAACTTCGCTTAGACTCAAGCGAGGGAGAACGGAAAATTGCAAATAAACAAGAAGGAATACCGCGATCCATAAATTCCCTGAATAGATGATGGTAGGAACTCCATCCTCTTTTCGCATCCTGGAGCGGACGAAAAAGACCAGGATTACCAAAAGCAGCAAGAATACCGGTTCCATCCACGATAGTCGATCAAGGAATAGTCCAAAAGCGAACATTCCGATGCAAAGAATGAGAGCGATTGTAAAAGAAAAGATAAAATTCCAGGACAACCAATTGCGAATGCGAATTCCATCCGAAGTATTCTTCTTACCTGAAAAAGAAAGGCCGATAGCCAGGAAGGAAACTGGAATCAATGGGAGAAGATAATAGAAATCCTTTCTATTCGGAGAAATATGCACAATTGCAATCGATACAATGGCCCAGAGGAAGGAACTCCCCATCGTCGATCTGAAATTCCTAGATTTACGAAACAGGCCGGATAAAAAAGCAAAGGCCAGGGCCAAAGAAAATGGAAAACTATAAAGTAGAAATCCTACGGGAATGATCCACTCCGCTTGGTTAGCCGTTGCGGAGGAGAATTTTCCCAGGTTTTCCGTGAAGAAAAATATTCGTAGGAATTCTTTCCCCAAATTCGAAAAGGAAAGTAAAACTAGAATCCAAATTCCCGGAATGATAAGAGAGGAAATATGGAAGAGCAAATGATGCTGGAGTTCCTTCCAGATTCTCCTTCTACCTGTCCAAATACCCGATTTGGAAATCAAGAAAATGCTAAAACAGGAAAAAGAGACTAATAAGGCTCCGCTATATATCTGAAATAATGGCCCTTTAATGAGAATGGCGATTCCGGATAAAAGCCCTCCTAATCCTAACCAAACTTTTCTTCCCGATAATCTGAATTCCAAAATCAAGACGGAGATCGCGGTAATGAAGAATGCCAGCAAAGATTCCATCATCGCTAATCTCGCAAACTTAAAGACACCCAGAGTTAAGGTATAAGCCAGAGCTAATCCGAAGGCGTAAATCGGGGGCGTTTTTGCCCTCCTCAAGCCAAGATAGATTAGGAGAGAGACGCCTAGAAACAATAGAAAAGAAGGGAATCTTTCTCCGAAGAATCCGATTCCGAAAATCGAATCGGAAAGCATGCCCAGCCAAAATAATGCGGGTGGCTTATATAAATTCAAAACGCCTTCAAATTTCGGAAAAAGATAAGAAGAAGACGCAAGGCTTTCCCGAATCGTAGCGATATGCATCGTTTCGTCTCCTTGAGGGAGAAGCGCCTCATCCCCTATTCCGGGGAGAAGGAAGACTGCGTTTAACAAAATCAGTACAAAAACAAATATTCTATCGCCTTCTCTTCGAATTACAAATTGAGAAAAGCGGTTCAAAAAATTGGAAAAAGGTTCCCTTTTTTTTGGAAGAGAATCAGATGAAACGGATCCGAACGAGGTCATAAAATAAGAAAGTATAAGTAATTATTTACTTACTTATTTACCTTTTCCCGTAAACCCCATAATGGGGCAACAGGAAAGAAGTTTCTTAAAAATAAAAATCCGCTTGGCTGATTAGTCGTCGGTCGGGATACATCCAATATAGGCCAAAGGATGAGCAAAACTCCGAAAAAGAAGATCAGGAAACAGAAGACCCAAAAACGGACGACTTCTGGAACCTCCTCTAAAGATCCAAAAAAGAGGGACCGGGCGGCCACCGAACGAGCTCTAATGAAAGCCGGGATCCAGGTCTTTGCCAAAAAGGGATACGACGCCGCTACCACAAAGGATATCGCCAAGTCCGCCGGAGCAAATGAAGCCTTGATCATGAGATATTTCGGAGGGAAAAAAGGACTCTTAGAAGCTATCCTAACTCGAACCGATGACTTGGGCAAGACATCTGAAGAATCTTTGGAGAAGGAAACAAAAGATTATTCCCACCTAGACGAAGCTCTCACACAATCCATTTCCGATAAATGCTCCGATTTTAAACATTACTCAGACTTTATGAAGGTTGCGGTCAGTAGAATCATCTTAGATCCGGATGTTAGTCGGATTATCCAGACTAGAATTTACGCTAAGGCTATCCCGGAAATGATTCAGGAGTTGGAGAAATTTAAAAAGGCGGGGGAAATCGATTCGAAAGCGGATTTAAAATCCGTGGCCTTCGGAATTTCTTCTCTCACATTCGCCCTTGGATTTATGGCTCAGGTCGTTTATAAGATCCCGGAACCGGAGATAAAAGCGACCATTCGAGAAATGGTTCGACTACTTCATAAAGGCCTGAAACCGGAATCTAAGTAAGTTAGATAGCTCGGCAGAAGTCTCCTTCTACCGAGCAAATACTGTCTACTTTCTGCTTCCGATCAGATTTAAAGCGCTTCCGGCCTTAAACCATTCAATCTGCTGAGCATTATAGGTGTGATTTACCTTGAATTCGTCCTTACTTCCGTCCTTATGATTCAGGACTAAAGTCAGAGGAGTTCCTTCTTGGAAACCAGTAAGACCCAGAATATCGATTTTGTCGTCTTCTTGGATCTTATCATAATCCGCCTTATCGGAGAATGTGAGGGCAAGCATACCTTGTTTCTTCAGGTTCGTTTCGTGGATACGAGCGAAAGATTTTACGAGAACCGCTCTCACACCTAGATGTCTAGGCTCCATAGCGGCATGTTCCCGGGAAGATCCTTCTCCGTAGTTTTCATCACCCACGACTATGGACCCGATTCCTTTGGCCTTATAAGCTCGCTGGACCTTAGGCACCTCATCATAAGAAGCGTCCAGCTGATTTTTCACACTATTCGTCTTAGAGTTAAATGCATTGGTGGCTCCGATGAGGAGATTGTTAGAGATATTGTCCAAATGTCCCCGGAACTTCAACCAAGGACCAGCCATAGATATATGGTCTGTAGTACATTTTCCCTTCGCTTTGATCAGAAGGTTCAAACCTTTTAAGTCGGTTCCTTCCCATTTTGCAAATGGAGCAAGTAACTGAAGACGGTTGGAAGTCGGATTCACGACCACCTGGACTCCTGATCCATCGGCAGCCGGAGCCTGATAGCCCGGGTCTTCCACATCGAATCCTTTCTTAGGCAATTCATCTCCGTTCGGAGGATCCAATTTCACCTTCTCTCCCTTATCGTTGATCAGGGTATCGGAGTTCGGATCGAAGGTTAAGTCCCCGGCAATCGCTAAAGCGGTTACTAGTTCTGGAGATCCTACGAAAGCGTATGTATTCGGGTTTCCGTCATTTCGCGACTGGAAGTTTCGGTTGAAAGAATGGACGATCGTATTCTTCTCCTTCTTCTCTGCCCCTACCCTGGACCACATTCCGATACAAGGACCGCAAGCATTCGCGAATACCTTGGCTCCGATCTTTTCAAAAACTTTAATATATCCGTCTCTTTCGATCGTGAATCTTACCAGTTCCGATCCGGGAGTAATCGTAAATTCGGCTTTAGGAGTTAGGGATTTTTCCGCTGCTTGATTGGCCAGAGAGGCCGCGCGAGCGATGTCTTCATAAGAAGAATTTGTGCAGGATCCGATGAGCCCCACTTCTACTTTCGTAGGCCATCCATTCTTCTTAGCCTCTTCCTTCATTTTAGACAAAGGAGTCGCTAAGTCGGGAGTAAAAGGTCCGTTTAAGTGAGGCTCCAACTCCGAAAGGTTGATTTCAATGACTTGGTCGAAAAATTTATCCGGATTTGCATAGACTTCCGGATCCGCATTCAGATGCTCCTTGATTCCATTAGCCAAATCAGCGACATCCGCACGTCCGGTGGATTTCAGATATCTTTCCATCGATTCATCATAACCGAATGTGGAAGTAGTAGCTCCGATCTCCGCACCCATATTGCAGATCGTTCCTTTTCCCGTACAGGAGAGAGAGGACGCTCCCTCTCCGAAATATTCTACGATGGCTCCGGTTCCTCCCTTAACGGTCAGGATCCCGGCAACTTTAAGGATTACGTCTTTTGCAGAAGTCCAACCGTTTAATTTTCCGGTTAATTTGACTCCGATCAGTTTGGGCCATTTCAATTCCCAGGGGAGTCCGGCCATCACGTCACAGGCGTCTGCTCCGCCCACTCCGATTGCCACCATTCCTAATCCACCCGCATTTACCGTGTGAGAATCGGTTCCGATCATCATTCCACCTGGGAACGCATAATTCTCTAAAACTACTTGGTGAATGATTCCGGCCCCAGGTTTCCAAAATCCGATTCCGTATTTATTGGATACGGAGGAAAGAAAATCATAGACTTCTTTGTTTTCGCTAGATGCGGTATTTAAGTCCTTGCTGGATCCCTCTTTTGCAGTAATCAAATGGTCGCAGTGAACTGTGGAAGGAACTGCAACTTTACTTCTTCCTGCGGACATGAATTGAAGCAAGGCCATTTGGGCTGTTGCATCCTGCATCGCCACTCTATCCGGTGCAAAGTCTACGTAAGATTTTCCCCTATCGTAATTCTCCGTAGGAACTCCCTGCCATAAGTGAGAATAGAGAATTTTTTCGGTCAAGGTGAGAGGTCGGCCTACCGTCTCTCTAGCCTTCTTAACCAAGGACCCGAGTTTTTCATACCGGGCACGAATCATATCTATATCAAATGCCATCTGTGTCATCTCCGATGATGATTTCATCGTCCCCGGACCTAGGGCCTTTGTATAGGATTTTTCCGCCAAAAGGACATTTTTAGAAATACGGAATATTTGTTTACCAATTCATCCGCTTGGAAAGTTGGTAGGAAGACCATCCGACTTAGTCGAAGTAATAGGTATAGACCAAAGTGGAAAATTCCGGAATGGAATTTTCGGATTCACTTAACGATTCGGATATTAACTCTTCGATTTTTGCCGTCTTTGGAGGCCTCCGCCCCCAGCTCGGAAGAACCTTTGGCTTCCAAAACCAAGCGGTTAGGCTCGATCCCATTTCCTAGGAGATAATCTCGAACCATTTCCGCTCTTAGCTGTGAGACCCGTAGGTTCACCGGCTCGGTTCCTTCCAAAGATGCATGACCTGTCAAAACGGCCTTAAGATCCGGATGCCGTTTGAGTAAAGATGACAATTGATCCAGGACTTTTCTGGAATCGGAATGGACTGTTATATCATTCTTCGCAAAAATTAGATCCGATTGCTGGACTCTTTTTGCAATTTCCTCGTCCCTTCCGAAAAGGACGGCAGGCTCATATTTCTTCGAAAAAAGCCCGAAGATTCCTCCCTCATCCGTATCTTCCTTTTTCTTTTCGGATACGGAACTTTCTTCCTTCTTAATAGAAGGCTCCTTCTTCTCGCTTTCTCTTTGGGAATTTTCCGGTTGTTTTAGAGCTTCGTTACTTTGGGATTCCGTAACACTCCTCTTGAAGGCATAATAGATTCCTACTCCAAAACCCACCAGGATCACTAAGGAAAGGATCAACACAGGAATCGCACTATTCTTCTTAGATTTTCCCGCTGAAGGTGTAGGAATATAGCCTGAATAGCTTTTCTCACTTAAATCGGAATCGTGTGGAACTACCAAGCTGATAGCCTCGTCCTGGGTGGTATATTCTTCACTGGCACTCTTGTTTGAATGAGAAGATTTCTCTGCGGCCCATTTTCTAATTTCCGTCCGGAACCATTCATCTGCCTTATCCGTGAATTTATAATTCTCACGGATATACTCCATGGTTTTCTTTTCAATATCCGTATATGTATTGTTATCTTTAACGGCGTTTAACAGCTTTTTAGCGTCGCTAACAGAAATTCTTCCGTCTCTCTTACCGGAAGTAGAACTCTCCGCAAGTTCGATCAGGCCTCGATCGAACTTTTTCCCCTTAATAGTGACGTAATATGTCTGTTTTTTGGCCATTCTTTCCGCCCGTTATTCTAAGGTTAACTTTCTCGCCCGAACCGTCGGATGCCCGTTTTTGGTCGACAGGTCCGTAATATAAATCCGTCAACATTACATGCAACCAAAAGTTTAGCACCTTCCTTAATTATCGAACGCTGATAGATGGATTCTTAATTCAAGCCTCTCGAAAAATCTTACGATTTTTAAATCTGATTCCAATACGGACTTACTTCTTCCAGTGAATTTAAGCCTAAAATCACCATAAAGAGTCGATCCAATCCGATCGACACCCCCGTGCATTCGGGAATGCCCCTTTCCAGGGCGAACAAAAACTCCTTGTTCATGGGAAAGACTTCCTTCCCCAATTTTTGCCTTAGACGCTGCTCTTCCGAGAATCTCTTTCGCTGCTCCTCTACATCCTGCAACTCATAGAATGAATTCGAGAGTTCTATATTTCCGAAGTACAATTCAAAGCGTTTTGCACATCCATCTTCGATTTTAGACAACGCGGCCATCTCCGGTGGATAATCATATATGAAAGTAAACTCGGAAGGGAGTTTCGGTTCCACTAAGTTCAAAAAAACGAGATAAAAACAATCCTCATAAGTAAGTTCATTTAAATCCAACCCCGTCAATTTTAACTCCCTAATTTTCTTCTCTAGGGAATTTCGATTCCAATCGTCTAACCGGGCAAATTGGGTAAGGAGTTCCTTCACCTTCCAGCGGTTGATCTTAGGTTGAATAATCGGTTTACCGATCTCATATGAGACATCGGAAATGAGCTCAAATATGAGATCCATCGCACCTTCCAACCTGACATTAGATTGATAAAACTCCAGCATCAGGAATTCGGCAGTATGGTAGGAACTCCCTCTTTCTCCTGACCGGAAAGTATGAGCTATTTCATATACCTTTTTAACTCCAAGTGAGAGCGCCTGTTTTAAAGAATATTCCGGCGACGTTATCAAATATCCTTTTTCCTCCATACTAGGTGATAAGACGCCGAAGGGATCCAAATATGGCTCCATCCCACCAACTCTCTTTAAAGCAGGTGTATCTATTTCCAGGAATTCCCTTTCCGTAAAAAATTTGCGAACAGATTGGAGAAATTTCGATCGTAAGATTAGAGTTTGCAGGTTTATTAGATTCATATTTAGATTTAAAAATTATTGTCGCACTTATTTTAAACGGAATGAAAATTCAGGGGAAGGAACTCCTAATGGAACAAGTTCGCAAATACCGCCACTTTGAAATACGAAAAAAAGCAAAAGTAGTAGAAATTGAACCTACCGAAGCAGGCATAAATGATGAAATTTTAAGCGAGCTACGATCTGTCCTTGCTATGGCATTCTATGAAACGAACAGACATGTAAAATTGGAGATGGGAAAATTCGAAACTCTTCCCTTCTCGGTCATTGAAAAGTTGATGAAATTTGCATTGGATCTTCGGGAAAAGAATCGAGTTTTTATTCTGTCCAAACCATCTCTTCCGATTAGGAAATATATTCAAACTTTTTCGCTAAACGAATTAATCCTTATCCTCTAATCTGCGACCTTTCTCTGGAATCCTCCAAGCGTGAAAGCTCAAAGTAAGCCCGAGGTTCCCGATCAGTAATAAAGTCCTAGGACTCAAGGAAGTTTCCTCTAAACCACCATTATTATATTCTACTGAACAGTATAAAACGACTGAATATTTTTCGCAAATGGTTTGGAATTCCTTACGTCGAGGTGAAATTCTTTCCAGTAATTCCCAGATATGATCCTCCAAGGGCGCATTCGCTTCTTTTTTGGAATATATTTGCCATACCGGAGCAGAGATCGAAGAACCAGAAATAGAAGGAACTCCTTTACCTACCGAAAGATCCGGTCGGATACCTAATTCTCGAGTTAAAGTCTGAGTATCTAAATTCGGATGAGATATGGATATAAGGGCCCAGCATTTCGGATAAGACGACTGACTTGTTTTCATAAATTGTTGGGACCCTTCTATTGAGGTCATAAAAATACCCCTATAGGGCAAAAATACTAGAAATACAATTATTCTCGTCCAATAAAAATTTGAGGAGAAACAATAAGGGCTCCATGTTTTTTTAAGGACCTTTACATTCCTCAACCGATCAAAAATTCATTTTTTGCTATGTAATATTTTTATTACGAATAATGTGTTGTAATGAGGTTAAATTTCCCATCCAATACTCCTGAGGCACCTATGAAGAATATTCTCGTAATCGAAGACGATCCGGATATCGGCAATCTCATCCGAAAGTCCCTGGATTCGGCTCATTATAGGACGACAATTCAGACCTCAGGAGAAGAAGGCCTAAAATATTATAAGGCAAACCACCCGGATTTACTGATTTTAGACCTCTCCTTACCGGATATTGATGGAATGGATGTTTGTAGAACGGTCCGTCGATCCGATGAAAATACACCAATTTTTATCGTTACTGCAAGAAATGAAGAAATCGATCGAATCATGGGATTGGAACTCGGAGCCGACGACTATATTACCAAGCCCTTCTCCGTGAGAGAACTGAAAACGAGAGTGGACGTATTCTTTCGACGCTGGGACAAAAAGGCGGGAATTAAACCTAATATTGGAAGCGGGGGAGAAATCATCAGAGGGTCGCTAAAAATTGATCCAATCCGCAGGCGTGTAACGCTTAAAGACCAAGTAATTAATATATCCAGAAAAGAATTTGATATCCTCCAACTAATGGCTACATCTCCAGGAAAAGTATTTTCACGAGAAATGATTCTCGAGTCAGTCTGGGGAATGGAATGGGACGGATTCGAAAGAATGATAGATTCCCATATTAAGAGAATTCGCTCCAAACTTGAAAAGAATTCCGCTCAACCGGAATGGATTGAAACCATTTGGGGAATCGGCTACCGTTTTACTGATAATTTCGAAAGTATCGTTATTCCAGATTAATCTGGAATAACGATTCCTTTTCTTTTCTACAAACATAATTGTTTACGGTGCTTAGGAGTTCCTTCCTTTTCTAAAAAAGTTAAATCTCTCCAAAAAATACCCGCACAATTAGCTTTGCAGGACCCGTATACTGCATGACGAAGCTAAACTATCATAAATCTAGTTCCGATGAGATCTCCCTAAAAAGCAAATACACAAAAGATCGTAAAGTATCGACCTTAATTAT
The DNA here is from genome assembly GCF_000306115.2 of Leptospira wolffii serovar Khorat str. Khorat-H2. NCBI lineage: Bacteria > Pseudomonadati > Spirochaetota > Leptospiria > Leptospirales > Leptospiraceae > Leptospira > Leptospira wolffii. The sequence goes on from NZ_AKWX02000013.1 coordinate 69,475, forward strand.
TCCTCCGCGGTATCTGAAGGAGGTTCGGAAAAAGGGAGTAACCCGACTCCTCGAAAAAGCTCTAACCACTCAAAGTCACATTCTAAAAACAAGACTGCGAATTAACAAATCCTCACCGAATATAAAATACCAAACCTCTTTAGGAACAAAGACTCGAAAATACTATACTAAAATTAACTTTAGACCGAAGCCTGAGCATTGGGCGCAATTAAGAAGTTTAGCACTTTCCCACGGGGTATCCATGTGCTACTTATTCATTTTTCTATTAGAAGCTCTTTTGCTGAATTCCTCTCTTAATAAAGTAAGTACCGTTTGGCAATTAAAAGCAACATTACGGTACGGCCTGCAAAGGAACACACTCGTTCGAGACCTTTGGATAACGGAGTTTGTTAAGGAGGATGTTTATGAAAACAGGCGGCGAGAATCTTCCGACCCTAAAATCGCCTAAATTTCTTCGAAGCAGTGATTATTCTTTTAAGTGAATTTTCTCTGCTGCAATCGCAAACTGCAGGTCAAGTGCGGATATACCTTCTATAGTGTGGGTATATATTTCCACCTTAACAACTCGATACCCTAATAGAATATCGGGATGATGATCCATGGTGTCCGCTAAGCCGGCCAGTTTGATAACTAGATCTATACCAGAGGAATACTTTGTTAATTCGTACGTTTTTCTCAGTTTTTTAATGCCGGACACCTCCGCTACCTCCCATCCGAGGGGGAGTTCCTTCCTTAATTCATCATCGGTGACGGGACGCGGAGAATTGTTCATACGAAGTCAAAGTCCGGTAAAATTGCCTACAGCACCTTTTTCAAAGCCTGTTTAATTTTTTCGGCATCGTCGATCGCACCATTTGAAAGGGAACCGGCCCGAGCCATCAGGTTCACGGCGCCATCCATTCTAGCTTTCAGCTCTTCGATTTTATGTAGTTGGTCGTTCAGAAAGGCTAATTTGGATTCAATTTCCAATTCCTTTCGTTCCAAAAGAAGTTTATAATTTTCTAACTCTTGAATCTTCTTTCGAGTCTTCTTCGCCTCGGTATCAACATCTTTTCGATAATATTTCTCAAGTTCTTTCTCGGCCTGGACATGCCTGTCAGCTTCGGCCTTGAATTCCTTTTTCATATGCTTCAGAGCCTGGCGATAGGCCCTATTATAAATGCGCTGTTTTTGAGTTCTTCGTATTCTTGCAATTTTAGAGAAAAAATTCATGCCATCCCCCTGGGGAACTTAGAAATGGAAATGACTTTCGCATAGGAGAGAATAGATACGCTTTTCATAAGCAAAACGTATCTATATGCCGATTTCACCATTATTACGTTTAGACCTTTCTAAGCGACCTATTTCTCCCTTGGAGCAAAGCAAAGGAACAGCAATTTTCGATAATCCAAAGATTTTGCTTAGAAAATTCTTGAAATTGGCTGGGGTTCCTACCATAAAAGTCATTGGAGGAAACTCTTATGTCTAAAGCAGATAATTTAAGCGAAGAACTCCAAATACTAAAAGATAAGGCCAAGAAAATAACTGGCAAGGCTCGGGAGGAATACTTGGAACACGTATCAGATCTTAAAGAGAAGCTAAAACAAGTCACCGGAGAAACTAGCGAAAAAGCGAAGCAAATTATCGATCAAACCGGTACGTATATCAAGGAAAATCCTCAAAAAGCGACTCTGATTGGCTTGGGTGTTGGCGTTGGAATTGGATTAGTAATCGGCCTATTATTACGTAGAAAATAAACGGCGGACTTTTAGTGGCGAGAGACAACCATTCTCAAGAATCCTTTCAAGAGGCGAAAGAATCTCAATCTGGTTCCTCCTTCTTGAACTTCGAGCTAAAGGAGCAACTTCTCGCCTTCATCAATTCGTTTATCGAGTATTTTGAAACTCTATTCCTCTATTTTCAGAGAATAGCGGTAGAGAAAGCCATTGCAGGCGTCCAGGCTTATATATTCCTAAAAGTCGGTCTCTTTTTCATAGGGCTGAGCAGCCTATTGTTCTTAAGCGCTTTTTTTATCTATATCCAAAGGCTTTTTGGCGGAGATCCTCTACCTGCGGCCTTATCAACGGGCGCCCTATGCCTAATCCTCTCTCTCTTTTCCCTACTCCTTTCCTTCAAGAAGATACAGTCTTAAGGTTTTTTAGAAGGAACTCCTCACCATGTCCAAGGAAAAGAAACAGGGGCCCAAAGGCGTTTTCACCCTAAACCCTCTTTCCGGCGAAGATTACACGCCCTGGAAACCTATTTCCGAGATGAGCAAAGAAGAATTACTTCTTCATCTACAGATTAAAAAGCTACAAGTACGCTTAAACTTCGAAAAATTGCAATCCTCGATCAGCTATACGGGAATGCTAATAGAGGCATTTCAAAGCCTCGGCTTGAAAGAATGGCTTTTAGGACTCTTAGAGCAACAGGCTTTCCAGGACCCGGACTCCGAGTCCTAAATAGTTGCTGGAGTTCCTTCCAAAAATTGAAACCCTGACTTATTTAACTTCCCGGATTTGGATCGTCTCCACCCGGTCCGCCCCCGCAATAATATCGGACAGAATCACCACCTGATCCCCATCCTTCACTCTACCGCTCGCCTTCAAAGTCTCAATCGCCAACTTAATCGTCTTCTCCGGATCACTCGAAAAATCGATGCGATACGGAATAACGCTTCGAGTCAGCCAAAGCTTTCTTCGAACCGTTGTCATATTCGTAAAAGCGTAAATCAAAGGGTGTCTAGGATGGAAAGAAGCCACATTCAAAGCTGTCGTCCCTCTTCGAGTAATCACTATGATAGCGGGACATTTAATGGAATCCGAAAGCATGGCAGCTGATTTCGCCATTTCCTCTTTCTTATTAGAAGGAATTCTCTCCTGCACATAACCTAGACCGGGAGCATTCTCAACTCTCTCGGCGATCTTATGAAGCATATCCACGCAACGAACCGGAAATTTACCGGCAGCAGTCTCTCCGGAAAGCATGATTGCATCCGCCTCTTCGAAGACCGCGTTCGCGACATCCGTAACCTCGGCTCTAGTGGGAGAAGGATTATTGATCATCGATTCCAATAAGTGAGTGGCCACAATCACTCTCTTACCTTTGATCGCGCACTCTCTGACGATAGAGCGCTGTATGATAGGCAGTTCTTCGATAGGCAACTCAACCCCTAAATCTCCCCTAGCCACCATCACTCCATCGGAAGCTTCCACGATCTCGACCATATTTCTGACCGCTTCCTGATCCTCGATTTTCGCTACGATCGCAGAATGTCCGTTATTCTCTTCGATAATTTTCCGGAGCTGGTGAATATCTTCGGCCGAACGAACGAACGAAAGGGCGATAAAATCCACATCCTCTTCCAAACCGAAGAGAATATCCTTATGATCCTTTTGAGTAATGGAAGGAAGATTGACTCGAATACCGGGCAAGTTGATATGTTTTCTTGAACCTAACTTACCTCCATCCACGACCTTGCATTTCAAAGCCGTCTCCTGAATCTCTTCCACGACGAGATTGATAAGGCCGTTATCGACGGTTACCCGGTCTCCGATTTTTAAATCCTTAACTATATCCCTATAATTTACGAATACGGATTGTTCTTCCGATTCTTCTCCGGGAATAATATGAAAGGTAAAAGACTCTCCCACTTTCAGGTCCAGGTGGTCCACTTGCAGGTCCCCCGTCCTAATTTCAGGACCTTGGGTATCCAGAAGAATGGCGATCGGATGCTTGAGAACGTCTTTATTCAAAGATTTAATCGCTCGAATCACGGAGCGATGAAATTCATGATTTCCGTGCGACATGTTCAATCTGGCGATATTCATTCCTGCTTCCGCCAAAGCCTGAATCATTTTTTTGTCCGCAGTCGCGGGCCCGATCGTACAAATGATTTTAGTTTTTCTGAAATTAACTAACTCGTTCTTCATCAATGTCGTTCTTCTGTATCGAGTCCGACCTGAGAGATCGAACTTATATTTTAGGAAGGGTTCTGTTCAAAAAATCTTCAAAGGAGATATAAAAGTCGAACTTGTCCTGTTCGGGCATATCCGCCGCCTTCTGATCGTCCACGATCCTTTTCGCCTTTTCCTGCAAGGCCCGACCGTTCTTTTTCAGAAACCTTCTGGTGACCAATACCGGAAAAGAATATTGCTCTTCCTGATTTCTTACCATAAAGGAATGGATTTCCTTTTTTGCATTCTTTTTCAGAAAGTTGATCAGGGTATTTTCGTCGATGTCCCCTCCCAGCGCCTGAAGAAGATAGTTTCTATCCGGAAATTCGTCCCTCGACCAGGCATGATCCAAAATTTCCAGAACGCTCGAAAGCATCTTCTTAACTTCGGCATCGTGTTCCGGATTGGCAGCCGTACCAGGGGCCTTATCGTCGCTCGAGGCCGCAACGGCCGCAGCAGCTCGAGCCTTAACGGTGGCTTCCACATTCTCCCGGTCCTTGATCCTTTTCTCGGCAATTCGGACCTTTTCCTCCTGGGCGGCTCTCGTTTTAGCCTCCAGGACTTTTTTATTCTGCTCCGCCGCCAAACGAGCTCGAATCTCTTCGGCCTCGAAGCGGTGTACAGCCATATTTCCGAAAATCGAGCGAAAGAACCGCGTAATAAACGGCAAATACTTAAAAAGAGAAGAATATTCTAATTTTTCAAATTGGCTGGAAGCCTCTCTGGTTTCCAGAAAATCCCGGATATTCATCTTACCCAAAACCCGGATTTCGCTATCGTTGCCCGTTGCGTTGAATACTCTCTTGGCGGTTTCCACCGCACCTGCGATACATTCCTTATGAAGGACGAAGTTGTATAAATTCTTCTTATCCGCGAACTCCGAATGCAGAATCTGATCGTGATTCATGATCAGATTCCGAATTTCCTCTTCTATCGGCTCCCCTCGAAAGCGCAGATAATTCAAATCGACCAAACGATTCGCGGATCTTACATAGTCGAGAAGCTCGGAAAGCTTCGCTTTCTTTTCTTCCTTGTCCTTCTTCTCTTTTTCTTCTTCTTCGAAATGGATCAAAGAAAGTAGCTCTTCGACTGCGGTTTTCTGGTCTCCGTAGGCGGGGCTCAAAAATGGAAGCACTTGAGAAGCAATAGATCTAGTATTTTCCAGATCCTTATCGGAGAAGTTCCCGAGTACTCCGATCCTTTGTAGTTCGGGTATGATTCGCTCGATTAAATATCTTTTATAAGCATCTAACCTGGCTATGATCTCGTCGTGAACGTTGAAGTAGAATACCGAACGGTTTCCGGGACTCAATGCGTTCTCGTTCCTGTAAAAATACAAGGTTTTGGCTTCAACGAGCTTCTTCAATACCGGCTTCAGATGAATATTGATGGTAGTCTGTTTTAACGTAGGAGTGACGTCGAAAGTATCCTGGAATAAATTCCCTATTTCAGAGGAAGCGTATGTCTCGCTCAACTTATTCGCATCGATAGAATCGAAAATCCACTTCTGGAAACTCTCTTTTCCCGGAAACTGGCGCTTCTCCTTGACCCATCTTTGGATGGAGCTGAACGAAGTCTGATTGACCCCGTCGACATAACGATGACTGGATCCTGCATCCGTCTGCGAGGGTCTTGCAAAAACGGTGATCAAACGCAGGAAAGAAGTAATCCTACCGTCGGAGGAGTCCCCGGTAGGATTATAATCCACCATACAGATCTTCTTTACCAATGGGGGATTATGGCGAGCCGTCATCTCTTTCAGATACGCGGCTACCCTTTCCTTATCCAAGGTTAACTCGCGAGAAAGCTGCTCCACGCTTGGAAGGATTTTGTTAGCGATATATTTTTCGGTCCAATCTCCTATGATCAGAACGAGTTTGTGAACCCCTTTGTATTGAAAATCCCCACGAGCTTCCAAGGCCTGGGTCAACTGTAAAGTCGAGTTATAATCCGCGACCTTAAGCTCCGGTGATTGGGGATCCAGCATTCATCATCCTCTCTTAGAGAAGGTTTTTCCGATACATCAACTCGGCGTTCAGCAGGGCGGCTCCGGCCGCTCCACGGACCGTATTATGACTTAGCACTACGTACTTCCAATCCAAAATCGGATCCGGCCGAAGGCGTCCGATTACGGTTGTCATACTTTTTCCGGTTTCCAAGTCCAGTCTAGGCTGAGGCCGATCTTCTTCCTTGCGATACAAGATCGTAGGATTCGGAGCCGAAGGCAATTGTAGATCCTGAGGCTCTCCTTTAAAAGACGACCAAGCATCCAAAATTTCCGACTCGGAAGCCTTCTTTTTGAATTTTATGGAAACACAAACCGTATGTCCGTCGAAAACCGGAACCCGGTTACAATGCGCGGAAATAGGGAAATCCGCATGGACGATTTTGCCGCCCTCTACCTTACCCAGGCATTTCAGAGGTTCGATTTCAGCCTTCTCCTCTTCTCCGCCTATGAAAGGGACTACGTTGCCTATGATATCCATGCTAGGAACCCCTGGATACCCGGCACCGGATATCGCCTGCATGGAGAATAGCATGACCGAATCGATTCCGAATCTGTCGAAGAGAGGTTTCAGTGAGATCGTCACTCCCATAATAGTGCAATTCGAATTAGTCACGATCTTGCCCGGAGTCTTTTGAGAAGAAAGAACCTCCAAGTGGGAAGAATTGACTTCGGCGGAAAGCAAAGGAACATTTTCCTCCATTCTATGGTTCTTAGAATTGGAGATGATATGTATTCCCGCATTCGCGTAGGCGAGTTCCACATCTCCGGCAATCGAAGCGTCCAATCCGGAGAATGCCAACTTAACTCCCGTTGTCTTTTGCGGATCCGGCAAGCTCACGATTATGTCTCGGGCATAAGAAGGTATATCCGAAGAAATCTTCCATCTCTTCTTCATCACTTCCGCATATGTTTTGCCCGCGCTATTCTCCGAAGCACAAAGATGAGTGACCTGAAAATACGGATGGTTTTCCAAAAGTTGGATGAATCTTTGCCCGACCGAGCCGGTGGCTCCCAAAACTGCGACGTTAATTTTGCTCATAGAACTTATTCGACCGTTGCGAACTCTTTGGAAGGAGTCCGTTTTTTCTCGTTTTTTTTCTATCTTTTTCCGCGACCGGGGGCTGTCATTCGACAAATTTCAGAATAGCATTCGCGTAAGTAGAATTCATTTTTTCCATCGCTTGATAAGTGAAATGGTGGTAATCCCAAAAATCGTTGGGGCGAAGAGAATCCTTAAGATCCAGGAAACATTCTTCGCGAATGGAAATCTCTCTCAAGTAACGTAAGTGTTCCCTATACCAATCGGATTCTTGGTACCAGGAAAGACTGATCGGATTCTCCGGATTATTGACCAAAAGAACCGGCACTCGATTGCTATTCATGAAGGTTAAAAGCTCCTTCATATAACGGAAATGCAGCACAGGACGAAACTTTTCTTCGGCGATCCTACGCTTAGAATCGGCCAGCACCCTTAAATATTGTATGCCCGGTCTCTTCCCGGGCTCGGAGAGAAGACGAAAATTGAAATATTCCTCGTATTCCTCTTTAGACATCCCCTCGTAACGAAGATCTTCCGTTCGTTCTTCCCGGATCAAAAATCGATCCCTTCTAGGAATCTCGTTCCCGAAAGTCTGCTGTAGCCTGACGCCCAGAAGATCCCTGGACCAATCCTTATTCTCCCCGGACGCCTCATAAGGAACCCAAGTCGCGGACAATTCCGCTCGAATCGGATTGTTTTCTCCCTTGTTTAAAAATTCCGGTCGAAGTTTCACATTCTTCCAACCGGGAGAATCGAAATAGAGAACTTGAATCCGCCCGAAAGAATCGCTCATCTCTAAGCGCAAGGGTCCGGGTCTCAGAATCTCTTCCACAACCTGAATATAAAATCCGGAGCGAACCATGTATTCCCTGGGAGCGAAGGAAAAGCTCTTTCCGGTCCAACCTCTGGAAGTCACTCTCTCCGGGATCTGAACTCCGTTGTATTCTTGGTAACTAGTGTTTCTTCCGAAACGATGCTCGTAGAAGGTTTTGATTTGTTTCCAATAAATATCCTTATAGCGATAAAAGGAGAATAGTCCCGCCGCCGAATATTCAGCCGCTTTCTCGGGACCAATAATATTCCAGAACTCGGAGAAGGTTTCCCAAGGGAAAATATATTTGGATTGGGGAGCATCCTGAAAATCTAATGCATCTAAGAGAAGGCGATCCTCGGAAATCGTTTCGTTTTTTCCAGTCTTGGGTTCCAATACATAGGCTCTATGCAATCTCCAGTCGATGAAATTCACCGGATAGACGATCAGATCCGGCCGCAAAGAAAGGATTTTATCCTTAAGCAGATACGCATCCAGGGGAGCCATGCCCGCGTAGGTGAGAAATTCCACCTCCACCTGTTTACCCGATTTTCTTAGAATTTCCTCCTCCAATAATCTTCTGTCCAGGGAGTAATGCGCGATGCTCGATCCCAAGAGAAGAATACGAAATCCCTTCTTGGGTTTGGAATCCAAGGATCGAAACTCGTAAATGAAATTGTAAAAATAATTAGATCCCCATGAGGATTCGTTAGGCAAAATCCAAAGACCGATTCGAAAAAAAAGAAAATCCGCGAGAAAGATCAGGACTAAACCGGAAACAATGATTCGAATTTTGGATACCGAGATTGAGGGGGTCCGCATTTGGCTTATTTCTCTCCAGAATGGGATAGAAAGAGCCTTTGTCCAGAATTAGTTTCCATTTTCTTCTTTACCCTAGATGGGGCCTTGGCCAGGATTCCAAGAGTGATTTGGCTCTGGGCGTCTTTCGTAATTTTTCTGATCTCCCTAGCCGTTTCCCTGATAGGAGCTCCTAAGGAAATTTTCTGGAGTTCCGAAGCCCTTTATCTTCCTTCCATTCTGATCGACATAGTGAGAGAAGGCGGCTCTCTTCGAGGTTGGTCGTTTGCTCCTACTCCTTATTTTTTTCCGGATCTTCCTCTCGTCTTTCTATTCGGATCCGTCACCGGAAACGCGTTCGGAGCGATCTTAACATATGCGATCTTTCAATCTCTCGTATTTGGCGGACTTTTAGGAAGATTCATCCATAGTATAGAGCCGAAAATGCGTAGATCCGGCTCGTATTCTCTCGGGTTACTATCCGCCTCCTTCCTATTCGTTCTCGCCGAAAAATTTCCGACTCTCTATTATCTATATCTGCCTTCCTCACATACTAGCGCCTTTCTAATCACCCTTTGGATCTGGCCCTACTTGCGAAAAGAAAGGGTCCAAAAATATCTGATGTTCCCGATACTCATACTCTCCGTATTCTCGGATAGGATCCTAGTATTTACATTATTCTTACCAGCAGGACTCGCCTGGGCGAGAAGATACGGTCGCTGGGGAGTGTCATTTCCTTTGATTTCCGTCCGGTTTTTCGCCTCCGGAGCCTTGGGATTCGGACTCTATTCTCTCTCACGTGTCATCCTGACCATCCAGAGTCCGAATAAGATCGCAACGGGAGAATCCTTCACTCTCTGGTGGAGTGATTGGATCGATTCCATCTTAAATCTGGAATTACAAGGAATCTTCCTAATTTTAGCTTTGGTAACCGCATTCTGGAGCCTGGCTAAAAGCAGAGAATGGGGGCATAGTCTTGCCTTCGCAGGATACTTTCAGATCATTCTGATCTTTTTACCTCCGTTAGCAGGGTTGTATTCCGGACCGAGCGGAATCAAACTGAGCCTTCCTGCCTTCGCGCTTGTGCCCGTGCTTTTCGGAGTTTTGGTCTCGCTACCTCGTCCGGAATTCGGAACGAACGCAAGAAATATCGCGTTACTGGGAGCGATCCTTGGGCTTGCATTCTTCTCCGTATTCCATAGAAATCCGGACACTCTTTGGGGCCTCCAGGGTTTTCCGAAACCGAACGAGGCCTCCTGCATAGACGATCTGAAGGAAGCCGATTCCTTCGTATTCGTCATTTCCGAACCCCAGAAGGCGCGGAGAATATACGCATATTCCGACAAAAGGGCCCTGGCATATCCGGTCGATTTTAGTACATTAGAAGGTCTGCATGCGATTTCCAACCGGGAATGGTTCCTCTTTCCGCCGGAAGGCCCCATCGGAGTCATACCCGAAGGATTGGGAGAACATAGGATCCGATCCTTTTACGGAGAACCGTCCAGAATCCTGACCTGTCCCAAAGGAAAAGATTCCCTTTGGATCTACGAGAATACGGACAAGATACGGGAGTTCCTACAAAGACCGTTTCAAAAAACGAAATAGAGAAACGGTTGAGAATCCGCCGAAAAAAGCACCGCTATCAGTAAGCCCGAGCTAACAAGGATCCCAAAAAGAACGGGATTCAGTCCTAAATACCAGTTCTTAAATCGCCCTTTAGATTCTTCTCTACTTCCTATCCAAGTGGAAAGGGAGAAAATAAAAAAGACCGATACGAATATTCTCGTCCAAAATGGGTTAGGTTCCAAGCCCTGAGACCAAAGGAATAATTTGGAAAAGACCCGAATGGTAATCTCCCAATTGGGGGAGCGAAAAAAAATCCAAACCAGAACGATCGAAAGAATGACGAACACCCGGTATACGATTGATAAAAAAACCTCGAGCCTTTCTCGTTCCCCTTTCTTTCTCGGTTTTAAAAATGAAAAATCGAAAAAACGCTCCATTGCAAGCAAGGCACCATGGATTCCCCCCCAGACGACAAAATTCCAACTCGCGCCATGCCAAAGCCCTCCTAGGAGCATCGTTATCATCAGATTCGAATATGTGCGGAGATCTCCCTTCCGACTCCCCCCCAGCGGAATATACAAATAATTACGTAGCCAGGACGAAAGTGAGATATGCCAGCGCCTCCAAAAATCCGAGAAACTCGAAGCCAAATAAGGCATTCTGAAATTCTCCACTAGCCGGAAACCCAAAAGGAGGGCCGAACCTAGAGCAATATCCGTGTACCCGCTGAAATCGAAATAGATCTGCAAGGCGTATGCAAAAACACCCATCCAAGCATGAAAAGAAGATACTGAATCGGGAGCTCGAAAGACAAGATCGGAGATCTCTGCAATCGTATCCGCAAGCACCGCTTTTTTCCAAACTCCGATTAAGATCAAAACGAGACCCTCTCGAATATCCAAGCTCGCCCAATTCTTCCATTCGGCTAATTGAGGCAAAAACGCTCGAGCAGGAACAATCGGTCCGGCAACCAGCTGAGGAAAGAAGGAAAGAAAAAGCGCGTAATTCCAGAAATTTTTTTCCGGCGGAATTTCTCCTCGGTAGACATCAATGGTGTAACTAAGGGACTGAAATGTATAAAAAGAGATCCCTACGGGCAATACAATATGCCATACAGGAAAAGGCAAAAATAGCCCAAATGCCGAAAAAAGGGCACTTCCACTCTCTATAAAGAAATTGAAATATTTAAAGAAGGCCAAAGCCGAAAGATTTGCCCCTACGGATAAAGCGAGTAGAAGTCGATTGTGCTTCGCTCCCGCAGGGCCCATATTCTTCCCGATACAAAAATCCAAAAGGGAGGTAGCAAAAAGAAGAAATCCGAATTTGGGATTCCAAGAAAGATAAAAGCAATAACTACCTATAAGCAAGAAGGGCTTAGGGATCCAAGCTGGGAAAAACCGGAAAAACGGTAAAATCCAGCGGAGCAAAAAAATTAGAAGGAAAAAAAAGAAGTATAGAGGGGTAGTAAAATTCAATTTGCTTATTTTTAATCAATATAGAGATTAAATAAAATCATTTTTCAGGTCAAAATAAATCAGAGCATAATAAATCCAATAACTGCTCATTTTTAATCATACAGTCCATTTACATTTTACCCCACAATTCGGGCAAATGGCTGTGATCTCCGCCTTTACCCGCCTTCCCTTCGGCGTGTCCACCTTTCCAATAGCTACAAATTCGAAATCTACCCCCTCCGGGACGTAATGACCCGCTCCATACCGAGCAGATCCTTCGATTAAATTTGAGCAGGCGTGGCATTTTACTCTTAATTTGATGACTTCGGCCATACCGAAAGGCTCCTAAATTCTCCGGATTTGGCAAGAATAAAGCCTCCTTCCTTCTGACAATTTCGCATACGGGTGTTTTTCGGATACACATGACATATTGGCATTATTATTCGAGGATCAGGACTCCCCCGGCCTCTTCCCAATAGGTAGATTCCCCCGTCTTCTCCGGCTTAAGGATGCAGTCCATATTTACTCCAAAAGCCCACTCAAGGGCATTCGGACGGAATATCTGATGATCCCGTGTATTTCATTAGTGGACTTGTCCTGCAGGAAGAAGCCTGAGAAACTTCCCCTTCTCGCCCCATCCTCCTGGCCGATTTGCCTCAATGAGGCTCTTGCCCTAATTCTTGGGCGGATAGCGCCCCCCTACAAATGCAGAAAATAGGCCACTCTGCGGTTGCCTATTTTTAGGCAGAGTATTATTTCCTGACGGTATCCTATCGCCATCAGTTCCGAGCGCTTACCAAGTTCTCCGTGAAACAGAATACCTGGCCCCTCATGGCGGATGATTTCACTGAGCAGAGGCTTCTTTCGAGACAATCGGCCGGGAGGCATAGATTGGCAGATGCATTCTCTCCGAGGCGAACAGACGGCGCTTATCTATTTGCCCACCACAGGACGCTCATTGCCCAAAATTAGTCAGCCCTTGCCCTTTTGGTCGCCTATCTGTCCACGAGCGGGCACTTAGTGGAGGCTTTTGCCGATTTTTGGTTTTTGAGAAATCCCCCTGTGGGCAGCACAGGAAGATTTGATAGATTTAGGCTCTTTTGCGAGCGGGGGCTGTTTTCTTAGGAGAGGCGCTCTTCTTAGGGGCGGTAGATTTCTTTTTTTCTTTCTTTGAGTCCATTCCGGACGAATCGAAGCTAATATCCAACCCCATCTTCTTATTCCTCTTTACCATATATACGAAATGTCGGACGTATTGCGCATATGGTTCCGGAACGGATTTTGGATCGAAATCCAACGGATTCTCAAGAAGAGATCTTACGACTGCTTGGTTGAGATCCTCTTTGCTCGTGGCCATCAGAGTTTCCAATCTCCTCAGGATTTCATGGTCGTTTACTTCGCTGATGAGTTTTTTCATCGCGTTTAAGAGCCTCTGGAATGAGGTTCGTTTCGTTTTTGCAGCCATAGATGGATTAGAATTTAGAAGCTCGGAGAAAGCACAAGAAAATATATTACGTGAGGAAGGATCTGCTCGCTGCCTCTTCTACCGCCTGCCATGAGATTGAAACCCCTCGGAACACCTGACCTTCGTATTGAGAACGAGATCGGCCTTGGCTCTTTTGGCCGGAAGAAGGAACTCCTCCTAACACCGGCAGGCAGAATCGCAACTCCCCCGTTCCCCAGGGAAAAGACGGCTTACTGGAAACCGGCCCCCAACCCTTGGCCCGGATTTCTTGCGTTTCCGTAGCGCCCGCATAGAACCCCAAAGCACCGCTCAGGCCAACGTCGGGATGTCCAGCAAGGTGCTTCAGGTGAGGACTTCCTACCAGATTGAGCCCCTCGCCCACCGTCGAAATAGAGCCTGAAAGGAGATCGCTACAACTTAGGCCATTCTTCCCAAGAGCAAGCCAGCCAGAATTGCAAGAGTTCTCGGCCGGAGCAGAACCTCCCAGGCCGAAATATTGGTTCGATAATAGAATCCCCGAGATTAGGCCGGCCCTATCCAAAGATAATAAGCCGATTGATCCTATAACCGGAAGAGACCCTCGTTCGGGAAAGCCCGCCGGCTTACTCGAAAATTCGAGTAAAATAGATCCGCAAGAATCTATCCCAAAATTTTGGAAGAAAGGGAACTCCTTCGAGGTTGTTCCCGGACGGGAGGCGAGGGACAGGTGCGAATCGTTTCCTGAATTTTTAAAATGCTCTTTCGACTTTGCTTCCGCCTCTTTAGATCCAAGGCCGGAAATTTCTTTCTTCGAAGATTTTGTTTCCGCAAGTAAGGAATCCAATTCGGGAAAATCCGAAGACCTTTCTTCGGAAGAATATTCCACCCCTTCGGATAAGACGATTTCCACTTCGTCCTGATGAACCGATTGCAATTCTTGAGACAAAGATTTTTCGACAGAGAAAAGCTCCTCCGGATCCGAAATTGACTCGGAGGCAAAAACGGAAGCACTGCTAATCGCCACCCCGGCAATAAGCAAGAACCGTGCCAAAAAATTATGTCTCCTTGAGAAAAACATGCGATTATAAGCAGTTTTAGCCGGATTTTGAGGAAAAAGGAAGCTTTTTTTCGGAGCTTTCCGGGTTTTTAGGCAATTTTCCTGAGGAGGCGCTTTGCCCTGAGCTTCCATTCCCAGAGCACAATTTCTTGTTCTTTGGAACTTGCTCGGTCCTGCTCCTTTTCCAGAAGAGCGTAAACCATGCTAGCAATCTCCTTGGAAAAACCCTTGTCCAGTTCTGCCTCGAACTCTTCTTCTTTGTGTTCCAAGATCAGGCCCGCCAGACGAAATCCTTCATCTAGATTTTTTAATTTACTAGTCCAAGATTTCAGTTCTTCCTTATCGTCCTCGTTTCGGATCATCACATCCAGAAAAGTCCGGATAAAGGAAACCTCCTCCGCCTTCAAAACGAACTCGAGCAAGAGCTGCTTTACCTTTTCCAACTCCATTTTCCTAAGGTGGACCCTAGCTAAGAAAACTGGATTTTTGGAATGCATATTGAGGTTGCCCTTCTCCAATAAATCCGTAGCCCGGACCTTGTTGAAATCAACAATGCTCGCATCCGCTCTTAGGCTTTTTTCAAGCTCCTCTTTAGGAGGAGAAGTCGCCGGCCCCCCGATTTTTTGGGCGACCTTTCTCTTGATAATCAGCATGTTTAAGGAAGGGAATCGGATCTTCAGGGCGACTAAATCCTGGCGAGGAAATTCCTCATCCAGGACCAGGTGATGCATCTCCACCCCCTCTTCCCTTGCTCCCAGGAGATCTTCTACTTTGGAATAATGATAGATCATGACGGGCAGAATATCGCATTCGCTCCCGCTGTTTAAAAAAATTGTACGTACCTCGTTTCCGGAACTGGAATGTTGGTAAGGAATGACTAGCTTCCCTTGTTTTACGTTTACGAAGCTAAGCTCCCCCAGCCTAAAATGGGATAGGTCGAATTCTTCACCCAAAAACACGATCCTCGGGACTGGAACCACAATGGATTGGTTCCTGGCCCCCTTAGGGACTTCGGGTCCCTTAGAGGTAAAAACCACATAGGTCATTTTGGCCAAACGGACTTTTACTAGATAGCCGTTCGGCGTTTTTCTTTCTTCGTATAAGGAATCTAATTCCAAAATTTTAACCCAACCCCAGGTTTCTCAATTTATACTGCAAAGATCCCCTGGAAATTCCCAGAGCCTTTGCCATCCGGATTTGATTGCCGCCAAATAATTTATCGGCCAATAAGATCTTTTGCCTCTCCATTGCTTCCACAGCTTTTCTCAAGTCCAGATCCTCCGGATCCGGAAGGGAAACGCCAAGAGGGCCCTCTTTTTTCAACTCAGAAGTATGGATCTCTCCCGTTCCGGAATTTAGGACCGCTTCTTCGATTGCGTTCCGAACATCTTCCAGATTTCGGTAGGAACTCCCTCCACTCAGGGACTCGATCGCCTCGGACGAAAGTCTCAAATCCGGTCTCCCGTGAACTTCTCTTACCTCTTGGAATACCGAAAGAATTAAAGAACGACGATCCTCCGAATTCCAGAATTTCCAGGCGGGTAATTCTATACTATTCCCTGCCAAAAGCGATCGAAAATAAACGAATTCTTCCTTCGGTTTTTGGTCCCGATTTTCTAAGAATATAAGACGACATTTCGAAGTTTTTCTTTGAGAATACTCGTATAAAATCCTCTGCTGGTTCAGAGAATAATCCTCTACCTTTTCCAAAACCAAGCTTCCTGTCTGAGCCATTTTTTCCCAATCCGCCAATGCCTTTTCCAGTTTAGGAATTTGCTCGGGTAGGACGGAAACGGTTACTAAAGGTTTTTCCAGGAGATCTAATTTATGAATCCATTTTGCCAAAGTTTTTCTTCCGGAAGCAGGGGGTCCAAAGATTCTTAGAATTTGCTTTTTCCGAAATTCTTCTAGC
Organism: Leptospira wolffii serovar Khorat str. Khorat-H2; assembly: GCF_000306115.2. Taxonomy (NCBI): domain Bacteria; kingdom Pseudomonadati; phylum Spirochaetota; class Leptospiria; order Leptospirales; family Leptospiraceae; genus Leptospira; species Leptospira wolffii. The sequence goes on from NZ_AKWX02000013.1 coordinate 85,499, forward strand.
AAAGAAGAATTTCCTCCTGCTAACCTGAATAGAATTTCTCCGATCCCGGATTCGATCGGGGAAGGTTTTTCTGCGGCTACCCTTCTTTCTCCCAAAGCCCAGGAGATTTTTTGGCACAAAAGGCCTAAGAGAAAAATATCCCTATCTCTCGGTTCTCCGGAAACTTCCACTAAAATAAACCCTGACAATTTTTTGCCGATTCGAATAGGCCCTAAAAGGCAACCGCGGGCTTCCTGGTCATAAAATTCGAATCCGGGAGCCTGTTCCAAAAAGAAGGGAAGATTGCTTAATTCTAGTCGATTCCGAACCCGGGATCCCTTGGCCAAGAAGGAATAGAAAAAGCCATCCTCTCCATATCCCCAGGAACAAATTTCTTCCAGCGCATCCGGGTCAGCAACGGAAGAAAGAGTGGCCAAACCCGCCAGTCCATTTAGATATTCTAACCATTCCGGAAAAGACGAGGGAAGAATATCTCGGATTTCTTCCGGACTCGGGTCCTCCCAAAAAATGTCCTCTGGCAATGGCGGCATGGAGGGAAAATGTTTAAATTTAAGCATGGTGTCAACCATGTACCTGGGGTTTTTACCGGACATGTCGGACGTCCGACACTTTCCGTCTCTTGTTCTCGCATTTTCTATAAAAATCCGGATTTCGTTTGAAGCCTACCTCCCCTCTCGTTGAATGGAAAAACCATCGGCTCGCATCTTCGCCTGGCCAAAATCCTATCCTTATTTTTTCAAGAATCCTTACGGATTCATCCGGATTCTTGGCGCGCAATTTAAGGACTGGATGTCGGACATCCGACAATTGAAATACAAGGGAAAAGAATGATTGTAGTATCCATCGCAAACCAAAAAGGAGGGGAAGGTAAGACCACTACCTCCCTGAATCTTGCCTGGGGGCTAGCCCGTCGCGGGAAGAAAACTCTTCTTATCGATATAGATCCGCAAGCGAATTCAACCGGCATTTTTCTCAACCCGGAAGGATTGGAAAAGTCCATGCATAATATCTTCCAGTCCAAGGCAAAGATCCGAGAGGTCATGGTTCCTACCCATGTAGAAAATCTTACGATCGCCCCCTCTCGCCTGACCCTTGCAGAAGCGGAGACCATCGCGGCTATCGTTGACGCGCCCTATATTTTGAGGGACGCTCTTGCAGACCTGGAAAAGGAAATCGACTTTTGTGTTATCGATTGCCCTCCTAGCCTTTCCATTTTCACCATCAACGCCTTGGTCGCATCTAATTATGTAATCATCCCCTTGCAGGCGGAAAAATTTTCCGTAGACGGAATCCTAGGATTGCAACAGACCATTACTAGTATCAAAAAAAGAATTAACCCTGGACTGGAAATCATGGGTGCCCTTGTGACCCAGTTAAAGCCTCAGACCCTCCTCACCAAAACGATCATTCCGGTACTCACGAAATACTTTAAAATTTTCGAGAATAGTATCTCGGACGGGGTCGCCGTCGGCGAATCCCATCTCGCGAGAAAGTCAGTATTCGATTATAATAAGTCCAGTCGCCAGGCCCAAGAATACGAAGGCTTCATTGAGGAATTTTTGAATGAGCTCAAAAAGTAAGAGATTAGGCTCCTTAGCGGACGTATTCCAAGCGGAAAAATTAGAAGGCACGATCCGCAAAATCCGATTAGAGAAAATCCGCCCTTCGGAAAGCCAGCCTAGGCAAGAAAGAAAAAAGGGAGTCGAAGAGCTCGCCGAGAGTTTGGACAAAGACGGACTCTTACAACCGATTTTGGTGACCAAGCAATCCGATGAAGAATTTTATACGATCATTGCCGGAGAGAGAAGATTCCATGCGGCGAGTCTCTTAAAATGGCCAGAAATAGAATGTAAAATTCTAGATAGAGACGCAAAGGAAACATTCCGCCTAGCCATCATCGAAAACCTGCAAAGAGAGAACCTTTCTCCTTATGAAGAAATCGAGGCAATGTCCCATCTCAAGACATCCTTTTCCTACACGGATTTAGAGTTGGGAAATCTTTTCGGTAAAAGCAGAAGCTACATGACCGAACTCCTTGGAATCTCTTCTCTCTCTAAAGAGGATCTGCAAGTCTGTAAAGATGCGGGAATCGAAAGTAAAAACCTTCTAGTACAGGCAGCATCCGCGGCAAAGAAAGGAGCACTTAAAGATTTTATCGATAAATTCAGCTCTGGAGAACTTCGGACTGTCAAAGACGCAAAAACATTCAACAGAGCCGACGACTCCCTTTTCCCGGAAACCAAGCATTCAGGAGAAAATAAATCATTCTCCCCTTCTTCGGCTTATAAGATCACGAAAAAAGGAAACTCGGTAATCATCAGCACGGACGATGAGGAGTTTCTTTCCGAGTTACATCGTTTCGTAAAAAAAGAGATTTCCAAAAAATTCGGGAAGTAAATCCGAATCCACTTAACGTGTATTGTTAAGCGACCTAAAAAAGACGCTAACAAGTACTTAGCAAAAGTTTTTACAGTACGGGCTCGTGAAAAAACGGCAATGAGTTGACGTACCCGGAAAAAACCGAATGATGTGACATAATATTGTAAACGGAAATGTAGTACTTTCTCCCAAACCTGGAAGAGAGAGGGGTCCTGCGTGTCCGGTCCGGAATAAAAAAACTCCCCCGGTGGAACCAGGGGCCGGATCTTCCCGAAGGAATGTTGTTGGATGAGACATAAGTATCCTTATGTCGGATAAAAGTCAACTACCTTCGAAATATTTGCTTAAAATTAATTTTTTTGCCTCCAGGAGCAAAAGAGGGTTCGAGGTATGGGCGAGCATTATCCATATATCAAGTTCCTGGCAGATGTGATAGAATCCGGGACTTGGGCCAATTTATCCGCAGCAGCCAAGACTCTCTATTTGGTCCTGCTTAAATTTAGTGACCACACTTTTAAGCCAGTGTGGCCTAGCAATGAGAGCCTTTTACGCTTAACCGGTCTTAAAACTAAGAAATCCATCAATGAAGGCAAAAAAGACCTCGTAAAAGCAGGTCTCCTTCAGTTTATACCCGGGACAGGCCACAAGAACTCAATGTATTACTTCTGCTTCAATTACCCCGGGTCTAAAATTCCACCCCAGGGGGTTATTTTTGGAAACCCCGGAGGGGGGGAAGGATCGCCCCCAGGGGATTCTCGTTCGATGTCCGAGGGGGCTACTGGAGGATCCCCAAACAATATCAATATAACCATCCATAATACCCAGAACCAAAAACCTAGTTCAGAAAAAGGAAAAAAAGAATTATCTCTTAGCTCCTTAGCCTCGGATTACGGTGACGATATACTGGAAGAAGCTCTTCTGATTGCGAAGAATCAAGGACAGTCGGAAAATTTACATTATATCCGAGGGATTTGCAGGAACCTATCGGAAGATCGAAAGCCGAATTTTGAGCAGAATACGAAAGTCTATTCTAACCGCCCCACCCCTTCGGATCGGGAAGCTTCCTGGAGAGGTTTTTTAGATTGGTGCCGTGGGAACTTATCTAAAAGTAGCGCCGAGGCCTTGGAAAAATTAAGGGTAGAACCGGACGGCAAGACCTTGTTGGTTTTGGATCCGGTATCCGACGCTCTTAGGATGATCATTGCAAAGTACTTCACAGACAAAATCCACCCATCGATACTGGTTATATTTTCAGCGAAGGCCGAAGAAAACCGGGTACAAATATAAAAGGACTACTCCAATCATATGAATGAAGAATCCATTCGGATCAGCCATCCCCGACAAGTTAAAGTGAATGAAATCAAGACGAAAGGAATGTTCGATTTAAAGGACGGCGGCCTTCGTTCTTATAGCGAACAGCTGGACCATGCCGGCGTCGGAGTCGTTACTCTCGTCTTGAATCCCGGATCCAGTTTTAATCAGATTCGCTTGCACCAATCCGAGCCCCAGGGCCAATTCTTCCCGGACGCTTTTAAATTTGAGATTTCTTTAGATGGGAAAGTTTGGGAACCCATTCTTCAGGAAACCGGATTTAGGCGTTTAAATAAAAGAGTAGGACAATGGAATTTCTCTCTAGTCCGGGCTAACTATCTAAAGTTAGTCAGCAAGGTCTCTGAGAAGGAAGGCTCTAAATTCAAAGTCTCTATTGCCGGGTTAGAAGTGGGCATTTCCGGGGTCGTAAAATTAGAGGTGAGTTCCGAGAAGGATCGGCTTTGGGTGAAAGAGAACTTAATCGACGAGAGGCCGGATTACGGATGGGCTTCCGTCGAATCTGCCCAACCCAAGGAAGAGCATTTCTTAATCGATTTAGGTTCTATCAGTCGAGTAAACGAACTCAGACTCCTTTCGCCGAAGGATGGGCATCTACCTTTCCCGGAAACTTTCACAGTCTATTATAGCGAGGACGATCTGACCTGGAACCAACTTCTGGAGGAGAATCAATTCTTATCCGAACCAGGAGTCTGGTACCAATGGAGATTCTTGCCAGCGAATATTCGTTTTTTGAAATTCGTATCCCGTCCCAGAAAAGCACAGCATCGGGAAAAATATTCCGCTAATATTGCCGAAGTAGAACTCTATGCGGCGCCTTATTTGAGTGATTTGACTCATAAACCCACTGCGGAGCCCCTTCCCTACGCGACGGTTCTGCGTTCCGGATTGGTTCGACTTGCCGTGGATGGAGAAACTTCCGAAGGTGCCGCGGTTCAGGCAAACGATCGCCGATTGCGAGATGCAAGCACCGAGTATAAGGGAATTGCCGAACTTGCTTCCGATGGAGAGGACAAGGAAGGCGTAGTCGTTCAAGGGAACGATCGCCGATTGAAACATTCTACCGAGGCTTCTTACGGCTTAGTACGTCTTGCTTCGAATGGCGAAAATCGGGCGGATAGAGTCGTTCAAGGGAATGATGAAAGACTGAAGCCTGCGACCTCTCAGAGCTTAGGGATCGTGGAACTGGCTGAAAATGGAGAAACCAAGGAAGGTGCAGTCGTTCAGGGAAATGACGATCGACTCAAACATGCTTCTGGAACCCGCTTCGGGCTCGTGCAATTAGCGGCAGCTGGAGAAGCGGTGCCCGGAAAAGTGGTCACCTCAGACGATCCAAGGCTTAGGAATGCGACCACGCAAACTACCGGGATTTTAAGATTCGCATCCAATGGCGAAGAATCGGCGGATGCCGCAGTGCAAGGAAACGACAAGCGACTAAAGCTCGCTACTACGGAATCTTTCGGTATAGTGAAGTTAGGACGTTCGGGGGAATCCAAAGAAGGAACCGTAGTTCAAAGCAGCGACGAAAGGTTGCGTAACGCTAGTACGGATTATCCGGGTATCGTAACCGTTGCACCTAAGGGGAAATCCATTCCCGGGCATGTGGTGTCGTCCGACGATCCTAGGCTATCCGATTCCAGGGAGCCCAAGCCTCATACTCACGATTACGCTCCTAAGGAGCACGATTTTAATTCGCATACCGGATTCTTAAGATTGAAAGGATCCGTCGAGGCGCCTTACGCTAACATCTCCCCTCCTCCGGAAAATACCGGAGTGATTTATGCGCGGAATGAAAGCGAGAAAGGATCCGGCTTGGTGGGCTCGGGAAGATTTTCCGGAATTCTCGCTTTCGGAGAAAAATTCGGAGCCAGAGGAGATAGCTCCTCCGGAGAAAAAGAATCGGCGGGAATTTTAGGTTTAGCGAAGCGAGGCTTTGGTGGTTGGTTCCATTCCCGTTCCGGCCATGCGGTTTACGCGAGTGGTCGAGGCATTCCTTCCTTAAACGAAACGGGATCCGGCAAGGCGATTCTTGCGGAAGGCGATTCTGATTTTCATGGTACGATCTATTTGCAAACCGGAAAGAATACGGATTGCATCGCCAGATTCTTCCCTGTCCAGTCTTCCGATGTGATTTCGGAGGGAGATTTATTGGCAATGGGAGAAGACGGCAAATTACATAAATCCCGTCAACCGAACGCTACCAATATCGTGGGCGTGGCCGTGAAATCGGCGGCTCTTGTTTTGGGAGAAAAGCCCGAGGCGGAAGGTCAATGGCTTGTGGCGATTGCGGGAGTTGCGATGGCGAATGTGGAGGCCCAGTCTTATCCTGTTCAGCCGGGAGATCTTCTTTGTTCCGGTTTAACGGGCGGCCATGCGGTTCGCATCGCTCCCGAGAATCTGAAAGCGGGAAGTCTCGTTGCCAAATCTCTCGGTCTACAGAGAAACGGACGCGGGCAGATCCCCGTTCTTTTGAGTCATAGTTAAAATATATTTTCCCGGCGGGATTTGTCGGGGAAGGTTAGAATGAAAAAAATATTAGAGATTTATAAAGAGGCCCGGGGCCCGGTATACTCTTTCGAATTCTTTCCCCCGAAAACGGAAGAGGGAGAAGAAAAACTTTTCGAAGCAGTCGGAGAATTGTCCAAGGTCGATCCGGGATTCATCACGGTGACGTACGGAGCGGGCGGTTCCACTCGAGACAAAACCATCAGACTTACTTCCGAATTGGCGAAGAAATACTCTTTGCCTGCTGCGGCCCATTTTACCTGCGTTGGAGGAAATCGGGACGAGATTCGAACCATTCTCGCGCAAATCTACGATTCCGGGATCCGCAATCTCATGGCCTTAAGGGGAGATCCTCCTAAGGGAGAGGGCCAGTTTCGAAAGGTGGAAGGGGGCTTCGGTCATGCGAACGAACTCATCTCCTTTATCCGAGAAGAAGGTTTCGATTTTTGCATAGGTGGAGCATGCTATCCGGAAAAACATCCGGAGGCTTCCAGTCTGGAGGCGGACGTGGATCGTTTGAAGGACAAGGTGGAGGCAGGCGCTTCTTATCTAGTTTCCCAATTATTCTTTTTGAATTCTTCTTTCGGTGCTTTTTTGGATTTGGTCCATAAGAAAGGGATTCATGTGCCGGTGATACCGGGGATCATGCCCATCACTTCTTTTTCTCAGATTGAAAGATTTAAGAGTATGGCGGCCTGCGAATTCCCTCCTCGATTGATTTCGGATCTGGAAGCCGTAAAAGATAACCCGTCCGAATTTTACAAAAGAAGCGTAGATTTTTCCGTGGCTCAGTGCCGAGAATTGGTCGAAACCTATCGGGTTCCGGGGGTCCATCTCTATACTCTGAACCAATCTCCTGCGAGTTCGGATATCGTGCGCAAGTTGAAATCCTCGTAAGATTATATTCTCAGACAAAAAGCTCCTGCTCTTTTTCTTTGGGCAGGAGCCCGGTGGACAATGCTTTTTCTTGGAGGAGTCGGATGGCCCTTCTCCCCTCTTGTCCCAGGCTTTTGGAGAAATCGTTCACATACAGATCTATATGCGCATCCGCCACTTCTCTCGTGGTATCCTGGGAGTGCGTGAGAATATAATCGTACATGTCTTCCCTATGCAGATATGCGAGCTCCAGGCTTTCCTTAATTGCCGAATCTAGGGCTGTCTTTTTTTCGGGATCGAGATGTCTTTGGATAGCAATGCATCCTAGGGGGATGGGGGCGCCCGTGGTTTCTTCCCACCATTCTCCTAAGTCCCGTACTTTTTCCAGGCCTCTCTTTTCGTAGGTGAATCTTTCTTCGTGGATCACGAGCCCGAAATCGGCTTCTCCGTTTTTTACCTTATCCAATATGAAATCGTAGCGAGTAGGTACCGGTTCGAAGTCACCTTCCAGATATAGGTGTGCGAGCAGATTGGCAGTAGTCCATAATCCGGGAACAAGAATCTTTTTGCCCTTAGGAGTTCCTACAGAGGCTCCTTTCCTCTTTACGATGAGCGGTCCGCAATTTCTGCCCAGAGCGGAACCGCTATCGAGTAAGGAGTAACGGTCTGCTACTTGGAATAAGGCTGCGAAAGAAAGTTTCGTGGCCTGGAATTTCCCTTCTTTTGCGAATCGATTCAGTTGCTCCACATCATGGAGTTCCTCTTTTACGGAAAAGGGCGCTTTCGTTTTTCCGGCGATTAAATGATAGAAGATGAATGTATCGTTGGGACAAGGAGAATAAGCCAGACTAAGTTCCATTCTTCCAGGCAATCAGTTTCCGTACTTTTGGAAACGAAAAAAGAAGGTAGGAACTCCCGCCCGGCTTTAATTTGGAGATCTATATAGAATTTGGAGTCCGTCTTTTGAGTTTCTTGCCGCATAAATTTCCCAGAACCGGCGCCCTATCCGGAATTCATACCATCGCCATGGATCTGGACGGGACTCTTCTGGATTCTCGCGCTTCGATTTCTAGTTTAAATCATTATGTCCTACAGTCTGCTCTGGATTCCGGTTTGCGTTTGATCCTCGCGACCGGGAGAAGATTCTCTTCGGCTTTTCCTTACGCTTGCGAGTTTAAGGGGGATGTCGCCGTGATCGCAAACAACGGGCAAGTCACCAGGCGGTCTCCGAGCGGAGAGAGGGTCTCGGAAGTATATCTTTCTACTCGGGGGGCTCGGGCGGCATTGGCACTCGGAAAATCCAAAGGGTTCTCTCCCCTTCTGCATGTGGATCGTTTCGAAGAGGGAGTGGATATTTTGATGGAGGCTCCCATCACTTCTCCCGCTTTTCATAATTACTCCGGAGGAGATACGGAGAGAACCCGAGTGGTCGCGGACTGTGTGGAGCACGGAGAAGATCGCGTATTGGTTGTCTGTTTTCTTTCGCAAAATCGGGAAGAGCTTTTCGATTTGGAGAAGAGTTTATTGCGATTGCCCGAAGCCTCCGAATACAGGACTGTTCTAACGAAAGTTCCGGGTGTAGCTTTTTGTTTAGAAGTATTGGAGAAAGGCGCCTCTAAATGGGCAGCAATCCGAAGTTTTCTGCAAGCCTCCGAGCTGGATACGGAAGGCGTCATCTCCTTCGGGGACGAATCGAACGATACGGAGATGATCGCTCATTCAGGATTCGGATTTGCGATGAAAAATGCCGTTCCCGGTTTGAAAGAGAAGGCGAATTTCGTGACCAAATATTCGAATAACGAGGATGGGATCGCTATGACTCTTCTGGAATTAGCCGCGCTTCGTTTTCCGTAAGGGTTGAAAAGGGATTGAGAAAGGTATCTGGAGCGTTAATCAACATACTCGTTATTTCGAGAATGAGGTGCTTAGAAAACGTCCAGAGATTCGTGTAGATTGGGTTAAAGAAGTAATTGGCTATTCGGACAAAAGGGAAGTCCAAGAAGATGGGCGAATCCGGTTTTGGAAATGGATTGACGAGGCCCAAAAATACATGCGAGTAATTACCTTGGAGGACGGAGAGACGGTCCATAACTCTTTCTTTGATCGGAGCTTTAAAAAATGAGAATTACACATTATCCTGAAACGGACTCCATTTATATCGACCTATCCGACCGCCCGTCTGTCCAGACCCGAGAAATAAATTCGGACTTAAATGTGGATTTGGATGAGAATGGAAAGCCCGTCGGTATCGATATCCACGGGAATGCTTCTAAATACGTGGACCTTTCAAAAGTCCTCTTTGAAACGATTCAAAATTAGCCGCGCTTCGTTTTTCGTAAGGGTTGACTTTTCTCAACTATCACTGTGCAGGAGGAGCAAGCGTCCTCATAACAACCGAATCTTAATTCTTTGCGGGTCGATTTTCCGAAGAGGCTCTTGATCGTAGAAAGCAAAGGAAACGCAAGATACACAGCCGTAGCGGCAACTATCAAATAAACGATTTTATCCTGAGTCTCTATGTCCCAAAGCATAAAGTCATTTTGAAAATGGGTCTCAATACTCGCAAGAGGAATATTTTCCGAATCGCTGACAGTATTTTGACAAATGGGCCGCTTGAAAAGGTATGCTCTTAGGTAGATGTGGTCCACACTTCAAGTTTTTCATTCCGAATCTAACGACAGAGATTTCTTCTCCGTCCCGGACGCTTTCGCTTGGAAAACATGCATGCGTACCGTTTGGATTTCCGATTCTAGGATTCACCAAGATCCAGATCGTCTCCCGGCAAATTGGGAAATGAAATCCGGATACGAAGCATACGGTTTGCTTTTGGAAATCATCTCCGGTTTGAAATCTAAATTATTCGGAGAGACCGAAGTTCTTGCTCAGTTTCGTCAAAGGTTCCAAGAGGTTCCAAACTCCGCATTCGGAGAATATTTGGCGCGTCTAAGAGATAAATTGATCGAAGATTGCAGAACTCTTCGCTCCGGTTACCTGCAAAATTTAGGAGAACAATCTTACGGCGGTCTTGCGGATAAATACCTATCCGAAGCGAAACCTTCTCCGAATAGAGTCGCACTCTTGGGGACCGGCCAATTGGCGGAAAAAATTCTGCCCTGGCTTTCCAAGTCCGGTAAGGATGTGAAAATCGTAGGACGTAATCCGAATCGCTTGGAGTATCTTTCCGCCGTTTCAAAAACTTCTCATCATCTGATCGAAGATTGGAATCCCGAGGGAGAAGCTTGGGTCATAGCCGCTCCTATGAATCTTTCTCCTTGGTTGGAAAAATTGAATCCCGGAGATTTGGTTTTAGATTTTAGAGAGGAACCGTTGGAATCTTCTTGGCCTGAGGGAGTAGTTTACATATCCTTTGCGGAGATGCTCTCCTCTCTGAAGGAAACCGAAGAAAGAACCCGGAAAGTCCGGGAAGAATTGGTTACCGTTCTGGACGAACTCCTGGAAGAAAGAGAATTGGAATCGCATCAATTTGTATTCGGTTGGGATGACCTACCTTGTCCGACATTTTAAGAATCGGTTCTCGTAAAAGCTCTCTCGCTAAACTCCAAGCCTGCTTAGTACAAGACTCCCTCAGAAAAATTCATTCTAAGTTGGAGGTCCAACTTGTATTTCGCGAAGCCAGTGGAGATCAGGATCTCACTACTCCCCTTTGGAAAATGGGAGGCAAAGGAGTCTTTACCCAGGATTTGACCAAGGATCTAGTAGAAGGCTCTGTGGACGCGGTAGTTCATTCTTATAAAGATCTGGATTTGGAAGGTCATGTAGGCACCGAGATTTTCATGGTCCTGCCTAGGGCCGATCAGAGAGACGTGCTGCTTTGGAAGAGAAGCGCTTTCGAGACTCCTCCTGCAGAATTGAAAATCCATTCTTCCAGCCCTAGAAGAGAATATAATCTTACCGCATTTTTGCCTAAGGCCCTCCCCTCTCGTCTCCAAGGAAAACCGATCAGCTTTCATCCCGTAAGAGGAAACGTTCAAACTAGAATCCGCAAATGGAAAGAGGATGATTCCGTTTCCGGTCTTATCGTGGCCAAGGCCGCATTGGATCGATTACTTTCCGAAAATTTCTCCTTCTCCGTTGAAAAGGAATACGAAGATCTCAGATCCGTAATCCGCAGTACTATTCTTTCCGAATTGTTCATGGTCCTGCCTTTATCCAAGAATCCGAACGCTCCCGCGCAAGGAGCCTTGGCTGTGGAGATCCGTAAGGGGGATGAAAGAGTGAAGAATCTACTCTCCGTATTAAGAAATCAAAAAGAAGAAGATGCCGTTTCGGAAGAGAGAAGGATTCTTTCTTTCTTCGGAGGAGGGTGTCACCAGAAGATCGGAGTCAGCATCTTCTCCGCGGATTCCGCGGATTTTCTTTTCTTGAGAGGAAAGACGGATGCAGGTATAGAGTTGGATCGTTTTCATAGATGGAAAGGAAAGGATTTCCCTACTCCCGATTCTTGGGATTCGATTTTTCCCAAACCTAAAGAAGGTTTCGGTATGAAAAGAATACCTACTCAGGCAAATTCTCCTTCGGAAAAATTCTGGTTCGTATCTAGAGCGGATTCTCTTCCTTCCGAATGGAATTCTCCCGAACCCGATACGATACTCGTCGTTGCCGGCGCTAAGACCTGGGAAAAATTGGCCGCCCGGGATATTTGGGTTCACGGATCCACGGACGGTTTGGGAGAAGAGGATGCTGCGAAAATCGTAAGTCTTCTGGATCCTTCTCCGCAATTCCTAAAATTGACTCATGAAGAAAGCGATCTTATCGAAGGAGTCTGGAAGAGGTTCGTCACCTATAAGGTGGAATTCGATCCGGTCCAGCCGGACCTTTCGGGGTATTCTCATTTTTTCTGGATGAGCGCTTCCCAATTCGATCGCGCTTTAAAACGGGATCCTTCGATTGCGGATAAAGTGCATTCCTGCGGAACCGGAGCGACTTACAGATATATTCTAAAAACGTTAGGTTCGGACGCGAAGCTTTTCGTATTTCCGAATTATGAATCCTGGGTTAAGGCCTGCAAGGGAGAATCTAAGGATCCCCTTTTAGATAGAGGTGCTATATGAAAGAGATGGGCGGAATGGGACTCAGAAGGAGCCGGTTGAACGCGCCTATGCGCAATTTGACTTCTTCGGAATCCTTGAATTATAAAAAGTTAATACAACCTCTTTTTGTGGCGGAGTCCTTGGCTTCCGCAGAGAGGATGTCCTCCCTTCCCGGGGTATTTAGGGATAATTCCGAAACGGTTCTCTCTCAAGTCGAGTCGGACTTAAAGGCCGGAGTGGAACATTTTCTTTTATTTCTCGTCCCCGGCCAAAAGTCGGACGATTCCATTCCCCGACACTTCTACGAAAAAGCGATCGGTGCGATCAAGGCTCGGTTTCCCGAAGCCTTCCTTTGGGTGGATACTTGTCTTTGCTCCCTGACCACTCACGGTCATTGCGGTCTCTTGGATTCCAAGGGAAGAATAGAGAATGTAAGCTCCGTAAAACGTCTTTCCGAGCTCGCTCTATGCTATGCCGAGTCCGGTGCGGACGGTATTTCTCCTTCGGATATGATGGACGGAAGAATCGCAAGTCACAGAAATATTCTGGATAAAAACGGACTCGAGCATGTACCGATCATGAGCTATTCCACTAAATTCAAGAGTCATTTTTACGGACCTTTTAGGGAAGCGGCGGAATCCACTCCGGGGCACGGGGATCGTTCTTCCTATCAGATAGATGTTCGGAACAGAGAAGATTCCCTTCTCTCTTCCGTAAGGGACGCGGAAGAAGGAGCGGATCTTTTGATGGTTAAGCCGGGCATAACGTCTGCGGATCTCATTCTTCCCATACGAGAAAAGACAGGATTGCCCGTAGGGGCTTATCAAGTGAGCGGAGAATACGCTTCCTTGTCCCTTCTGGCCGAAAACGGTTTTTGTAAATTCGAGGACGCTCTCAGGGAGACCTGGCAAGTATTCTCCCGTGCGGGCGCGTCTTATTTGATCACATATGCTGCAAGAAGAGGAAAGGAGATCTTATCCTAAATGAGCGTTAGTTCTAAGGAATTATTCGAAAGAGCGAAGAAGGTCGCCCCCGGTGGAGTACATTCTCCCGTCCGTTCCTTTAAATCCGTCGGCGGGGACCCCGTATTCTTCAAATCCGCAAAAGGGGCCTACCTCACGGATGTATCAGAAAAAGATTATATAGATTATTGCCTTAGCTTCGGGCCCTTGATTCTAGGACACCGGGATCCCGAAGTCCATGAAGTGGTTTCTCAAACCGCGGAATTGGCTTGGAGTTTCGGGGCTGCGGAGCCTTATTCTTTGGAGTTGGCCGAGTGGATCGTCTCCAGAATCCCTTGGGTGGAAAAAATCCGTTTCGTAAATAGCGGGACGGAAGCCGTCATGAGTGCTCTTCGTGTCGCGAGAGCGGCCACCGGAAGGGACAAGATCCTGAAATTCGACGGATGCTATCACGGGCATTTGGACGCGCTTCTCGTTAAAGCAGGGTCCGGTCTTGCGGGGGTTTCCTCTTCCGATAGCGCAGGGATCGGTTCCGAGCTTATCAAAAATACTCTCGTTCTTCCTCTGGACGACGAGAAAGCGGTGGAAGATTTGTTTGCGAAGGAAGGCAAGAATATCGCCGCCGTTGTGATTGAGCCTCTTCCTGCTAATTACGGTTTATTAATGCAGAGAAAGGAATTCCTTTCTAAAATCGCTGAGATCGCCAGAAAAAACGGAACCTTGGTCTTCTTCGACGAGGTGATCAGCGGGTTTCGGGTCGGTCTAAAGGGTATGAGCGGAGAATTGGGGATCCATCCGGACCTGGTAACTTACGGAAAAATCATAGGCGGAGGATTTCCCGTAGGAGCCTATGCGGGCAGGGCCGATCTATTGGATCTTGTGGCTCCCCAAGGTCCTGTCTACCAGGCGGGAACCTTAAGCGCGAGTCCCTTCGGAATGAGGGCGGGTCTTGCCACTCTGCAAAAATGCGAGAGAGAGAACGTATACGATACTTTACAAAAACGTACGGAGAAACTGGTCCAAGGTCTTGTTTCCATTTTTAGGGAGAAGGATCCGGGTTCCGATTGGACGAGTACGTCCCATTCTTCCCTGTTTTGGTTTCATAAGAAGACGGCCTCTCCTATACGAACGGTGGATGCGATCCCGACCGGGCATAAGGAGGCGTTTGCCAAAGTATTTCATTCTCTCTTGGACGAGGGAGTGTATCTCGCGCCTTCCGGATACGAGGTAGGATTTATGAGTCTTGCTCACACCGACCAAGTGATCGATAAGACTCTCGAGCTCGCAAAGACCGCATTAGGAAAATTGAAAGTATAGAGTCATGTTCGAGGCTAGGTCCAGAAAAGTCTTTTTGCCGGTGCTCTGGGTGATCGTGACGATTTCCCTGGGGGTCTGGTGGCTGTTTTTGGGGCTTAAGCAGAATCGTATGGCCACGGAGCTCGCCTTTAAATTGGGTGAGAACGCAGAAAAGGAAGTTTTGGACAAGTTGGAGCGCCAAAGTTCTATGATCAAGATGGAAGGTACTTTTTTCCTTTTCCTTCTTGCTAGTGGAGGGATCACTCTCGTCTGGCTCACCTTTCGCGAAGATAAAAGAAATAAACTGATTCACGATTTCTTCTCCACTGTCACTCACGAGATGAAGACTCCTTTGGCCAGTTTAAGATTGCAGGCGGAGAGCCTTTTGGAAGAGGGAGTCGACGCCACGAAGGATCGATTGCTGCATCGACTCATGAAGGATTCCACTCGGATAGAGTCGCAGATGAACAAGGCCTTGTATCTGGCCAGCCTCATGAGATCCGAAGGTCTTTATCTGGAAGTCTTGGACTTGAAGAGTTTGGAGAATTATTTAAGGGAAGATTGGCCCGAGTTGAAATTGGAAACGGATTGGAAGGCGCCTAAAGTGCTCGCAGATCGCAGGGCCTTGGAAAGCGTATTTAGAAATCTTCTCGAAAACTCGGTGCAACATGGCGGTGCGGACAGCGTTCGAATTCTTTCGGAACCTCTTTCCGGAAATAAGGTTAAATTTTCCTTTTTGGATAACGGTAAAGGATTCTCCGGAGATCCCAAATCTTTGGGCCGTTTGTTTTTGAGACACACAAGCACGAGTGGTACGGGAGTAGGTCTCTATATTGCGAAGAAGTTGATCGGAAGAATGGGGGGAAGTTTCTCCGTCCGAAATTCTCAAGACGGGGGATTTCTGGCAGAATGGACTCTCCCCTCCCCCGGAGACGTCTCATGAAAGCGAAATTGCTTTTAGTGGAAGACGATCGTTCTTTAGGGGAAACCTTAAAAGAGAGACTCGAGAAAGAAGGTTACGAGATGGTTTGGACGGTCTCCGCCCAGTCAGCTCGCGTATTGGCAGTGGAAACCAGGCCGGATTTGATCCTACTAGATGTGCGCCTCCCGGACGGGGACGGATTCGAGCTCGCCCAAGAATTGAAGACACGCAAGGACTGCCCTCCCTTTCTGTTTCTCACGGCTCATTCCGGCGCTCCGGAAAGACTTCGCGGTTTTGAATTGGGAGCGGAAGAATTCATACCTAAACCGTTTCATTTGAAGGAACTGTTGATTCGAGTGAAGCACGTGTTGGAGTCGCATAAACACTCCATTCGACAAACAAAATATTCTTACGAAGGATACGTCCTGGATTTTCACGGGTATCGTATTTCCACTCCTTTGGGAGAAGAGATTCATCTTTCCAAGAGGGATTGCGCCTTACTGAATTTCCTCGTAGAAGAGAGAGATAGAACGATTAGCCGGGACGAGATCCTGGATCGCCTTTGGGGAGAGGAAAAATTCCCCACAAATAGAACTATAGATAACTCCATTGTGAGACTCAGACAAGCCTTCGGAGACAGAGGCGAGGACGCAATCCGTTCCGTAAGAGGAGTCGGTTACCAATGGATCGGAGAGCTGAAGGATGCCTAACCATAGATTCCAAGCCGCTTTAAAGCGGGAGCCCCAGGCCACCCCTCCCGTTTGGATGATGCGCCAGGCGGGGAGATATCATTCGCATTACCAAAATCTAAGAAAGAAACATTCTTTCGAAGAATTATGCAAAGTTCCGGAACTTGCCGCCGAAGTCGCATTCGGTCCTGTAAACGATTTCGATTTCGATACAGCGATTCTATTCTCGGATATTCTTTTCCCTCTGGAAGCCTTGGGCATGGGACTCAGATTCGGAGACGAGGGTCCCAAACTAGGATGGAATTTAGCCAAAAAGGAAGATTTGGATCGCTTCTTTCCTTTGGAGCAAGCGGTCGAGTTTATGGGATTCCAAAAGGAAGCGGTGAAGATCACCAGAAATCGGATTCCTAAGGATAAATCCTTGATCGGATTCATCGGAGGTCCTTGGACTCTGTTCTGTTATGCAACGTTAGGAAAACATGATGGAAATCTGATCCTTCCTAAGGTTTCTCCTCTTTTGAGACAGGGCTTTTACGATAAGATTCTGCCGTTGCTTCGGGAGAATATCCGTTTGCAGCTCGAAGGCGGAGCCGAGATCGTGATGATTTTCGATACGGCCGCAGGAGACGCGTCTCCCGCATTTTTCCAAGAGGGAATTTTACCCGCAGTGCGTAATCTTGTGGAAGCCTTTCCGGGAAGAATCGGTTATTATGCGAAGAGTTTAGCCCCGGCTTCCTTGCAGGCGATACGTTCTCTTTCCGGGTTGGTAGGATTCGGTATGGACCATAGAACGGATATCGCTCCTCTGCTTGGTAACGGCTCTCATTTCGTACAAGGAAATTTCGATCAGGCGCTTCTCTTCTTGGAGCCGGGAGAATTTTCCAAGTATCTATCCGAGTGGATCCGACCCTTTGCCGGTATGAGTCCGGAAGAAAGAGCCGGATGGGTTTGCGGCTTAGGACACGGAGTTCTTCCGAAAACCCCCGAAGCGAATGTCAGAACCTTTGTGAATACGATCCGTGAGGCGTTAGCATGAGCTCTAAGACCGATTTAATCCGAAAATACGACGTTCCCGCACCTAGATATACGAGTTATCCTACGGTTCCATACTGGGAAGATAATCCGACTAGGGAAGAATGGGTGGCCGCTATCCGCAGACGACTCGTCCCGGAAGACGCTTCCGTTGCGCTTTACCTGCATATCCCATTCTGCGAAACCTTATGCTCCTTCTGCGGATGTAATACTTCGATCACCAAAAACCATTCTGTGGAAGATCCTTACGTATTGACTCTTTTGAAAGAGTTCGAACAGTATAAGGCTGACGTTCCGGAGCTGACCAAGAGAGAACTGCGAGAATTGCATTTGGGCGGAGGATCTCCTACATATTTATCCGAAGCAAATCTGGAGGCGATTCTCAAACCAATATTAGAATCTTGGAATGTAGCCGAGAATCCCGAATTCTCTCTGGAAGTGGATCCTAGAAGGACCCGTCTGACACAGTTGGAAGTTTTGCGCAAATACGGATTTTCCCGTATCAGTCTCGGGGTCCAGGATTTCGATCCTGAAGTACAAAGACTGGTGAATCGTAATCAACCCTATGAGTTGACCGCGGGAATCACGGAAGGAGCGAGAAAACTCGGCTATCACTCCGTGAATTTCGATTTGATCTACGGACTTCCCCGCCAAACGGGAGAGAGCATTCGAGAAACCATACGTAAGACCCTGGATCTACGCCCGGATAGGATCGCATTTTATAGTTACGCGCATGTTCCCTGGATCAAGGCGGCTCAGAGGCTTTTTACGGAGGCAGACCTTCCTAAGAGCGAAGAGAAAAGGGAATTGTACGAGATCGGGAGAGAAATGTTTTTGGATGCGGGATATAAGGAAATCGGAATGGACCACTTTGCATTGGAAACCGATTCCCTCTACACCGCCTCGCTGGACGGAAGTCTTCATAGAAATTTTATGGGATATACCACGAAGCCTACGGATCTGCTTCTGGGAATGGGAGTCTCTGCGATCTCGGATAGTTGGGATTGCTTCCATCAAAACGAGAAGATTCTGAAGAAGTTCCAAAGAAGAATCGACGAGAGCGGTCATGCACTCCTCAGGGGACATAAATTGTCCGCCGAAGACTTAGTACAAAGAGACTTGATCCTGAAGCTCTCTACCATGGGAAGAGTCACCCTACCCTCCGGGATTTTTGAAGAGGTGCGGCTCTATTTGAAGACCATGGAGGACGATAATCTAATAGAGTGGCAGGGAAACACTTTGGTCCTGACGGAAGCCGGAAAGCCTTTCTTAAGGAATGCATGCACCGGTCTGGATCTCCGATTGAGAAGAAAAAGTCCGGAAACCAAGGTCTTTTCCCAGTCGATTTAGACTTTCTCCTGAAAGTTCGGGGGGTTTGAGCTGTTTTGTCTTTAAGGGATAGGGTGATTAGGAAATTTATTTCTTTTCGTCCAATTCGAGGAGACTTAATTGGTCCGAAAAAGGTCAGATTTGCTATATAATTCAGGACGACGTTCGGCTTTTATCATGTTTTCATTTCGTAGATTCATTTCCATCTTGATGATTCTTTTCCTGATACCGACGGGAATTTTTCCCGTGACCGTCCTATTGCGTGAAGGCGGAAAAGTAAGAGGGGAGATCATCACTCAAAATCAACATTCTATTCTTCTCCAAACCGAAGCTGGCAAAAGAAAGATCGATAAGGATCTGGTGCTGAAAGTTCTCTTCCAAGACGTGGACGACGAGGAAGAGGAAAAGATTCGCAAAGACGAAGAAAACAAGATCTCCACCGAAAAAAGGGAGATAGAGGAAAAGGAAGAACAGGCCAAGGCGCAAGAGGAAAAGCTAAAGAGGGAACAGGAAGAAAAAGAGAAGGAAGCCTCCCTCGAAGAAGCCCGTAGACAAGACGAACTTCTAAGATCCCAAAGAAGTCGTCCGTTAAAGGCGGCCATGCGTTCCGCCGTAATTCCCGGTTGGGGACAATTCTACTCTAATCGTAAATTTCAAGGTGCTATCTATCCTACCCTATTCGCTTTTGCGGCATTTTTAGCTTACGATAAATTCAGAGTATATCGTAATTCCGTAACGGATTACGGGAACTTGGGCAATCCGTATACGAAAGAGAATTTATTTTTAGCGTCTATGGGGCAGCAAATCACTACTACTCCGGTTTATACCGATCCTCTTACCGCATTTATCGCCGACCAATACCAGAATCCTTTTCGTATCAAAAGAGAAGAAGCCGATCGTAATTTCAACGAGTACCAAGGCGTACTATGGGTTGCGGGAGGTATCTATCTCATTAACGTTTTGGATGCGTATCTGTTTGCTAACTCCGGTGTAAGTCTTAGTTCCGAATCCGACGGAAAAAAGCAAGGCGTGATTTTATCCGCAGTTCCTTCTCCTGTAGGGTCCTCGCTTGGATCCAGCCAAGGCGGTTCCGCATTCGGATTGGAAACCAAATACACTCTCGGATATCGTTTCGAATTCTAAGCCTTCCGTTTGATAAAAAACTACGGCCAACATTCTCTTTCGACCCGGGATTTAATTGCCAAGTCCGGAAGCTAGTCTAGTATGTAACCGTGGCAAAGCTTGTTCCCGATCGAATTATAGTCGGCGCCGGATTCACCGGATTATTGCATGCGTTTCTCGCCGTAGAAAAAGGCGAGTCCGTATTGGTTTTGGAAAAAAAAGGAAACTCCGGAGGATTGATTCGATCCGTTCAGACGGAATACGGAATCGTAGAGACAGCCGCTAACGCCATTATAAATTGTTGGGAGTTGGAGAATTTATCCTCTCGGTTGGGTCTGGATATACTCGTTGCAAACGCCTCCGCAAAGAAAAGATTCATTTTCGCGAACGGAAGACCTAGAAGATTTCCATTAAGCTTAACCGAAACGATTCGGCTTCTATTTTCGGCAGCCACTGTCCCTTCTCGTCCGATTCCGGGAGAGTCCATCTACCAATGGGGAAGAAGAGTGTTGGGGGATCCCGCTCTTTCCAAAATCGTCGAACCGGCATTAGGCGGGATATATG
Source organism: Leptospira wolffii serovar Khorat str. Khorat-H2 (assembly GCF_000306115.2). Lineage (NCBI taxonomy): Bacteria > Pseudomonadati > Spirochaetota > Leptospiria > Leptospirales > Leptospiraceae > Leptospira > Leptospira wolffii. Next base: position 105,555 of record NZ_AKWX02000013.1, read on the forward strand.
CCGGAGATCTGGATGTGATGTCCGCGGAATTCGTCCTTGGAAAATTTCTCCCCGAAGATGTTCCTCTCTGGAAGAATATTCGCATCTATGCTTCGAAGGGGAAAGATAAACCCAAATTACAGCCGGGCAGAAGAGGGACTGTTAGTTTTAAAGGAGGACTTAGTTCCTTACTCGGTGCATTGGAAGCTAGGGTCTCGCAAAAAGGAAAGATTCGATTCAAACAGGAAATCGCGAGTTTGAAAGAATTGAGAAAATCTTATCCTAAGTCCGCAATTACGATCACTACCGGCTTGAACGCCACTTTAAAGATTTTAAAATCCGATTTTCCGGAACTAAGAGCTTACCAAGGTATGCTCGATACCCTTCCGATAGTTTCTGTCACTCGATTCGGGACGGATTCGGTTCTGAGCGGCAAAAAAGGTTTCGGGATCCTATTTCCCAAGGATCACAAGAGCTTTTCCTCCGAAATGGGGTTTAGGGTGCGCGGAATTTTGATGAACGATTTTATATTTCCTAGCAGAACTTCGGCAGGCATTCATTCCGAAACGTATATTTTCGGAGGAGCGGGAGATAGGGAGATAGCTTCGAAGTCGGAAGAGGAAATTATCCGAATCGTAGAAGACGATAGAAAAAAATTATTTCCAGAAAGCGGAACCCCTCTAAATCATTATGTGACCGTTTGGAAAGGAGTCCTCCCCGTTTACGGACCTCAGCTTTTGGCGTTTAATCGGGATCTGGATAGAATCCTTCCTCCTGAAATCAGAGTGGAGGGAAATTTCAGAAGCGGAATCGGCCTGAAGTCCATTTTGGAAAGGGCTTATGCCTACGATAAGTAGGCCCGGATTTAATCGGAAAATTTCTTCTCTAGTAGTTTTTTCAATTCTTCCAAATCTTTTCGAACCCAGGCCTCGTCTTCCTTGAATTTTTCTTCGGACATATCCACTGTCTGAAAAAGAGTAAAAACGATTTCGCATCCTTCTTCGTTTTCTAATATTCTCATCGGGTTGTATACGATCTTGCCCGGTTCCAACTCCACATAATGATCTATAATTCCGAACGGATTGGATTCGGTAAATTTCACTTTTACCTTTCCCATGGGAGAATCGACCATCCACTCGTTTCCGGACAGATGCGTGATGGATTTGCATAATCCGGAGGCCCATTCGTGAAAATTGCCGGGATCCGAAAGGTATTTATATGCGGACGAGAATGCCGCGGAGATCGTTACTCCGATATGTTTGGCTTTTAAAGTTCGTTTCATCTGATCTTTCCTCTAAACTCCATGGCAGACCTTGCCTTCTTTCTCTGGTCTAAATCCTCCGGAGCTCCTACAGATACAAGGTCCGGAGTCTCCTTGGCTTAAGGAATGTCTGGCTTCGAATACGAATTTTGCCAAGGCCTCTAAAAATGTCGGATAACAACCAGGCGCCGGTATTCTATAATAGTCTCGGATCCCGTAGGAGTAAGCGTGATCGCGGATCTGAACTCCGATTTCTTCCAGAGTTTCTAGATGGTCGCTTACGAAACTGATAGGATAGATAGCTACGCGTTTTGTTCCGGTCTCGCCCAGCTCTTTGATTTTGTCTAAAGTGTTGGGAGAAGTCCATTTGCTCGGCCCTACCCTACTCTGGTAAGACAAATGGATTTTTCCTTGAAATCCTTTTCCTCTCAATAATTGAGCGAGAGCCTCCACGTTTTTTTCCACTTCTTCGGTATAAACATCGCCTTTTCGGATCAGTCTCAAGGGGATACCGTGAGCGCTAAAAACCAAGTCCAGATTTTGCCAGTCAGGTATGGTGGCGGGCTCATAGTGCAAAAACCCGTTTTTCCTTAGAGAGCCATTAAAGAAATCTAATATTAGGTCCCGAATGGAATGTAGGTATTCCTGTCTATCCGAAAAAGGTCGGACCCATCCGCGGGAAGAGGCGGGACAGAATCCGAGGTTCTTCTCCATAAGCATGGCTGTGGAGAGTACGGTAGATCTGGAAAAATGAGGAAACAAAGGAAGAATGACGACTCCTAAATTAGGATCCGTCCATTCCTTGGGCAATTCTCGGAGGTCAGGATATCCGCAGCACATTGCGGTCTTGACTTCCCAACGTTCTCCGGATTCTTCCAGTAGCTTGCGTAGCTCTTCCGCTTGTTTCTCCGTCTCTTCCACCAGAGGAGAGCCTCCTCCGAAGCCCATGGATGCGTAAGTCTCGGCGACTTTCTTTGCGCGACTTTCCGCAATTTTGCGAGCTAAACGTATTCTTAAGAATTCAGGTAAGGGAAGATCGAATACCAAGGGGTCTTCGAATAGGTCCTTTAGGAATTTAGGGATTTCCTCGGTACTTCGAGGTCCGCCGAGATTGAGAAGAAGGAGTCTATTTTTCAAACGCCAGAGTCCGTTATCTATTTTTACTAGAAGAAGCAAGCACTCCTTCTGTTGCTGAGATTAGACAGGGTAACGGCGCGGACAAGCTAAAAGATAGGACATCTTATCTGGAAAGCCAGTCCAAAAAGCTAGTGGCCTGTAGCTCCACGGAAAATTGTTTCGTGCTCAGATAATTTCGGAAGGATCCTGAGTAATTGGATTTTATATCCTCGAAATCGATTCCTCCCTTGGTCGTGAAAGTCCCCGAGCCGTAGAGTCGATTTTCAGTGAGTTTCAGGAAGAATAGCCAAGACTCCAGGATATAGCCCGCACCTAAATGAGTTTCCACACCATATCCGGAGGAATCCCCTATAAAGTTTAGATTTCTATGATAGTGATAATCCCTGATATGGGAATACCATACGTTCCCTAAGAACGCTCCCTCTAAAATCCATTTGCCGTCCGAGTATCTGTATCCTACTCCTAAGGGAAATTCCCAGGTCGAGTTGGAATAACTGAGGCCGATTCCTATGTTTCCGTAAGTGACCGGAGAAGTTGCGATCCATTGGTCCACGTCGTAGAGATAATATTTAAAGAACGAGTAATGAGCTCCTGCCGAGAGAAACATTCCGCTTCCTTGTTTTCTGGAATCCGGTCCGGATGATCCCAGATATTTTCGGACGCTGAGGCTGATTTTGTCCTCCTTCATTTTGAGCTTACCTCTTCCGTCCGCGAAATTTTGGGACCCGATAAAAGTATAAGGAGAATCGCGAAAGCTCCAATTCGCGAAGTCTATCTTAGTACCCTGTTCTTTGCTTAAATTATAGAGGGAGAAATCTTCGTCCCTCCCCTCTCCCGTTCTCACATATCTTCCCGTGGTCCTATATCCCAATCCGAATTCCCAGCTATCCCACCAATGTTTGGCTTCGAATCCCATGTATTGGAATTCCCGATTATATGTGATCCGTGAACCCGCTTTGATTCCGGAAAGATTCGGGTATTTGATCCCGGATTCGAAGATATGTTGGCCTCCGTTTTCTCCGTAGAGTAGGGACAAAGAACTTCTAGAGAGAATTTTTTTGTACCAGGCGGAGGGCTCGGGATTTTTGGATGCGGCATATTCTTCCGGCCTAGTCGGGGATAAGGGGATCTGGGGTTCTTTTTTTTCCTGGGAATGGATTCGGGTATAGGATACGACTAAGAGGAAGAGGAATATTGAAAGTATGTTTCTTTTCATTCGATCTTTGCAATTGGACAGAGGGTGAAACGATTTCACCCTCGAAGGCGTTTTGGCCTTTCTGACAAGAACGTCCCAGATTCCTCCCCTCCCCTATCGCCGCAATTCGGTTTTTTGCCTCTTCTAATAGAATGAGACATAGGTTTTCTTGACAAATTCCTCAAATCATGGAAACAAGAAACTGTGGCCGGATCTTTGAAAGCTAGGGTTTTAAGTATAGATGAAGTCGTGAGCGAATACGCATTCGACTCCGAAGCCGAGTTCTTGGAAAAAGCGGAAGCCTGGTCTTTACCCAAGGATTCCAAAGGAAAATACAAGAAGGAAGTTCTGGATAAGTATTTCCAAAAGAGAAAGAAGCACTCCTTCGAATCGGTCATTATTGCGGTCTCCAACCAAAAAGGCGGAGAAGGTAAAACCACAGTCTCCATTTGCTTAGCCGAGGCCTTAGCGAGATCGGGAAAGAAAGTGCTGTTAATAGATTGGGATGCTCAGGCCAATATCACCCAATTGTATGTAGGACAGACCGACAAATCCGTTTTTCATACTCTAGGATACCGCGGAGAGCCCAAGCTGCCCGTCTCCGAGATCGTAGTGAGTCTCGCTCCGGATCTGGACCTGGTTCCTTCTTCCATACATCTGGCGAATTTTACGACTCCTTACGAGAGGGACGATTTCGAATTATTGAAAGACGCATTATTGCCGATCCGTTCCGCTTATGAGTATATCATCATAGATTGTCCTCCTTCTTTGGGTCTGATTCTGGAGAATGCTTTGATCGCTGCGGACTTGGTTCTCGTTCCCATACAGACCCGCGCGTTCAGCGTGCAGGGTCTTAAGGATCTTCACGGCACGATAGAGAAGATCAAAAAGAAGGCGAATCCCGAACTAGGTCTCTTGGGCGCTGTCTTGAATCAGTATGAGGACTCAAGAGCTCTCTCCGGGCTTGCCGATGCGATCCGTAAATATTTCCCTGTATTCGAGTCCGTAGTTTACAGAAGAGAAGCTATTCCTCAATCCCAAGCGAAGAGGAAATTATTGTCGGAATACGATCCGAAAGCGATGCAGATGTTTTCCACTCTGGCGGAAGAAGTGGTGAGGAGAGCCAATGGCGAAAAGGGCTGATTTTGCGGGATTGGATTTACTCACCGCATTCGGAGGAGAGGAAACTTCCAAGAAGGAAATACAAGTTTCCGATATCGTAACGAATCCGGACCAACCTAGAATCTTCGGAAAAGAGGAAGTCGGAGATCTTGTGGAGTCCATGAAGCGCTTGGGCCTTATCGAGCCCATCGTTGTGCGCAAAGTGGGTAAAAAATTCCAGATTGTTGCGGGAGAGCGAAGATTCCAGGCGGCCAAGGTATTGGGTTGGAAATCTATACCGACCGTGGAGACGGACGCTTCCGAGGATAGATGTTACGAGATGGCTCTCGCGGAAAACGAGAAGAGAAAAAGTCTGAACCCTTGGGAGATCGGTAGAGCGATTCAGTTCCTTAGAAAGGAAAGGAAGAAAACCGCGGAAGAAGTGGGTAAAATCCTGGGATATACGGAAAGATACGTAAAGCAACTCAGCTCGATTGCGCGTCTGGACCAGAAATCTGTCTCCGAATTGATTAAGAGCGGGTCGGATCCGTCCGTGAAAAATCTGGAAACCCTTCTCAAGAAAAAAGAAGGACGAGGGGGTGAAACGATTTCACCCCGGAAGCCTGCGGAAAGAGTCGTCTTGGATTTGAGGGTTTTAAGCTCTAAGAATAGGGAATCCTTTCTGAGAGACTTGTCTTCCCTGAAGAAAAAATACGGATTGAGTTAGCCGATCTTTTTTCTGATTGGAGAAAACGCCGTTTCTTCGAATCTGTTCGTAACAGTCTATTTATTCCTAACATAGATCGTTAGAACTCTTATTCTTTAAGGAACTCAATGAAAATCGGCGTTATCGTTTCCTCGCTTAGAACTAAATCCGAATCTTCCAAGGTCGGAGAATTCTTATCCTCCAAATTGAAGGAAATGTCCGTGGACGTGTGGACCCTGGACTTGGGAAAGAATCCGCTTCCTCTTTGGGAAGAGACTCCTTCTTCCAAGGAAGTTTGGGAGGGAGTTTGGAAGCCGATAGACGAAAATCTAAAGAATTCGGAAGGATTCGTGATCATCACTCCCGAGTATAACGGAATGGCAAGCCCCGCGATTAAGAATTTTTTCCTGCATGCTGGGCTTGCACAGATGGGACACAAGCCGGCATTATTGGCTTCCGTTTCCTCCGGACGAGGAGGAGCTTTTCCGATCCAGGAGCTAAGAGGAAGCAGTTACAAGAATAGTAAGATATGCTATATTCCGGAACATTTGATTTTCCGAGATGCGGAGCATTTGCTTCTCGGGGCAGAGCCGGCTTCCGATGAGGATAGATACATCCGGGAAAGGAGCACATTCGCTCTCCGGATCCTTTTGGCGTATGCGACCGCTCTTTCGGAAATCCGTGAATCCGGAGTGGTGGTTGATCCTAAATTCAGAAACGGAATGTCCTAAGCAGGAAGGAACTCCTCACAAGGAAGGAGTTCCTTCTTCTAAAATGAGACATAATTCTTTCGAAGGCGGGGTGTTTTGTGGGTTATAGGAGTAGGGGAGGGAGTTCCTTCCTCCTTCGGGCTCGAGATTCGCAACTCGTTTCCCGATCTTTAAAGAAGGACGGGGCTTTTCTTTTCCCTCTAGGATTTTTTCGGGAATCGCAGTCAGATAGTCTGGAGCTTTCCGTTAGGAAAGGCTTTAGGTTAAGCAAACGGAATTGGAAATCGCGCAATCATGAATAAAATCAGCATCCAGGCAGGACAGATCATCTTTAGGGAAGGAGAAACGAATAATTCCATGTATATTATTCTCTCCGGAACCGTCGAAATATTCTTCACTCATAAGAACTCCGCGACTCGCCTTGCCTTGATGAAGAAGGGAGACTTTTTCGGAGAGATGGCTTTGTTCCGGTCTAAGCCCAGAACTGCGACTGCGAGGGCGGTCTTGGATACGGAGATGGTCGCGGTGGAATCCAAACAACAATTGGAGAGATATCTGATCGCTAATCCGGAATTCGCTGCAAAGATGGTCAGAATCCTTGCAGATAGGCTTGCGAATACCAACGAATTATTGATTTCTAAACTGAACGAGATCACTACCAAGGAAATCGAATACCAGATCCAAGACGCAGAATAATCGATTCTAGTAGGAAATCCTATCCTTTCCTGCGGCCTTGGCTTCGTACAATCTGGAATCTGAAACGGAGTAGAGACGGCTTCCGTCTTCCGAATCCGAAGGATATTCCGAAACCCCTCCCGAGACGGTGACTTCTATTCCGAAATCGTTCTTGGAAGAATTTCTCAAATAAGTTCTGAAACGATCTATGGCGATCTTAGCGTTGGCCTTTGTGGTTTCCGGAAGAATGACGGCGAATTCTTCTCCTCCGACTCTACAACTGATATCCTCAGTCCGGAAAGCGTACATCAGGGTCCCTGCGACCAATTTTAGGATATCGTCTCCGAATTCATGCCCCTTGGTATCGTTGATTCTCTTGAAATTGTCCAAATCGAAAAGGAATAAGCAGAAGCTTCTTTTGTAACGTTTGCTTCTGGTGATTTCTTTATTGAGTACCAGGTTGAAGTATCGGCGATTGTAAATGCCCGTGCCTTCGTCTATAACCGCATTCAGAATGATTTCCTCGAAGGAATACATATCCACGATCTTGGGATTTTCGATCAATCGGTTCTTGAGATAAATGAAGTCGAGCAGGGCCACCACGAAGTTCATGCTTCTGCCTAGTTGCTTGCTTAAGCCTTCCGCGTGAGTATAGATTTCCTTCCAAAGGGATCTGGCTTCCGATTCGGGGAGGTCTAGGTTGGCTACGATTCTAAAAAAGTCCGAATAGAAATAATCGTCTTTTTTCCCCATCTCCTCGAACTTGCTTGCGAGGCTGGGTAAAGGGGCCTGTTTATCGTTTACGATTTCTAGGATCGCGTTCTTTCGTTCCGTATCTACTTGGCCGATCCCTTTGAAGCGGTCCCTCATTTCTATGAGTTCGCTTCTTGCAAGATTGGCCGTGGTTTCTTGTGCGTTTAGGGTAAGTTCGGCAGCAAGAAGTTCTTCTTCTCCTAATTTGGAGACTCTCTCGTATAGACCGATGATTTCCCGGAGCTTTTGGATTTCTTCTTCTTTAGATTTTAGCTCTTGTTCCAAATTTCGCATCTCTTACCGCCCGGAAGGGGAGGAAATATCCGACAAAACGCGGTCGCTTCGCCGAAGCTTATAACTCCGGGTATACTTGCAGGTAAAATATTTCCTTTCCCGGCTATGGGGTAAACTAATTTAATGAATAACGTGGCGGTTAATTCTAATGTCTATAAGCCCAAATAAGAAGAAAGTCATCATCACCGGAGCAAGTTCCGGAATAGGAATGGAATTGGCGAAATTATACGCCAAAGCAGGGCACGACGTGGCCCTGACATCTCGTCGTAAAAAAGTTTTGGAAGATCTTGCAAAAGAGATCCGAGGCTATGGGGCGGGAGGCAAGGTGATCGTCGCTTCATTGGATGTTTCGAATCCGGAAGAGAATTTTAAAATTCTTCCCAAGCTAGCGAAGGACTTGGGTGGTTTGGATTTGTTTATAGCGAACGCCGGAATTTCCACCAGCTCTTCGTTCGGAGTCAAGAGTTTTGAAGCGGACAAGAAGGTGATAGATACGAATCTAATCGGGCTTATGGCGGGGATTTCCTCTTTGCAGAGTTTATTTCGCTCCCAAAAGAAAGGACAAATCGTCGGAATTTCATCGGTTGCTTCTTTTAGAGGCTTACCCGGTTCCGCGAGCTACTCTACTTCTAAGGCCGCAGTCTCCACTTATTTGGAGGCGTTAAGAGGGGAACTGAAGAGTTCGGGAATTAAGGTCACAGTGATTCATCCGGGATTCATAGATACTCCTATCAACCAAAAACTGGCTTCCCGACCTTTTGTGGTTTCCGTCGAAAAAGGAGCTAAAAAGATCTACGATAGGATTGAATCCGGAACTAGGTCGGCGACCGTGCCTTGGTTCCCTTGGGCTCTTATCGGAGTGCTGATGCGTTCGATCCCCGAATTCCTATGGGAGAGAATCGGAACCAAATAAGGTTTTTCGCATATGTTGGAATCCTCCTCTTTGACGAAGGTGCTTTTCGTTTGCCTGGGCAATATCTGTCGCTCCCCCGCTGCCGAAGGAGCATTTACGGACCTCGTAACCAAGAAAGGCCTGCTTGGGAACTTTGAAATCGATTCCTGCGGAACTTCTCGTTATCATTTGGGAGAATTGGCAGATCCTCGCACCCGGCAAACCGCAAGGAAAAAGAGTATAGAGCTTGTCCACAAAGCGCGTCAATTTCGCAGATCTGATTTCGTCGATTTCGATTATATTCTGGCGATGGATAGATCCAACCAAAAGGATCTTCTCGCACTTACATCAAGCGAAGAAGAAAGAAAAAAGATACATCTATTCAGAAAGTTCCAGAAGGGGCAGAATAAAGAGTCGGACGTCCCGGATCCTTATTACGGAACTTTAAAGGATTTCGAAGAAGTCCAGCAGATCGTTACGGAAGCTTCCGAGGGATTTCTGGAGTTCGTTCTGAGCAAAAACGGAGTTAAGCATGGCTGATAAAAAAGAGAAAAAAAGGGTAATCGTGATCGGAGCCGGTTTCGGCGGATTGCAGGCGATCAAAAAGCTCTCTGACGAAGAGAATCTGGAAATCATCGTAATAGATAAAAAAAACCACCATTTATTCCAACCTCTGCTGTATCAGGTTGCAACGGCGGTCTTAAGTCCTGCCGATATTGCGATCCCCACCCGTTCCATAGTGGGGGATAGGGAGAACGTAACCGTATATCTGGGTGAAGTGGACCGAATCGACATAGCGGGCAAGATGGTCTATTTTCAGGGCCATGAAGAGCATTATGATTATTTAATATTGGCGGCGGGGGCTAGGGCCGGGTATTTCGGGAACGATCATTGGCAGAAATATTCCATCGGACTGAAGACCTTAAAGGATGCGCTTCAGATTCGCACTAAGATTCTAACTTCCTTCGAGCAGGCCGAATTGGCCGGAGATCCCGAGACGGCGAAAAAACTCCTGAATTACGTGATTATAGGCGGAGGACCTACGGGCGTGGAGCTCGCCGGTTCCATTGCGGAACTCTCCCACGAAATCGTGCGAAACGAATTCCATACCATGGATCCGGGGCTCGCTAAAATCACATTAATCGAGGCGTCTCCCCGTCTTTTGGCGACCTTCGATCCTACGTTAGGTGAATTCGCAAAGAAGAGACTCGAAAAAAGGGGAGTGGAAGTGTTCACTGGCACCAAGGTCTTGGACATAGACGAGAAGGGAGTGCATCTGGAGAATCGGGTCATTCCTACCTCGAATATCATTTGGGCTGCCGGAGTTCAGGCCAATCCGATCGGCCAGGCTTTGGGAGTTCCTACGGATAGAATGGGCCGAGTCATGGTCGACGAATATTGTAATATAGAAGGCCATCCGGAAGTATTCGTCATCGGAGACATCGCGAATTATTCCAAAGGATTGGAAAGACCGCTCCCGGGAGTTTCTCCCGTGGCGATGCAACAGGGAAGATACGTGGCTTCCTTGATTCGAGGAGATCTGAAATCCAAGAAGAGAAAAGTCTTCCGTTATGTGGACAAGGGCAGCATGGCGACTATCGGAAGGCAGGATGCCGTGGCCCAGGTCGGTTCCTGGAAAATGAAGGGACTATTCGGATGGTTGGCCTGGCTCTTCGTTCATATATTCTACCAAGTAGGATTTAAGAATAAGGTTTCCATCTTTATCACTTGGGTTTGGTCATATATAGCCTTCCGTGCGGAAGCGAGGTTGATACAGGACGAAGTGGAAGCTCACAAATCCGATCAATCCGTCGTTCATTAATCGGATAAAAAATCCTTGAATCTGTCGGGTACGGAAGAAGGATAAGCGGTAATGCGGATCGATGCCTGGAAAGGCAAAACCATCGTTCTCACAGGAGGCTCCTCAGGGATTGGAGAGGCCTTGCTTGAGATTTTATCCCGTATACCTTGCCGACTGATCAATCTTTCCCGGACCGAGCCGGAGCTGATCAAAAAAGTTTCCAAGGGCAAGGAAAGTCGTCCCGCGGAGCTATTTCATATCGGCGTGGATCTCTCCTCCGAAAAGGAGATCAATAAGGCGGTAAGCAAATTATCCAAGCTTACGGACGGTGTGGATGTTCTATTCAATAACGCCGGAGTTACCGCGCATTCCCGTTTCGACCAGACCCAGATGGAAGCCTTCCGAAAGGCCTTTGAAATCAATTTCTTCGGTCCAGTACTTCTCACTCATAGGCTTCTTCCTTATATCAAAAAAAGAAAAGGAGCGGTGATGGTGACTTCTACCGTTAGCGGTCTCTATGGGATCCCTGCAAGAAGCGCCTATTCTTCCTCCAAATCCGCTCTCCACGCGGTGATGGAATCGGCACGTATCGAACTGATGGAGGATGGATTACGTTTCATCATATTCTGCCCGCCCTATACCAAGACAAATCTCCGCGCTAACGGTTTGGACGGGGACGGAAATAAATTGGGAGAATCCCATTATTCAGGCAAGAGTAAGTCTCCCAAAGAAGTTGCAGAAAAGATGATAGAGGCGGTCGAGAATCCCAAGTCCCGCTTGGTCGTGATGGATAAGAGCGGATTGTTCCTGAAATGGATGAGAAATATCTCCCCTTCTTTCTTGGAAAAGGTGCTATTTAAGAAACTCTATAAGGATTTTCACTGAGGAGAAAGATTCGATCATGGAGACCAGAAGCATAATCAAAGAATTCCGATACGACTATCCTCTGGAAAAAGTTTGGAGCGCCGTTACGGTTAACGAGGAGTTGATCCATTGGTTAGCGGACAAGGTGACAGGGCGTCCTAAGATCGGAGCGAGCTTCTCCTGGACTTGGAATCTAGGTCCGGAAGGAGAACTTACTTCCACCGGAATTTATAAGAAGATCGTTCCTTTCCAAGAACTGATACTCGAATGGCAGGATCATCCTGCGGGCGATATCGAATTGAAGTTGGAGTTCGAGAAGGACGGAGAAGAAGGAACCGTTTTGAAGTTGACCAATTCAGGTTATCCGGTGGGAGAAAAATTCGATCATTGGGTAGAGGCGGCATCCGAAGGTTGGGACGAGGAAAGCATGCACCTTCTACAATACTTAATGAGGAATTGATATTCCGCTTCCCGAATAAAAAACGTCAAAAATTCTATTGACTTTGAAAATTACTCATCTTCGCCTTTATATTGCCGATTTCTAATATAAAGGGTTTATTCAATGCAGATCGAGCCATACGAACAACCTTATCTAAATATAGAAAATCCTGCAAATATAGACACGGTGATCGAATTGCTCGTATCCAAAGGAGAGGAGATCGAGAAGCCGATATCTATATTAAAGCTTCATAAGCTATTATATTATATCCAGGCCTGGGTGCATGGGCCGGCATCAAGACCCGTTTTTGACAAATTTAAGAAAGATAAAGGTATGTACGATTCCTTGACGCTGGGCGATATCACCAGAACAAATTCCTTGCTTTCTCCTGAAATCCTATTTCATGTTAACGAGGTTTTGGACGTATACATGAAGTATAGCGGCTCGGAATTGGAAGATATGACTCATAAAGAGGATCCTTGGTTAAAGGCAAGAGCGGATATACCATCCTATCAGTCATCGGAAAATTATATCCAAGAATCCGATATGACGATTTATTATCGAGCCCGCCTTGTGTAAATGAGTCGGATCCCTTCTCCTCGCGATCACAAAGCCAGTAAAATTAGGCCGGGAAATTTTAATCCTAGATCCTCATATATTTCTTTTTCATTCTCCTTATTCAAGGATACAGAAAATTTCGGTTTCGATTGTCAACCACCCTTAACGCAGAATTGGATTGGGGCCTTTGTCGAAGCCTTACGTTCTTTAAGTGAGTTGACTGTAAAAGATTTGGAAGATAACGGCAGAACCAAAGAAAAATCTCATTTTCATAAAATCCCATGGGGAGACGCGAATGTCTATTTTTCAAAGGAAGAGTTTTATCGAAGATTTATTCCCCAGAAATATGAAGCGGACGATTATGAAATCTATCAATTTTCGATTTCTAAGGCAAACGGAAGAATTATAGGCTTCTTCGATGAAGATAAGACCTTTAAGGTGGTTTTGATAGACGCAAAGCATAATTTTCATTTATCTATACACTCTGGGAAGCGTTTAGATTTACAGCACGAGCGAATAGCTAAGACGGAACATGAATTAGCTTTGGATAGAATCTCTCATATTACAAAAATTGTTAATGAAAATTGCAAATGCGGATTCGCGAGCAAATATTCGGATGTACTAACAGACAGATATATTAAGCATCACAAGGATACAATTCTTAGATTAAGTGATTTCCTAACTGATGAGGAGACGGAAACTTTTTTCGAGATGCCATGGGAAAGAAAGAATGAACATTTGCTCGAATTATTTGCTGATTTTTCCGAAAAAATCGCTCTCTATTGTGCGTCATCTCCCCGGATAGAGTAAGTTTCCAGTCGTCCATTTTCGCTTAAGCTCCCCTTTTTTACTTGAACTCTCGGGCTCCCAAAAAAAAATGACATTAGAGCCCTAACTCATGGGTTTTCGCGGTCTCTCCGCGACGAGCAGAGGCAATCACCTTTCCTCCCGGAGCAGAAGCCGTGAACTGCTTTTCGAGGTGGTAGTAATAGTGAATTTTCCCGAACTAGAGACATACTTCCAAAGTTTAACGGATATAACGGATACGATTTCGATCTTGAATTCCCCTTATGAATCCGATTTCGACGCGGACATCGCTAAGATGGAAGACTTCTTAAAAGATATCCAGTCCAAAGATTGGACCTCAACGGAAAGAGATTATTTCAATCTGTTCACCAGTCATTTTTCCTTTCATATCAAGATCGTCGAAGAGATCGTAAGAGAGGCGCGAGAGATCCTACATCCGGAACGCAGGGCTTACGTAAAGCGCTTGGTAGGTTATATCAAGAGTTCCGAAGAGTGGCTGAGCGATCTTCAGAAACGTCGCAAATCCACGGAAACTCTCGCCACAGCGTAAAATCTTTCCGATTGACATCCCCGGTACGCCGGGGAGTCTTGAGTTCGTGTCTTCTTCCGAGTTAGAAACCGAAGAGAAGTTGAACTTTTTCACTCGTCCTTTTCTTCTTTATCCAGTCGCACTTTTTCTTTTCGTCTTTCTTGTGGACAAGCTCTTCTTCCTGGACAAGGTCCGGGATTACGTGAAGGTAGAGCTCACCTATATTTATTACGATGTAAAACAGGATCTCCTTAAGGAGATGATCTCTAAATACGGTAAAAACGCTCCCGAAAAGCCGAGCAAGAAACTCGTTCTTCTCATGGGATCTTCCCGGATGCTTTACTTCAAGAATAGCGAGATACTGGATTTCTATCCGGATTGGGAGGTCTATAATCTCTCATCTGCGGTCACCACCCCTGCCTATTATTTGTATTTTCTGGAGAGATTATTCGAAGGCGGAGTGAAGCCGGACTATCTGGTTTTGGAGGCGGACCCTTTTCAATTCAACGCCAATAGCACTACTTTCAAAAAATCGAATCTGGCAAACAGTTTCGATTTACGTTTTATTCTCACCCATGCATGGGATCTAGGCCGAGAGAATGTGAACTATTATCTAGCGAATTATTTCTTCGGAGTAAGTAAGAACAAGCCCTATATCGCCAACGTGATTTATCATTTGACCAGCAAGAAATACGAGCAGGCGGAGTTGATCAAACAACTTACGGTAGATTCTCTACATAAAGACAAAGGAAACGCCATCTCTCCCGCGGGAGGATTTGTGGAGAAGGATTTCGGAAAGTTAGAAGCAAGTTCCGCTCGAACTATCGGGTGGATTTATCCCAAATACGCTCCCTCCGAAATGCAGTTCGAATTCTACGAGGATATTCTCTCTCTCGTAAAATCGAAAGGAGTTCCCACTATCGTAGTCCGCCCCGAAGTTTCCCTGCCCTTGGAAGATCTACTCGCAGAATTGGGGATCCCGGCCCCTTGGTGGGAAAGAATCCGTCCGATCAATGCAAAATTCGGAATCCCTATCATCGATATGACGGAAGCGAAAGATTACGATTGTAACGCTTTTGCGGACAGCGGGCATATGGCGGTGGACTGCTATCGACCTTTTCTCCGTTTCCTTAGAATGCGGTATCCTGGAGACTAAGACTCTAAGAACGCTTTCCTCCGAGGGATCGGTCGGGAAAGGAGGTTGACGAGCATCTCGACTCGGCTTAATTTTGTTGAGTTAGATTTCTTCCTACGGAGTTCTTATGAAAAAAATTATATCCCAGGCGACGCTTCTCTCCATTCTATTCGGCTGTTCCACCATTGCTATGGTGGAAAATAAAGGCAAGGACCAGGAATACCAGATTCTGGAACCCAATCTCAGGGTCGAAAAGTTCAAGGAAACGTTCAATCTGAAAGCCGAAGGTCCAGTGACCTTGGATTGTTCCGGAAAGCCCTGTACACCGGACCAAGTTTCTTCTTTAACCCCGGATCAGATCAAGAAACTCAAACGCAACGGTTCTTGGAAAGAATATGTGGAGAAGGAAGACGCCCAGAAAAAGAAATTCTCCGTTTTAGTAAGAGTCGGAGATTATAAGGACGATAAGCGGGAAGGAATTTGGAAGACTCTCTATGAAACGGGAGAAACTCTGAGAGAGTCCCCTTACGTAGCCGGCCTGAAAGAAGGCGAGGAAAAGAAACTCGCTAAGGACGGAACTCAGACAGAAAGCACTCTTTATAAAGCGGACAAGAAGAATGGCCCGTACTGGTCCAAGACGGACAAGGGTGTTCTGAGCGAAGAAGGCCAATATACCGACGACAAAAAGACCGGAACTTGGAAGGAATACTACGACGAGGACGGAGCTAAGAAAGCTGTAACCGAGTTCAGAGACGGTAAAAAATCCGGTAAAGCGATCAATTATTTCAAAGACGGTTCGACTGTATCTTCCGAAGGAAATTATACCGACGATCTTAAGACGGGTTATTGGAAAAATTCCTACGATAACGGTCAGCTTCAATCCGAAGGTTCCTACACTCCAAAGGGAACCGGCGCCGAAAAGAAGTCCCTAAGAACCGGAGCCTGGAAAGAATATTATAAAAACGGTAAGGTATTTGCGGAAGGTCAAAGGGACCATACTCGTAAGGGGGATTGGAAATTCTATTGGAGTAACGGTAATCCCGCTTATAAGGGAGCCATGATGAACGAGATGATGATGTCCTCCGCCGAAGTCTACGACAAGGACGGTCAGCTTGTCGGAAAAGGAAAGCTGATGTTCGATCTTCTGCTTATGGACGAGAAGACCGACGAACTCAAGGCCAAATACAAGCCGGACCTACCCTTCACTTATTACAAAAACGGAAAGAAGACTTTCGAGATTCTGAACGAGACCACGGCCATCGAATACGACGAATCCGGATCTAAAATCGGTCAAGGTCCGGTTATGCCGGGAACAAACGCCAAGAACGATTGCTGGACGACTCCCCAAGGTAAGAAATTCTTCGTGAACGGAAGAGAAAACGCCAAGATGGGCGAATTGCAGGGGTGCAAATAATTCTCTCTTTCCATATTCGAAAATTCAGGTTATAGTCGGGCGAAAGGAATCTGCCCGACGATTCTATAATTCAGGAAATATAAAGTTTGCAACAGACCATCGGCAGAGCGGATATAAAAAAAATTCTCCTGGGCTTTCTCATCGCGGCCCCCTTGTTCTATATTCTAGGATATTGTACCAAGGGGTGTTCTTCGGTCGATCGACGAGCCAAAGTCACGTATAGCGGCTCTTTTACGGAAGGGACCTTGGTTTCCATCGATTCCAAAAAAGTGGTTCTTAAGGATCCGGATTCCGAGATTCCCTTGGAAACCGTAGAGAAGATAGAATTTATCGAAGACGCCCAAAGTTTGGGTACTTCTGAAGTTCCTTTATCGGATGCGGAAAAGGCTTTCGTAGGAACTTATAAACTCCAGGTGGGAGTGCATAAGGGTGCGCTAAGCATTTTTCCCAGAAAAACCGGCGGGATCGGCGCTACTATGAGATTCACCAATTGGGGTAGGGGATCCAACGAGATCCTAACAGGAGTCAGAGTAAGCGGAAAATCCATACGTTTTATCCGTTCCTGCAGCGGATCCAGATGTTCGGAGATCGGAAGCAATACTCCGTTTACTCAAACGTATACCGGCGATCTGGACGGTAAGAAAATACTGGGCGCCTATCAGGGGACGAATAGTTCGGGACGTTGGACTGCCGAGCGTTAATTAGGTTATTATAATATGGAATCTCCAACAAACACACAAGAGAATTCGCCCTTAGCGGAAGCGGAGATCAAATTCGCTAAAGAAGTCTTGGATAAGATTCGCCAGGAGCTTACGCGAGAAATCACCGGGCAAGACTCGGTGATTCGGAATCTTCTTATCTCGTTGGCTTGCCAGGGCCACGTTTTATTGGAAGGGATGCCCGGTTTGGCCAAAACTCTTCTGGCCAAATCCTTATCTTCCGCTTTGGATCTGGATTTCAAGAGAGTGCAATTCACTCCGGATCTTTTGCCAGCGGATCTTGTGGGAACGGTCGTATTCAATCCTAAAAACGGTGAATTTCATACTCGTAAAGGTCCTATCTTTACGGGAGTCCTTTTGGCGGATGAGATCAATAGAGCTCCGGCCAAAGTACAGTCGGCTCTTTTGGAATGTATGGAAGAGAAAACCGTCACCATAGGGGAGAATACTTTTCCTCTGGAGAGACCTTTTTTGGTTTTGGCGACCGAAAACCCAATCGATCAGGACGGGACTTATCCGCTTCCGGAAGCTCAGATGGATCGTTTCTTTATGAAAGTCCAGGTGGAGTATCCCGATATGGACGAGGAACTTTCCATTCTGGAACAACACGGTAATCTGAATCCGACTCCTAAGCGTATTCGAAAAATCGCAAGTTCCAAGGATATCCTAAAGGTATCCTCACTAGTGGATCGAGTGCATGTGGAACCAAAGCTCAAGAGTTATATTGTAAGACTTGTGAGAAACACAAGGCCTGAAGAAAAAACGGTACCGGAACTTCTGCCATACGTGAGACACGGCGCTTCTCCTCGTGCGAGCCTCAGTCTTCTTAAGGCCTCCAAGGCTCGGGCTCTTTGGGACGGCAGGGATTACGTCGTTCCCGAAGACGTTAAGGCATCGTTACCCGAAATATTAAGGCATAGGATTCTCCTTACATTCGAGGCGATTTCCGAGGACGTAGGCGTGGAGTCGGTCATTCGCATCGTGTCCGATGCGACACAGGTGCTCTGATCGGAAAAACATTATGCTTCGCAAAGAATACCAAGGCTTAGTCCAGCTTTTGGATTTCAAAGAAAGAGGATTTTCTCTCCGAGAAAGGCAGGGTACTGCCATTAGTTCCCGAAAGGGCAGGGGAGTGGATTTCAAAGACGTTCGCCCTTATTCGGTCGGGGACGATACTCGTCTTATCGATTGGAACGTTACCTCCCGTTTGGGAGAATTGCATGTGCGGGAATTCAACGAGGAGAAAGAGAGGATAGGCGTATTCTTTCTGGACGTATCCGAATCCATGGATTGGAGCAGTTCGGAATGGACCAAGGCGGAGAATGCGTTTCAGGTACTTGCCTTGCTTGTACTTCTATATGTTCGCAAAGGAAATCTTGCGAAGATATTTCTCTATTCGGACAAAATGGAATGGGAAACCGGTTATCTTCGTACGATAGAAGAGGCGATTCCCGCCTTGGAAAAGGCGAGAAGCTTTTCCCATAACAAAAAGAAAACGGATCCGAAAATTCCTTATACCTTATTGAAGAATCGGATCCGGAAATACACGGACTCCTATATTCTATCCGATTTTCACGGGTTGCCTTCTCTCCGGAAACTCACTGGTCTTCGAAAATTCCACGCTCTACATGCGATCCGATTCCTGGATCCCCTCGAGTTTTCCGCTCCCGCATACATGCTTTCCTATTTTAGAGGCAAAGACCCGGAGACGGAAAGCATGCCTAGAACAAGAGAAGGGGATATACGTTCGAATTTGGAGCAATTGTTCAAGTCCCGGTATTTGGAGTTGGATGGTAGCGAGTCCGACCCCTCCCGACTTTTATCCTATTGGAGAAGTCTCGGATGAGAGCCGATTTTTTGCGCCGACATTTTCCCGAGATTCGTAAGATCATTGTATTTTATGTTTTTTTAATTATAGCTACTCCCGTTTTCGCTTGGGAAGAGGCTTGGATTCCGGAAAAGGTATCTATAGGAGAGAATGCGGAATATTCCCTAATCTTTCAAAAAGGGGAGATAGTCCTATCCGAACCCTTGTCCAAGGGGATCCATCCGGATCCGAATTCTCCCGATCTTCCTTTGTTGGAGATATTGTCCTACGAATCCTCCGAAGATTCTTTGAAAATCACGGCGGCCTATTACGCTCCCGGGAAATTCTCGCTTCCTATCTCCTGGAAGGACGCGAGCGGCCGGGAATTCCGTTCCGAAAAGGTGCTGACGGTTCTCTCTTCTTTGGGAGAAAAAGATTCTTCTCCCGAGGACATACTGCCTCCTCTGGAATTCTCGGGTCCGTACTTTTGGAAATTGGCCGCGTGGATTTCAGCCTTCCTGGCAATGGGGCTTGCCGCTTTTTACGCTTGGTATCTGCATAGGACTAGATCGAAGGAACCTGTGGATGCTCTTGTGGAGGCAAACCCTTGGATTCAGAAAATTCTAATTTACGAAAATCGATTGGATGAACTGCTCCAAGCTTCCCCGATAGGGGCGAGGGATTTTTATAGGGCTCTTTCGGGGTATATTCGGGAAAGCTTGGCTCAGAAAATGCTGTCCTCGTTCGCTCATTTGACCGAGGCAGAACTTTTTTCCAAGATATACGAGTCCTTTCCTATCGACGGAGAGGAAGTCAAGAATTGGGAAAATTTACTGCGCAAGTCCCAGTATTCCGGAAACGAAGCGGAATTGAGCCGAGAAGAGGCGGTAGAGGCCTGGGATTATTGGAAGGGAGTCTTGGGGCCATGACGGATTGGGAAGCTCCATACTACCTTCTTCTCTTATTGCCTATTTGGATATGGACGGTGTATTCTTTCTGGAAAGGAAACTCTGTATTGAGTTACGATCTTCGTCTTCCCGGCTCCGGTAAGGAAGAAAGTAAGAATCTAAAAGAGATTCTCTCCGGATATTTCCCTTTTATTAGGCCTATCGCTCTCAGCCTATTCGTGATCGCACTTGCCGGACCGGGTAGAAGTTACAGATTCCTTCCGGATGAAAGACAAGGAGTGGATATCATGTTGGCATTGGACGTTTCCGGATCCATGTCCAAGAGCAGAGACTTCTTACCCGAAACTAGATTAGGAGTTTCTAAAAAACTACTGAAGGAATTCATTCGAAGAAGGGAATCGGATCGCCTTGGGCTCGTAGTCTTCGCAGGAGCGGCTTATCTGCAATCTCCTTTAACTAGTGATCGTTCTACTCTGGAGGAAATTATAAACGCCGCGGAAGAGGAGACCGTTCCCGAGCAAGGCACCGCGATTGGAGACGCAGTAATTCTTTCCTCCTACAGATTGAGACGATCTCCCGCTCGTTCCAGAGTGATCGTTCTTATCACGGACGGAGTTTCCAATACGGGCAGGATCGATCCGGTGACTGCGACGGAAATCGCCAAAGGAGTCGGAATCAAGATCTATTCCATAGGGATCGGGAAAGAAGATCAGTCCTACGAAGTGAATTTCGATATTCTTGCCGAACTTTCCAAAACGACCGGAGGCATCTTCTATCGTGCGGAAGATGTGAGTCAATTGCGGGAGGTCCTGGCTTCCATCGATGCGTTGGAGAAGGATCCCTTGGCACTTCCTCCGGAAGAGGTTCGGGAGACGGACGCCTTATTGTTTCTTTTATATGCTTTAGCTCTTCTGGGCTTGGACTTGTTCCTACGCACCTGGACATTTCGGTATTACGCATGACGGAAGAGTTCCTACAGTCTTTTTGGATCGTAATAGGAATCGTATTCGTCTCTTATGCGGTCATAAGAATCGGTTTTTATTTTCTTTGGAACCGCTGGAGAAGGAGTTATCCGGGTCTCGGAAGGGAGTCCATAGTTCCTTCTCTTTGGATAGCTCTTTTGCGGATCGTTCTGTTGGGTTCGGCACTCTGTATCTCTTACTTAGCCTTTCGTCCTTATGAAGGTCCTCGCTTAAAGGAGGAGGAAGCTTCCCAAGGCGTGGACTTTCTCTTCTTAGTGGATACCAGCCTCTCCATGCAAGCGACGGATACCGCCCCGACCCGAATGGCAAGGGTAAAGGAAACGATTTTGCGGATTCTTCCTGGGCTATCCGGCAATCGCTTCGGGATGATCGTTTTTGCGGGTTCCCCCTTTTTATACTGCCCTATGACATCCGATATAGGGGCCTTTTCGGACTACGTGAGGGGCCTGGATGTGGATATCGTCGGGGATCGAGGCACAGACCTGGCCGCGGCTTTCCAAAAGGCGGAAGATTTGCTGAAGTCGAATCGGGTCTTTCGGAACCGGATTCTTGTTTTGATTTCCGACGGAGAAGATGTACAATCTCCGGGGACATTTTCCTTTCCGGCCGATGTATGGGTCTGGTCCGTAGGAACTCCAACAGGGGGATCGATCGCCTATACCGACGACGGTTCGAATCTTTCCGGGTATCTCACGAAGGACGGCTCCTTGGCTCCTTATGAAAATTCTCCGGGAGTGGTGATCTCTAAAGCGAATCTTCCTTTCTTAAAGTCTATCGCCGAGGAGAATGGAGGCAGGTTCCTGGATTTGGACAGAGAGTCCCCGAATCCGAAGGAAATCCGTTCCTGGTTGGAATCCATGGATAAGAATACGAACAAAAGGATCCGTAATTTGCGCCGCGCGGAAGGATACAGGAAGTATCTTTTGCCCGTAGTATTGCTTCTTTTATTCGATTTCATTTTCCTAGAGTTCATAGGAAAGTATCTGAATTCATCCCGGAGGAGAAATCTTTCGGCTGCTATTTTGCTTTTTGGAATATTCTTTTTTCATAAGGAAGCCTCCGCAGTAGAGTTGGATCCGGGCGGGAATCGGATCCAAGAAGGTAGGAATTCCTACGAAAGCGGAGACTACCAGGGTGCCTTGGAAAAATATAAGGAAGCTGAACCTTATTTTCCCGAGGATCCGCGATTGGATTTCAATCGAGGTTCTTCGAAATATAAATCGGGAGATCTGGACGGTGCGATCCGTCATTTCGAGAAAAGTGCCGACTCCAAAGACCCTAAAGTTCGGGCCATGTCCCATTTTAATCTCGGAAACGCCTATCTGAAATTAGGCGACCGAAAGAAGGCCGCGGAGCATTATCTTCGTTCCTTGAAAGAAGATCCGAATTTGGAATCAGCCAGGAAGAATTTGGAATGGCTCCGAAAAATGCCTCCTCCACAAAACGGAAAAAACCCCCAGGAAAATGAAAAGTCGGAAAGTGGCAAAGGAGAACAAATCAAGCCGGGTCTCTCCACGGAAGATCGCAATTCTTCCCGCAAAGGTGAGAAGGGACAGGTCGGTAAAGATTCCAAGTCTAAGAATAAATCCAAGGCCGAAGAGGAATTGGATAGAATCATGGAATCCATGGACTTGGATTCCGTAAGGCGCAAGAGTCCCGGATCGAGAAGCCGAGAGGTGTTTTGGTGAAAATCAGAGTTTTTATCATTCTATTTTTCTTATTCTCGATAGCGGATCTATTTGCGGGGGACCCGAAATTCTATCTTAGCCAAACCAGAGCGGAGTTGGGAGAACCCGTTTTCGTAATCGTAGAAGCCGAGGGCTCCGCCGAAGTCAGAGTGATAGAGAAGGAATTCCAAGGGCATGGAATACGCGCGGTATACTGGGGCATGGAAGATAGCACCACTATCGTCAACTTCAAGGCGTATCGAAAAAAGCTACTGAAGTATAGATTGGTCGTATCCGCTCCGGGTAAATACTCCGTGCCTGAAGTAGCGGTGGATGTGGAGGGTAAAAGATACGGGGCCAGCGGCTTGATGGTGGAATTCGGGCCCCGGCGAGCGGCCACACGAAATCCGAATTCGATTTGGAATCGTTTCTTTTCCACGGAAGATACCCAGGGTCCTGCCGACGGGGACTTGAAAGTGGTTTTCCAACTGGACAAAAAGGAAGTTTGGGTAGGAGAGCCGGTTCTGGGCTTCTTTGCATTATATTATAGAAATGCAATACGTCCTTATTTCGATCGGGATCCCTCCAGTTCCATAGAATTTCCCTATTTCCGAAGCGAAGTGATTGCGGGAGTGGGGCTTACGATACCGGAGTCCGTAATATACGAAGGAGTGCAATACGATACGTCTCCTTATAATAAGGAATTCTTCGTCCTCACTCCACTCAAAAGGGGAGAATTCTCCCTAGGATCCACCGGTTTTCATTTAGAGGGACAATTACAATCGTACTTTCATATGAGAACTGTCAAAACGATTCCGGGTAGAATACAAGTCCGGGATCTTCCTCTTCCTTCTCCTCCGAGCTTCGGAGGCGCTGTAGGCAAATTCGAAATGACTTTGGAGGATATCCCGAGGGAAACGAGCCTGGGAGATCCTTTTCAATTCCGACTCGTTCTTCGCGGAAAAGGAAATCTATCCTCTATCAAGGATCCGTTACGTTTGTCCTGTCCTGAACGGGATTGTTATCCGGATATCACATTCTTACAACTCCGTCCCCAAAAGGAATTCAAGGAATTGGATCCGGGAGAATACGGTTTTTATTTGAATCATTCTTTTTCTTACTCGGTTCTTCCGAAGGCGGAGGGAACCTGGCAGGAGTCGGACCTGAAATTCTCCTATTTCGATCCGAAGTCCGGGAAATATACCGATGTCTCGGTTCGATTTCCTCCGGTGCATGTAGGACCTCCTCGCCCTAAATCGAATCTTCCCGAATCGGAGAAAAGTTCGGGCGTGAGTTACGGATACGTATGGATTCTGACTTTGGGGATTTTTGCGGGGGCTCTGGGATTTTTCTTAACCGTATATTGGAAAGGTAAGTTTGCGGCGGAAAGATTATTGAAACGCTTGGATCTTTGGATCGGCTCCAAAAGGGGTTTTGTTTTGAAGCATTCCGCGCTTTCCCGGGGACTATCGGAGGAGGAGGCGAGCCTGATTGCCGGTTGGAAGTCGGAGGATATTCCACTTACGGAAACGTATAAAAGACTAGGCCCCGCTTCTAAGACTGCTTTATTGAAGATCGCAGATCGATTAATGCTAAACGTAAAGGAGGATGAAACTCGATGAGCGAAGAAGTGAAAGGAAAAATCTCGGTCGAAACCGAGAACATATTCCCAATTATTAAAAAATGGTTATATTCGGAAAAGGATATTTTTCTAAGAGAGTTGGTTTCCAACGCTTGCGACGCTATTGCGAAGCTGAAAAAAATTTCCTTAAGCGAAGAATTCGAAGGCGGAACCGATTATCGGATCGATTTGGACTTCGATCAGAAGGAGAGGACCCTTACGATCCGGGATAACGGAATCGGAATGAGCGAAGAGGAGGTGAATAAATACATCAACCAAATCGCCTTTTCGGGAGCGGAGGAATTCGTAAAACAATATCAATCCGAAGGTGACAAACCGGAGATCATCGGGCATTTCGGATTGGGTTTCTATT
The DNA here is from genome assembly GCF_000306115.2 of Leptospira wolffii serovar Khorat str. Khorat-H2. NCBI lineage: Bacteria > Pseudomonadati > Spirochaetota > Leptospiria > Leptospirales > Leptospiraceae > Leptospira > Leptospira wolffii. The sequence goes on from NZ_AKWX02000013.1 coordinate 129,883, forward strand.
CCAGCTTCATGGTGTCCTCTAAGGTAAGAATTGAAACCAAGTCCTACCGAAAGGGTAGTCAAGGAGTGGTTTGGGAGAGTGAGTCCGGAACCGAATTCAGTCTTAAGGCGGGAGATAAATCCGACAGAGGAACCCGGATCACTCTGTTTATGGATTCGGATTCGGGAGAATACCTGGATGCCTGGAAACTCAAGGAGCTAGTCCGGAAATATTGCGATTTTCTTCCCGTCCCGATTTATGTTAAGGAAGAACAGGCCAATAAGCAAACCCCGCTGTGGAGCGAGCAACCGTCTTCCGTAAAGAAGGAACAATACCAGGAATTCTATAGTTATCTTTTCCCTTTCGCGGGAGAGCCGCTCTTCCATGTTCATTTAAACGTAGACTATCCTTTCCGTCTGCAGGGGATCTTGTATTTTCCTAGGCTCAAGCACGAGTTGGACGCCAATCGCATGGGTATCAAACTCTATTGCAACCATGTGTTCGTGTCGGATGAAGCTAAGGAATTGGTTCCGCAATTTCTAACGGTCCTGCAAGGAACCCTGGATATCCCGGATCTTCCTCTTAACGTATCCCGCTCGTATCTACAGAACGATCCTTTGGTAAAAAAGATTTCCGGACATATCGTGAAGAAGGTTTCGGACAAATTACAGGAAGAATTTAAGAAGAATCCGGAAGAGTTCCGTAAGAACTGGGATGAGATTTCTTTGTTCGTGAAATACGGGCTCATGACGGACGAAAAATTCTACGAGTCCGCAAAGGACCTCATATTCTTCCGTTCTTCCGACGGAGAATTGACCAAACTGGAAGATTATCTGGAACGCAATAAGGAGAAGAACGCAGGAAAAATATATTACGCTAACGAAGCGGAGCTTTCTTCCGTATATATGGATCTATTGAAATCCCAGGGCTTGGAAGCCTTGCTCGTGGATTCCAGGATCGACAATCACTTCCTACAATTCCTGGAGAGCAAGAACGCCGACTGGGTTTTTCAAAGAGTGGATTCCGAGTTAGCGGACCAAGTATTGGACAAGGAAGCTTCTCCCGATCTAGCGGATTCTCAAAACCAGACCGTGGAAGAAAAACTGAAGACCATCTTTAGCAAGGCGATTTCCAAAGAAGGAGTAGAGATCAAAACCGAGGCTCTTAAATCGGAAGAGGTTCCTGCGGTCATTCTTCTCCCGGAACATATTCGTCGTTTGGCGGAGATGGGGCAGATCTACGGCCAAAAGCCGGTTGATTTCCTAAAGAATCATACTCTTTTAGTGAATCGAAAATCCAAACTGATCCAAAATCTGGTTTCCTTGCAGCAAGGGCTTCACCCGGAGAAAGCGGAAAAATTGGCTAGATCCGTATATGATCTGGCGCTTTTGGGTGCCAAGCTTTTGGGCGAGGGGGAGATCGGTGATCTGATCCGGCGCCAAAGGGAATTGTTGGAGGACCTTTCCTCGGACAGGACCTAAAAAACGAAGGGGAAAATCGGGGACTCTACCGATATCTTTAATGGTACCGGTATGCGGAAGCCGATTTTCCTAACTGCAATTCTTCTATCTTTTTTCCTTTCCGCGGGCCTTCATTCTCAGGAGGCCGGAAAGAATAAACCCGCCTCCGAAGAGGAGAACGAAATCCATAAAGACGGCAAGTCTCTGGATAAGGAATACTACGAGTATTATTTCAAGACTCTTCCCGATATCGACCAACTTGAAAAGGCCAAACTGGAATACAATCTGATCCGTTCCTTGAAGCTGGAATTGAGAAAAAGAGACACGGAGAAGATGAACTCCGAGGAATTAAAGAAAGTCAACGCGAGTTCCGTGCGTTACGAGAGGGTCTTCGAAGATTCCATTTGGATGCGAGGGATCCGCAAACAGATGCAACACCTTAAATTTAGGGAGTATATGTACGTCGTGGTGTACGACAAATACTATTGCTTTATTTCCTACGAAATGAATCCCGCCAGATACATTTTGGAGCCGTATCAGGTGCAGCTTATCTTTAAGAAAGAGAATCCTTTTACTACTACTCCGCCTCAGCCTTAAAGGTTTTGTAATAGAAGCTTAAGAGAACGAGCCCCACCGAAAAGGCGATCCCGAACAAGAAAAACATTTCCATAAAAGAATGGCTCGGAGGAGCGGCGGTGTTGCCTACGATCCTTCCTAAAATTCGCGTCTTTCCTAAATTATTCCAAGTGCGGGTCCGTACTTGTACAGTGTCGCCCACCCTCATTCTCCGATTGGTGAGCTCGTCCACTTCTTCCGTAACTTCGAATTTTTTTCCCTGCTCGTCGGGAACTAAATAGGTATAAACGTGGACAGTTCTGCCCAATTTGTTCAGTTTCGTGTCCTCGACCAGGACTCCGAATTCCTTGGCACCTCCGGGCAGGGAGAGAAACCGATAGATGGAATCCAGGCTTTTGCCTTCCCAATAAACCACGCCGAATAAAGGTAGGAAGAACGCCAGAGAGACCCATCCCATGATAAACAGAATCTTGTAAAACGGGGTAGAATACGGTTTCATCGGCAAGTTCTTAGCATCTTTTTGCTTGCGGATTATTACAACCAAGTTTCCTTTTTCGTCCTCCGGAAAAAACGGATGGTCCAAGCTCTCGGGGAGAAAAATATTTGAGTATGCGTCTGTCTCGATCGGATTTTCTAAAATATTTGGGCAAGGGAATGATCGCCCTTGCCGCCTCCAGAACGATCGATCTTTGGGCCAAGGATCTCCCCAAATCGAATTCTAAAAAAAAGCCCGCGGTTCTTCCTACGGAGAAGATCTCCTCTGCTAAGATTCCCGGTCCGAATTTCAAACCGGTTCGACCTAACACGAAAGACGATCTCATTTTGCCTAACGGCTTTACCTACGATGTAATCGCTATATACGGGGACAGGATTAATCCGAACGGGGACACTTTCGGATTCGCAGCCGATTTTAATTGCTTCTTTCCGTTTCCTAAAGACAAAGACTCGGCATTACTCTGGACTAATCACGAATATTTAAACGAATTAGAATATTATGTAAATGGATACGACTTCCAGGCCAAGGGTCCGAACACTAGGACTCCCGAGCAGATTCAAAAATATCTGTATTCTCTGGGAGGTTCGGTGACCCATCTCAGACGAAAGAATGGGACCTGGGTTTTGGATCCGGATTCCGAATACGGAAGGAGAATCCACGGTAAGACGGAGTTCCTACTGAAAGGTCCCGCTTCCGGATCCGATGCGATTAGCGGAAAGACCAAAGCGATCGGCAGCTTTGCGAATTGTTCCGGTGGGAAGACTTACTGGGATACCGTACTTTCCTGCGAAGAGAACTTCGACGGAGTAGTCGCGGATTGTAAATTGGAGGATGAGAGGGAATACGGATGGATCATAGAAGTGGATCCTTTCGACCCTAAATCCGTTCCGGTGAAGCATACCGCTTTAGGTAGGTTCGCGCATGAGAACGCCGCATTAACGCTTTCCAAAAACGGAAAATTGGTTGTCTATATGGGAGACGACTCCAAGGACCAATGCGTTTATAAATTCGTTTCCGAGGAAAAATACGACGCAAAGAAGGGCAAAGACAATTCCAAACTCTTGGAAAAGGGAACCCTATACGTTGGCAACTTCGAGAAATGCGTTTGGGTCCCTTTGGATCTGGAAAAAAATCCTCATCTAAAGAACGCGCAAGCCTCGGATGGGAAACCTAGATTTAAGGACCAAGGTGACGTTCTAGTGGAATGTAGGGAGGCCGCAAAGGTCGCAGGCGGGACTCCAATGGATAGACCCGAGGATCTGGAAGTCCATCCTTTGGATGGGAGCGTATTCGTTGCGTTCACCAATAACGATAAGCATGGGAATTTCTACGGACAAATCGTAAGAATCAAAGAAGAAGGTTCCGACGCGGAAGCCGATCGATTCGAGTTCGAGGTATTCGTAGCGGGCGGAGGAAAGAGCGGGTTCTCGTCTCCAGACAATCTGGCTTTCGATTCTTCCGGAAATCTTTGGATGGTGACGGATATGACCACCAAGCTTTTGGGAAAATCCATCTTTAAGAAATACGGCAATAACGGAATGTTTTTCATCCCGACAAGCGGGCCCGAGTCAGGAAAGGCGTTTCAATTCGCTTCGGCTCCTATAGGAAGCGAGCTTACGGGACCTTGGTTTTCTCCCGAGGAGGATTTTCTATTTTTATCCGTGCAACATCCCGGCGAAGACACGAAGGATTACGATCTTCCTACGAGTAGATGGCCGCACCTGAAAAAAGGGGATATCCCCAGGCCGGGCGTGGTCGCGATTCGAAGAGTTTAGTGCTTTAAGCAGGCGGCGATCGCGTCTTCTTCCTTTTCGAAATGAGAGAAGGGTTTCCAGAGTCCCAGAAGATTGAAGATTTGTATCACCTTCTCTCCCGCTTCGGTAAGTAGGAGCTTTTTGCCTTCCTGAGAGAGGCGATTCTTGAGTTCGAAAATGGCACGGATTCCCGAACTGGAAACGTATTTCAGATCGGATAAGTTCAGGACCGTATTGCCCGCATGACCGGCATCCAATACCTTCTCTTTAAACGTGGGAAAGGTGGACTCGTCTAAACGACCGGATATTAAGTAAATCTTAATATCGTGTCCGGCATCCTGCTCTATAATCTTCAAGCTATCCATTCTTCTTAACTACCACCCGTAACCGTTCCGGAGAAACCGAGAAATCCGCCTTCGCCCCGGGAGGAAAATCGTAGATTCTTTCGGCCAAGGAATCTATGGAGATTCCCCCTCGCATTTCCGAGATTAGACGAAACGAATCCCGCACAGTGAAGTGATCCAATTTATATTTTTGGTTTTCCTTCTTGCGTAATTCCCTACAGTACACTTTGAAATAGGGCTCCTGCTTGTCAAAGCTTACGTCTCTGTTTTCGCAAGACATAACCCAACCAGTGGACCCGGCACCCGTATAGACCAAAAGTCCCGAGCATTTCTGCTCTTCGGTGATTCCTTCGTGGGAAATAAGAAACCGACTCGTGAGATCCGGGCTATTGTTCCTAATAGAGATCTCGCTGATTCCTTGGAAGGTTTTAATCTCGCTCCCGTCAGGGTATTCTATTCGGACGTCTATTCTGGGCCATTCTTCTATTTCGATTCCCGCCCAGTTCTCGGAGACCGCTTTGGCGATATCCGAAGTATGAAAGGAGAGTAGGGCGCCGACGGAGGTTTTAGGATCCGAGTTGCATCCTAAAACCAGATTTTCCAGTGCATGGTGAGCCACATAGGTAAAGTGATTGTCTCCGCCTAAAGCGATCACCAGATCGAATGCGGAAATATCCAAGGAGTCCAATTCTTCCCGGAAGACGAAGACTCCTTTCGGAAAGAGCGCTTTCAATTCTTCCCTGCTTTGAAGCTGTCTTTCGTGGGAACTATAGATTCTGGAGAAGGAATCGTTTTGGATAGAGGCGATTCTTTTGAATTCCTCGAGGTTCCCGTAGGCATCCACCTCCAATTCGTATTTGGTTCTCTTGATGACTACGAGTACGGATTCGGGTTTTTTTCGCATTTCCGAGGGCATGGATTATCTATTTCGACGAAGGATCCCGCCCTGGAAAACGAAAAAATCAGACCAATACGGGCTCCGAACTGCTGTTTGTTTCGGAATCTTTATCGGCCAAAAGTCGCTTCAATACGGCCATCGTGGCCTTGAATTTCATCCTACTTCCGGTCAGTCGGTACAACGCCACTAGATGCTTTAGATTACGGATATTTTCCGGTTCTCTGGATCTGAGTTTCTCCGAGAATTCCAGAGACTTCCAATAATCCTTGGTTTTTCGAAGACAATAGGAAACGTAGAAGATGTACTCGTTGTCGAAGGGAATTCTCGCCAAATAGGCTTCGGAATATTTCGCTCCCGATTCGTAATCCTTGGCGTTGATGGAGATCCTCGCCAACTGTTTATAAAGGGCCGGGTCCGAATCGTCGATGGACAATGCCTGTAAAAACGCCTTCTTGGTCTTTTCGGAGTTTCCTTTCTTGTATTCCTTGATTCCGATTTGAATGAGCCTGTTGTATTCTTCGGATACGATCTTTGCCGGTGCGGATTCCGAAACAGTCTTGTATCCGATACTCATAAGGCTAAGGTCATCGGAGATCTCTCCTGCGGCGGAGATCAATCTCTCCAGATCCTCCAGATTTCCTCCGGATAGTTCCACGAAACGTAGGAACAGATTTTCGTCCTCGTTCATCACAGGATCCGCGAAGTTCGGATCGTTTAGCAGAATATCGTCTCTTCCGTCCGATCCCAAAAATATCAGATCTCCCGGCTCCAATTTATCCACTCTTACTAAAGGCTCGGGGGTATTCTCAGAGAATCCCAACTTGCGAAGAGCGAATTCGGAATCCAGGAAGGAGGCTTTTCCGTCCCGGAACAAAACCATATTCGGGTGTTCCGCATTGAAGGAATAGAGAGCTCCCGTTTCCTCGTCCAATAGACAGATCAACGCGGAAACTAGCATGGTTCCGTCGAATGTTACGAAAACGTTTTGTAGTTCCGTATAACAATCCTTTAACCATTTTTCCGGAGTCTTTCTTTGGTTGGTTCTGGAAAGCTGGGTTCTGGTTACGATCGCTTTGAAAACGGTTCCCATAACCAAGGCCCCGCCGGCGCCCTGGATGGATTTTCCCATTGCGTCTGAGTTCATGATGACCAGATATTTCCTGCCGTAGAGAAGGATTTCGCTGACTGAGACAAGGTCCCCGCCGATATCCGACTCTCTCTTACGGAAGGTGAACGTCTTCTTCTGTTTCAGGATTCCTCTGATCTTAGTGGAAGGGCTTTCGTACTTGGTCGTCGCTAAGGGACGTAGGAGCAGGGAAGTGAGATAATAATCTCCGTCCTGTTTTTCCTTCAGGGCGCGCAGGTCATCCAGAGTTTCCTGGAGTTCCTTCGTCTTCTCCACCACCTTTTTCTCCAAAAACATCTGGTGGTCCAAGAGATCCTTCTTCATCTGGATGAACACTTCCGCCATTTCTCCTAACTCGTCGGAGCGATCCAGATCCACGATCTTGGATTCGTCCTCGCTCGGATTCTGCATGGCGAAGTTCAAAGCCTTGACCGCGTCTATGATATCCCGGGAGAATCGGTAGGAAGCGAAAAGAATGCCTCCGAAGACCGCGAGAGCGATGAGTCCGCAATAGACCCATAGATTACGCGTGGATTCGTATAGTTCGGTTTCGTCGATGAGAAGTAGGAAGTCCAACGTAAGATTGCTTAAGCCTTTATTCTCATAAGGTACTTCGGTAAGATAGAAATGTCTGCCTTGGAAGGTGAATCTGGAATTTTTCGACCATTCTTCCGGTTTTTTCTCCTTTAGAAAGGTGGCGATCATCTGATCCGAGGTGGAGATTAGTTTACCTTTCTCGTAGATGGCGAGATGCACGTCTTCCGACCCGGTGATGGTTTGGATGAATTTATCGTCGACCACCTGGCCCACCATCATCAATCCTCCGTTCCGGAGAGGAGCGGTTACCCTCAAGCCGAGACCGCTATGACCGATCTCCAGAGTGGATGCAATTCTTCCTTGTAGAGCTTCCTGAACGATCTTTTGTCCGGATTTGTCGTCTCCGTAGTCAGCAGGACGATGGAAGCGGAAAAACACCTTTCCTTTGGAATCGTGGATCTCGAAAATTGAAAGCCCGTATTGGCTCATGATTCCCTTAACGTATTCCAAATTGGCTTGGAGAATCCCCCGATTATTCAGGCCGTTTTCCAGTATAGAAAGAGTCTTCGGGTTTCTTTCTATCTCTTTCAGCAGGAGTCGAATCACTTCTTCCTTATGTTTGAGTTCCTTCCGGAACTCCAAGGACCGGTCCAAGGCCCTTTTGTCTTGGGGTTCGTTTTTCACCCGGTCGATCATCTGGATGAAAGTAATCGCAAGAATAAGAACTAGAAGGAGCTGACTTGCACCTAGTATTAAAAATATCTTTTGTCTAAAACTCATAGTTCGGTTCCGGAAATTCAGATTTCCCAGGATGGGGAGGCCGCTTTTTGTTTTTAGCCTTGTTCTCCTTCAGATAGAAGGAAAGCCATAAGCTAAACCCTAAAGATCCCAACGGTACTAAGGATTCGTGAAAATCAGGTTACAAAAAGCGATCTTCGCCTAAGATTCTGTTAGTCGGTTTGGGTTTCCGACCGACTTCGTGACAAGAGATCCGAAACCGTCGATCCGTTTTCGGGTCCTAAAAATCGATCTTCCAGGGTGGAAAATCCTTCCCGACCGAAGTTGGGAGGCTTGACGAGAGACGGAAACGTAAAAAACTTACGACAGATGAGCGAATCGGATACTGGCCAGCAGGGATTTCCCTTTAATCCCTTACAAGACTTCGTATTGGGAGAAGTCTTAGACCGAACGTTACAACGTTTAGGTATTCCGAAGCCGGAAACCGAGACGGCGATTCTTTCCCATTTACCTACGGGCAAGACTCAATTCGTCTTCACCCCCAATGCCAAAAAACAAATCCAGCTACAGAGTATGCCCGTGGAATTGAGAGGCTTCTTGGAATCGGGAAAAGATTCGGAGATAGTCCGCATTCTTCGCAAGACCATTCAGGAAGAGGGAAGATTGGATTTGGCTTTGGAGCTGATCGAATGGATCTTTACCGGATTCGAGAACGAACAACTAGTGCGCTCCTTATTCTCTCTCGTTCTGAACGATAAGATTCCACTTCCGACCGAATTTTATTCTATTCTTAAGGAAGAATACGATAAGGAAATGCGGGGAGATTTGGATCGCCTGAAAGAAGAATAAAAAAGCCGCGAGGTTCGCGGCTTTTTTAGAAGTTTTCCTTACGAGACGATTAAGCTACGTCTGCAAGGGGAGAAGGAGCGGTGCCGGGAAGTTCTTTCCTTCCTTTTTCGGTCCAAACCGCCCTTTGTATACGGATAATCCCCAGAAAATGCAGGACTTTCATCACTTGATAGGTTAGGTCCAACTCGAACCAACGAAATGCGAAGTTCGGAGAGTTCGGATGGGCGTGGTGGTTGTTCTGATACAATTCTCCCAGGATCAAGAAGTCTACCGCAAGAGTATTCTTGGAATTGTCGGGATTCTTATCGTGGTTACGATAACCGTACATATGGCCGCACCAGTTTACGATCGCTCCGTGAGTCGGTCCCATAAGGTAATGGATCGGGAGTAGGGCATAAAGCCATTCCGCACCCGCAGGAACAAAAGCCATATAGAATAGAGTGTAGGAAGTACCGAAGAACAAACGTACGAACCAAGCGTCCGCAAAACGATCGAATCCAGGCATCTCCGGATAATTTCCTCTGAACTCTTTCTCCACTTCCTCTTTGCGATTGAGGATATCCTCGTAAACCACGGCGGTGGTCCACATCATATCGAAGAAACCTTTGGAAGCCACTGGAGAATGCGGATCTTTTGCGGTATCGCTATAAGCGTGGTGTCTGCGGTGCAGAATCGCATAAGCGCGAGGGTTCAAGTAGGAAGAACCTTGTACTACGAATGTGAAAAGATAGAAGAACTTTTCCCAGAATTTATTGAGTTTGAACATCTGGTGAGCGGAATAACGATGCAAATAAAACGACTGAACAAATGCGGCTAAAAACCAATGCGCCGCAAAGAAACTTAGGATGATTGCCATGAAGGGCTCCTTTCTATTTGTCGTATAGGAGTTCTCGGAAACCGGATTGTTGCAAAAAAGTAGGAAGAGTTTTCCGATTTCCTTACCGGAAACCGGATTTGGCAGATTTTACGGAATTTTAGGAGACAGAATTAAAAGGATTTCTCTACCTTTTTAGTCCTTGGGTAGTACCTGCTTCTTTCGGACTCTTTTCCGGCGCTGGATTCGGTCGGGGGCATTTTCCGACCCAAAATGCAAGGACGCGAATATACGTCCTTTATGCACCGGGGCCGGATAGATAGGGAGCTTATTTCCTTGGGTTCGGAATGTTCGGTTTTTTGAATGCCGCCCGACTACGAGTGCCGCCTTGGCTCTCCAAAAATTCAGCGATGTCCTTTTTTTCGTAAGCTAGAGCTAGTGTTAAAGGAGTGTATCCTTCCGCCTGTGCGTTTATGGAGGCGTTTCTCTTTACAAGATCTTTGACTACATTCGGTAAATCGAATACGATCGCAAGATGAATCGGTTTCCATCCCATATAATCCGCGTTCGGATCCGCTCCTGCCGATAAAGCCTTCAGGGATTTTTCCTCGTCCTTAGCGTAAAGGCTTGAGATTAGGATTCTATTCTGCGCCTGCTTCTCTTCTTCCGAAATGGAAGGCTTAGGATCCTCCGAATTTTGAGGAGAAGAGGATCCTAAAATCGTATTCGGATCTCCGGCAAAAGCATAATCGTAAACCGGCTTGAGTGTAGGGGGTTTGGTATGATAGAACAACTCGGAGCCCGAGTTTGTAGGATGAGATAGCTTGGTTACTTCCTTAGGATTCGTTTGGCTCAGATAGATTTCTCCGAAATTCTTTTGAGTGAAGATAAGCGCCAAAATCGTCTGAGCGGTCCAGGGTGCCCAGGTGGCGAAATAACCCTTGTATCCGGTTCCCAAAAACGGAGCGGAATACATAGAGATTCTTTTCTTGGCTTCCTCGTCCCGGATGACTCCCATATCGTAGGCCATATTACCCGCGGTGAAGCAGGCTCCCAGAAAAAGAACCACGGCATCGGGGGCCGGTTTCAATCCGGAGGAAATCTGTTCGTTGGACACGAATTCCTTTCCGAGATAAAATCCTCCTACAGTTTTTTGATCGTAAGGCGGATTGTCCAAATTGGTGCCCACTCCATGGCCTGCATACAGAATAAAATTAGAATTCTTTGATGCACTGCGGATTTCGGACCAAGGATTATTCGGTGGATAGAATTCGGATACGCTTACTCCTCGATCGGCGAGGACCTTGACTAGACTTTTCATATTAGTCACATATTCCCTGGTCTTAGGACCGTCGTTTCCGTCCACTTCTCCCACGATAGCTACCGCTTTGAGTCCGGACCCGGAAATCTTAGGAGCCGGAAGTTCCGCCCTCTTTTTGATTCCGGAGAGATTTTCTCCCACTGCGGATTTGGGGTGGACCGGCTGGGCGAACAAAGAAGAGGTCCCGAAGAAGAGAAGTAGAAGCGAAACGGAAAGGAATCCTAAATGCCTGGAAATAAATTTCATTCGCAGGATCTTATACGGGAATCGGCTCCTGTCAAGAGATTCGTTTCCGGGAAATTCTTCTTTATTTTATCGGCAGGGCCCGGCAGCGATTTCTATACCTGCAAAATCGATACTTCCCGAACCTTCTTTCCTTAAGGAAACTTTCACTTTTCCTGTTTTAGAAATGAATAAGGGGATTTGCGTAGGTAAATAGTCTTTCTTATTTTCCGGAAGTAGAAAGGAACGGTTTACGGTTTCGACCTTCCCTTGGGAAACAATTACTCTAAAATTCTCTTTCGATGTTGTTGGGGTTGACGAAGCCCCATATATCTCAATGCAATACTCACCGGAACTAAAATAGGCTACGGTATCATAAGGGATAATGTTTACGCTCGTTCCGGATAGTAAAGGTGGTTCGCCAAAGCGAAAGGATGTGCGACCGGAAATCGGAATGGAGGGCTGGCCCCAGTTGCATTCGTAAATCGGCTCTATTTCCAGCCTACCGTTAAAAAAAGTGAAGTACTTCCGTAAATGCAAAGTATAAGGAATGTGTGTCCAATCCCAGATCTTTTGCTCGATCGGCTTCTTATTACAATCTCTCCAATTTATGCGTATGTCCGGATCGAAAACATACGAGGCATGAGCCCAAGTTGAAATCAGGAAGGTCAAGAGGAGAATTATTCTTAAGAGTATCTTTTTGTGAGAGAAAGAAATAACTGGAACGAGCAATAAAACAAATTGAGGAGCCAGATCGCTTAGAAATCTCGGGCCGTAACTTCCTCCCGCCCACCATATCGTATACCGCGAATAGAAGAGGAGATATGCGATTATAATTAGGAGTTGTCCAAACAAAAAGGTGCGGAAATGTTGTTTTGCAAGGATTACTCCCAACAAACAGAAAATAAAAATCGGAGAAAAAACCCCTAGTCCAAAACCAGGGCTCCAGAGCATACCGGGCAAATTTTCCCGGAGAGACCCGTTGAATAGGTTTGGACCGCCTTTATTTGCATAGGCCTGTAAGAAACTAGGATATCCTCCCTGGATATCCGAATAAATCTGATAATTAGCTCCGGCTAAGATGGAAATTGAAGCTATAAATCCTAAACTAGTTAAAGCCAATACATGCAATCGTATTTCTTTGTCTAATTTCGGAATAATTAAAAATAGAAAATAGATGCCGTAGGCACCTGCTATTAACAGCGCTGTCGGCCGAATGAACGGAAATGTTCCAAGTAAGAATCCGAAAAAAAACCAATATGGGACGTGATAAGATTTGAAATCCAATAGATATTGGATAACGAGAATAGAGGCAAGTACAATAAAGCCATGCTGCCATAAGGTTTGTGAAGATATAGAGAATTGAGTGGAGGCAAAGGAAAATATTAAGGTCAATAACACCGCGCTACGTAGAGAAATGCGCTTTTGAAAAATTAAGAAAATGCGATATGCTGAGAAGGCCGCTATCAAAGAAGCAGTGAATTTTTCTAGGTAATATAAAGGGAATAACGTATCAGGAGAAATTCCTCGGAAGTCGGGATTCGGAAAGGAGATCCCGACTGTCTTTAGGATTAAGAAGCTTGCGAAATTGAATAATCCGGGTAAAATCGGGTAACTTCCGTAAAGTTTACTATCACTCCATATTATATAATAGGGATGTCGCAGAAAATCGCCGTTTGGAAGTCTTGTGTAGGCGTCAAGGCTTGTCGGATCGGATCGGAACTCGGCCGCAGGGATCGGTGCGTGTAAGATGAAGAATTCATTTAAGTCGAAGTTTCCCTCGTTCCAGAGGGAAAACGGCATCAATTTTGCCGGAACGCTATCCCCAAAGCTGAAGATGAGTCGGCTGAAAGTATAAATAAAAAAAGAAGGCAAAAAGACGAAAAAGAAAGGGTTCTCCTTCATTGTTTTAGCGCAAGCGGATCGCAAAGAGCCGTTCTCTTTCTTTTTGGATATTGCAATGATTGCAAAGCCGATTATGAGAGACAGTAAGAACACGACCTTTCCGTTTTCGAAATCTTTCCGCTCGGGGTCTTCCATTTCGAAAAAAAGGAACGTGTATATTCCCAATATGATTGATAAGAAGGATTTTACATATATTTCGACATGGTTAATATGTTCCCGCTTTCGTATTGAAAGATAACCGATTGTAAAGCAGATGAACGAAAGTGAAATACCGAAGATCGGAACGCTTGCGGGGCCGTTAAAGCCGATGAGTCTACCGAGGCAAGCACCTATAATTGTTGCTCCAAGAAATAAAGGCGTAGACGTATTCTGTCTTGTTATTAAATTCTTTAAGATATTCATGATGAGTAATCGGTAAGTTTATTTGGTTTTTCGTTCGATCTTAGGGGATTCTTATCTGAATTTCTTTTTGACTGCGGCAGAGAAAGTTTCTTCCAGATTCTCGAAGGTCTCTCCGCTTTTTAGTCCAAGCTCTTCTAAGACGCCTAACCCGAAATTCCCGTATTCTCCCTTGACCCATTTTCTAAGCTGGAGATCGGTTTCGTTTCGTCTTTCCGGATCCGGTTTTTGGGAAACGATGAATTCCAGAAGTTCTTTGATTCCCTTCTTTGTCTTTACGCTAGTCAGGAAGATGGGGGGAATTTTTCCTCCCGGGACGATTTCTTTCAGGAATTCCAAGGTAGTGGAAAGGGTATGAAAACTGGCACGAGCGAGCGATTCTTCATCGCATTTATTTAATATGAATGCGTTGGGGACTTCCATAATCCCGCTCTTCATGAATTGGATTTGGTCTCCTCCGAGAGGGACCATTACTAAGAAGGAAAGATCCGAGAGTTTGGAAACCTCGATTTCATTTTGGCCGATTCCAACAGTTTCCACGAAGACCAAATCGAAAAAGCAGCGTAGCAACCGGATCACATGGTATGTGTAAGGATTTAGTCCTCCTAGCTCCAATTGACTAGGTTGAGAACGGAAGAAGATCCTTTTCTCTCGAGTGGGCAGAGATAGGCGAGTTCTGTCTCCGAGAAGAGAGCCCCCGCTGATATGACTGGACGGATCTATGGCGACTATGGCCATCTTCTTTTTTTCTTGGTGGGCGAGAAACTCGGTGGAGATTTCTCCTAGAAGCGAGGACTTGCCCGCCCCGGGAGTTCCCGTAAAACCTACGGTTAAGGATTTGCCTCCAGAGAATCCTGCTTCGCGTAATTCTCGGAATAGGATCTTACGGAATTCGAAGGAATTCGGTTTCTCTAGTTCGCTGATCAGCTTGGCGAGAGGATATTTCTCTCCCAGGGAAGCCTCTCGAATCAGTTCTTTTAATTCTTCCTGGGCAAGCCTTGCCGCCATATCTACGTTATACGGCGATCGGCGCCTTGGATACGATATCGATGATTCGATCCATTACATCCATTAGATCGTAATCTTTAGGAGTGAAAATCGCTTTGACTCCGATCTGTTGCAATCTTTGGAAGTCCGGTTGAGGAATAATTCCTCCGAATACTACGGGGATATCCGCTTTATAATGCTTCAATTCCGCGAAGATTTGCTCTGCGAGTTCGATATGGGATCCGGAAAGAATGGATACCCCGATCACGTTCGCATTTTCTTCGACTGCGGATTGTACGATTTCCTCCGGAGTAAGACGGATTCCGGAGTAAATCACGTCGAATCCTGCATGCTTCGCGGAAACAGCGATCATTTCTGCGCCGTTGGAATGACCGTCTAAACCGGGTTTGCCGACTACGATTTTAGGTCTCGCTCCGTTTGCCTTCAGGTATTTCTCCACCTTGGCGCGGACGTTAACCACTTTGTCGGACTCCAGATTCAGTTTTTGTCCTTCCACTCCGGTTGCCGGACGGTATTCTCCGAATACTTTGCGAAGCGTATCGGCCCATTCTCCCGTGGAGACCAATGCCTTGGCGCATTCTACGGAAGCGAACATTAGGTTCTTTCCGTTTCTTGCATCGTCTTCGAGTCGGGCGAGGCTTTCCTCAACTTTCTTGGCATCTCGTCTGGATTTAACGTCGGCCAAAACTTTCAGAGTTTGCTCCGCGGACTTAGGATCTACTTTGAAGATCCCTCCGTCCGGATCGTTGGTAAGAGGGGAGGGGATACCTTCTTTCCATTTATTCTTACCTACGATGATAAGTTCGTCGTTATTGATCTTGGCAAGGCGTTCCGCTTGGGATTTTACGAGCTGGGATTTCATGTATCCGTTCTCGATCGCCTTGATGGCTCCGCCCATTTCCTTGATCTTTGCGATCTCTTTCTTGGCATTCTCGACCAGATCTTTTACTTTGCTTTCCACTACTTTGGAGCCTTCGAAAAGATCCGGGTATTCTAGTAGATCGGTTTCGTAAGCGAGGACCTGTTGGAGACGAAGAGACCATTGTTGGTCCCAAGGGCGAGGTAATGAAAGTGCTTCGTTCCACGCCGGAAGCTGCAATGCTCGGCATCTTGCATCCTTGCTTAAGGTCACTCCCAAGGCTTCGATGAGAATTCTCCAAGCGTTGTTCTCCGGTTGCTCTTCGGTAAGTCCCAAAGAGTTCACCTGTACTCCGTATCGGAAACGGCGGTATTTCTCGCTTTTGACCTCGTAAGTATCTTTGGTGATGTCTTCCCACATATCGGAGAATGCACGCATCTTGCACATTTCTTCGATGAATCGGATTCCCGCGTTTACGAAGAAGGAGATCCTACCTACGCATTGCTCGAATTCATCGTGAGTGAAACAATTTCTATCTTTAACCGCGTCCAGGATCGCCATGCCTGTGGCTAGGGCAAAAGCCAACTCTTGCACGGGAGTGGCTCCCGCTTCTTGGAGATGGTAGGAACAAATATTGGAGGGGTTCCATTTTGGAATCCTCTTTAGGCAATATTCGTACATATCCACGATAATTCGGATGGAATGCTCGGGCGGGAAAATATAGGTTCCCCGAGCCAGGTATTCTTTGATTATGTCGTTTTGGGTGGTTCCCTGGAGTTTGGAAACGTCTTCTCCTCTTTCTTCGGCGAGGGCTACATAAAGGGAAAGAAGCCACATGGAAGTACCGTTGATGGTCATGGAGGTATTCATCTCTTCGATCGGGATCTGATCAAAGAGGATTCGGAAATCTTCCAGAGTATTGATAGGAACTCCTACTTTTCCGATTTCGGGTCTCGCGATTGCGTGATCGGAGCTATAACCGCATTGGGTGGGAAGATCGAAGGCGATGGACAAGCCTGTCTGGCCTTTTGCCAAATTTTTGCGGAAGAGTTCGTTGGATTCCTTCGCGTTCGTATGTCCCGCGTAGGTTCGGAAGATCCAAGCCGCTTCTTTTGTGGGGTTTCCAGCCTTATCGTAAAGGATATGGTCTTTTTTTTCCATCTTCTTGTCCTCGGAATATGCCTCTAAGTTTAGTTCAAAATGTGTTGGTATAATTTCACCTAAATTTTTAACGTAGCTCCGAAATCCGTAGGGAGACCTTCAGCCGCATGGACTTGGAAAGAAACAGAAAAGCAAACCCCGTTCTTCTCTCGCTCTCTGCGCTCTTTCTCACCGGATTACTGACTCTTCTCTACTCCTGGCACGGAGATCCATCCAATCCGGAAAGTTTTCGGGTTCTCGCCGAGCTCAGATCCTTGGCCGAGGACGGAACATTCTTCTCCTATCAGGAGCCGTTGCCCTTTCTTCTTCTCTATGTTTGGAAATCGGTTCTGGGGTTGAATTATATACCCGCATATCTTTCTTTCGGAGCTTTTTTCTTAAGTTTGGCGGTGCATCTCTGCGCGTATCTGATGCAAAAAGAAACCTGGAAGCTGAATCATTATCTGCTTTGCTATGCGGCGGCGATCAGTCCTTTCGCTTACGGAATCCCGCTCCATAATTTGGGAGAACTAGTCAGTTTGAGTTTTCTTCTTCTGCTCTTTCTTTCTTTCCGGATGGAGACGGTGGTGGATCTGGTGCTTCTCGTTTCCTGCACTTTACTCGGTCTATTCTCGCATTTCACATTCTTCTTAGTAGGATTCACGGTTTTTGTAGTTAAAGCGGGGACCGTGGGAATCCAGGAAAAGAAGAAGCAGCAGTCGGTATTCTTCAAACGCAGAAATCTTCCGAAGCTCTTTTTGTTCGGTTATCTTTCCTTTTTCGCATTACTGATTATTCTATTAGGAAATCTTGATTTTTATGGATCCCATTCCTTCGCCTTTATGGGAAAAGCGATTTGGTCCTATCTTTTGGGGTTCGGTTCCCTTCTTCTCATTCTATTCGTGGGAACTTTCCTTCTTCGCTCCGAAAAGGAATTGAATTCCATTCCGGCTTCGATCGGAATCTTCTTCCTGATCGTGGCTTCCGGTTATTTTTCCGTGAGACCGTTTTCCGGAGTAGATAAGGTTAAATTGAGTTCCCTATCCAAGGATATAGTTTCCCTTAGGGGGAGATCGGTGGTGGATCCGGAAGAAAGGATCTTTACTTCTCCGGAGATAGCTTCTTACGTCTATTTCTATACTAAGCAGAAATTGTCCCATTCTGGGAACTCCGAATTCAGGGATAAGGACTATCTAATCGTTTCCGAAGTCTGGGCCGTGGATCGCAAACTTTTGCAAAGGGAAGTGAAAGCGAAAAATACTCCCTATCTATTTCTCTCGGGGGAAAGGATTCTTATCAACGGATTTCTATGGAAGAGGATACAAACGGATCCTAGTCTGAAGACATTGAAGCCCCGTTCTATAGAAGCAAAGTCCGAGATACAAAACCAAAAAGGATACGACGCATTAAAAGCTTATCTGATCTCTATACTCGCCTCTTCCAAAGCCCCGGAAGTATGAATAAGAAATCCGAAGATTCGGACTTTATCGCTTACGGCGCGAACGGACAGCCGTTCGAAACGAATTATTGGAAGGAAATTTACGGTAGCGGGAAGGATGTGGACGCATCCTTTAACGCAAAGGAACATGCGAGATATATAAAATCCTTGTTCGACCTCATGCAGATTCAGCCTAGAAGCATCGCCGACTTCGGATTCGGTAAGGGACTACTGCTCAAAGAATTCGTAAAAGCGTTCGAGCCTCGCAGGGTGTTTGCGGTGGATCCCTCCGAAGAGATGATAGATCAGATCGCCAAACAAAAATGGATCCGAGGCTATAATCTTTCCTTTTTACATTCCACAATCCAGGATTTGGAGATGAAGTATTTCACCTCCGCACCTTTCGATCTTGGGATCTGCAACTCGGTGGTCCAATACATTCCCGATAAGGAGTTGCCGAAGGTATTCGAAAAATTGCATACGATAGCGCAATATCTGTATTTCACGGTTCCCACGAAGAACGATTACGATCGCATGAAGAAAGAGATCTACTTCGTCGATCCTTACGCCCATCAAAGATCCAAGAAATATTATGAAAAACTAATTCGACCCTATTTTCGAAGGGTCGCTTTCAATCTTTTGGAGAGTAGAATCGTAAAGGACACTCAATTCTGCGACGAACTTTTCGTAGAGGACTGAACTACTTCACTCTGGCTCCTTCTTTGATCTCCTCCGTCGGGTAGAGCACTACCTCGTCTCCGTCCTGAAGACCTTCGGTGAGTAAGGACCACTTGCCGCTCTTGGCTTCGATCTTTACTATCGTCTTCTTCGCTTTTCCTTTTTGGACCCGATACACCGCCCAATCCTTTTGATCTCTAAAAAGGGCGGCCGTGGGGAGTAGAAGGGAATTCTCTTTTTGGAACGCGGTGATTTTCGTTTTCACTTGGAAAGAATCGCCTATCTGAGAAGGAGGATCGAAGTCTATGATCACTCTAACTCTTTGTTCTTCCACTCCTAAAGAGGAGACTTTCGTAAAGGCGGCGGGTTCGATCAGTCTCACTTTTCCGGAGATAGGATCTCCTCCCCAACCTTCGATAATTACCGGATTGCCCGGACGAACTTCCACGCTATCCTGGGTGAGTAACTCGCAGGCAATTTCTAAGCGGGAAGTATCTCCTATATCCAAGATGGGCGCTCCTATGGAGATGGGCCCCGCGCTTTCTCTATGGATAGTGAGAACGGTTCCGGAGACTGGGGCCTGGATTTTGCGGTCGTAATCCCAATTGATGACCGCAACCGTTTCCCCTTTTTGAACGGGTTCTCCCACATGTTTATGCACTCTTTGTAATACTCCATTCACCGGAGAATATAAGGTAAATCTATCTTTGACTCTAGTGACTCCGTCCTCTTCCACGATCTGCTCGTAGGTTCCTTTGGTTACGAATCCGGTTTCTACCGTTAGGGGTTTCGGTTTCAGGAACCACCAGAAGAATAATACTGCGAGCAAGATTCCCGCTCCGATTCTGAATATTCTGTTTTTGTAAATCGTTATAGCCGATTCTTTCCAATCCATGGGTTACTCTCTTATTTTTAATACGGATATCAGGTCCATGGATTTGATCTTTAGATACAGGATCCAGAAGCTGAAAGCCGATGTGATGAATACGGTTAATATGGAATAAAAATACGTTTTGCGCGAAATGGAGAGAGGGATCTGGAATCCTTCCGTCTCTACCGATCCCAGAAGAGCGTAGCCGAATAGATATCCTAGAGCGCAACCGATCGGCACCGAGAGAAGGATTTCCACGACGAGTTCTCCGGATAGAATTAGGAAAACCTCCTTTTTAGTGAAGCCTAATATCCTCAGGCTTCCCAGTTCGAAGGCTCTTTCTGATAAGGAGATAAGAGCGCTATTATATACTACGCCTACGGCGATTACGCATGCGAAAATCAAAATGACGAGAGAAGTGGAGAGTAGGCTCCGGGACATGATCTCGTAAAATATTTTTAGGGTTCTTTTTCTGACCGATATTCCCGAAATTTTAGGATAATTTTTCAATTCATTTAATAACGATTCCTCTTTTTCCGAATCGGTTCTAAGCGCCAATTGGTTGATCGAATCCCCTTCGGAGAGTAGGCGATTTACGGCGGATTTCTCCATATAGGCGCCCTGGCCCAGTATTTCGTCTATGGTTCCCACAATCTCGACGGAAGTGGTCCTTCTATCTCCTTCCAATATTTCCAGATCCACGAAGTCTCCTTTTCGGACTCCCATTTTAGAGGCGAGGCTTGCGTTAAGCAGAATGCCCTGTCCGGGCGGGGCGATATCGGTTCTGGTTTTACTGGCTAATTTTCTTAATTCCGAATTTCTGGGTAATCCCGTCAGTAGAAGTTCCTTCCTAAAACTTCCGAAATGAATCCGTATGGGGACCGTTCTGTATCCTTCCGTTAATAACACTCCGTCCTTTTCCGCAATTTCCCTTTCTGCATGAGAAGAAACGGCGTTTTGAAAACTTAAGGTGACGGAGTCTTTCTGCAAACGTTGGAATTGTATCTCTAAGATCGAGTTCATCGTATCTCTGGAGAATAGTCCGAGTACCATGGTCATCACCGCCGACGAGATTCCTAAGACGGAGAGAAATGTCCTTCCGGGGCGCCGGACCAGATTTCTAAGCGCAATGCGTCGTATAGGAGGTAGATTCTTCCAAAGTATTTCGAACAAGCTCTTACGGAAGGTTTCGGGAATGGGGGGCCGCATCGCTTCCGCAGGCTGCATATTGATGGCCTTGCGGACGGAAATCAAGGATCCGATTGCACCGGAAAGAAGACCGATGCATAAGGCCTGTACGATTAGAATCGGATCGAAATAGAACGGCAATTTCGGAAATTTATAATATTCTCCGTAGAGTCGGAGCATTTTCGTTCCTAGGTATGCTCCGAATATTATTCCTAACAAGGAACCGATAAGGCAAATAACGGAAACGATCTTCAGATAATGCAGGGCGATGCTTAGATTATCGTAACCGACGGCTTTGAGAGTGGCGATTTGTTCCCTTTGTTTGGAAATGATTCTAGTAGCTACGATATGCATTAAAAACGCGGCGACTCCTAGAAATATCAAAGGCATAGAATAGGCTGTGGTCCTTAATTGTTTGAACTCGTCTCTCAGGAAAGAATGGGAAGGCAGTTTGTCGCGATCATAGGAGCCCAGACCTCCGTAAGGCTTAAGCAAGGAATCCAATTCTCCTAATGTAGCCTTCTTATCCGCGCCGGGAGTGAAATTGAATACTATATCGTTGATCGCTCCCTGCATATCTAAGGAGTCTTCCGCGTCTTCCCGGCTCATCCAAACGATTCCGAAATGCTTATCGTCCGGAAGAAAGCTACCCGGCCGAAATACATACACGAACTCCGGGGAAAGGGCTATGCCTGTTACGGTTAGGATTCTCTTCCTGCCTTCTAAAATTGCGATGATTTTCGAACCGGTATGAAATTGGTTCGCGCTTGCGAAGGATTCGCTGACAATGATTTCGTCTTTCTGTTTCGGAAAGCCTCCTTCTCGAATGGATAAAGTATTTAGATTCTCCGGGAGACTTACGATTTTTGCGGCGCTAGGAATGGATTCGGATTCGAAATCCAAAACCACTTCTTTTAGAATTCTTCCTTCGACATAGGAGATCCCGGAAATTTGCGAAACTTGGGATAGGACGGATCTGGGAGCCTTATTCAAGGATACGAATCCCTGAGCTAGGGAATAATCGGCATAATAGGAGTCTCTCGCTTTCTTTAATGAATCATAAGCGCTCAAAGAAGTCAGATACACGGCTATTCCCGAAGCAACAACTAGGATGATCGTAATTCCTTGAGACCGAAGGGAAACAAATTCCCTCCAGACTTTCTTATCCAATGTCTTCACCAATGTAAATCCTCAGTGGACATTTTATTTCGATTTCGACGATCGGATACCATGGATCCGTCGCGCATCTCCAGGACACGATCCGCAATGGCTGCGATTCCGACATTATGAGTAATCACCACGGTGGTTGTGCCTAACTCTCTGTTGATTTTGGAGATCGCATCCAAAACGATCTTCCCCGTTTTGAAATCCAGAGCGCCGGTAGGTTCGTCGCAAAGGAGAATCTCGGGCTTTTTGACGATGGCTCTTGCGATCGCCACCCTTTGCTGTTCTCCTCCGGAAAGTTGAGCGGGAAAATGGTCCCTTCTATCCGAAAGACCCACAAGTTCCAAAGCTTCCGAAGGTTTCATAGGATGAGAGGAGATATCGGTGATCAACCGGACATTTTCCTCTGCGGTAAGACTGGGAATCAAATTATAGAATTGGAATACGAATCCGACGTATTTTCGCCGAAACTCCGTAAGCTCATCTTCGTTGTCTCCCGTCAGTCTTTTGTTCTTGAAATAGACT
Organism: Leptospira wolffii serovar Khorat str. Khorat-H2; assembly: GCF_000306115.2. Taxonomy (NCBI): domain Bacteria; kingdom Pseudomonadati; phylum Spirochaetota; class Leptospiria; order Leptospirales; family Leptospiraceae; genus Leptospira; species Leptospira wolffii. The sequence continues at coordinate 152,172 of NZ_AKWX02000013.1, forward strand.
TCTCCAGCGGAAGGGGAGTCCAGGCCTCCTAATACATTCAGTAAAGTTGATTTACCGCTCCCGCTTGGACCTAAGAGGACTACGAATTCGGATCGGTACAATTCCAGATCCAATTGTTTCAGTGCGGGGACCTGGATTTCCCCCATACTGTAGATCTTTTGCAATCCTATCGTTTTGAATATAGCGTCTTTCGGATTCGATGGGGACTTCTTCATTCAAAGCGATCCTTTTCTTATGTAGGGGAAAAGAAAAGGGAATCGCTAAGAATGTAAAGCTGATAAATGGCAAGGCAGGGAAATTCGTACACCCAACCGTTACTGTTTCCGAAGAAAACGGAATATTCGGAGAAGTAGTAAGGTGTAATATGATTGCAAGCGAGGATATTAAAGTGCTCTTATGAAAGAATGATAAGGATCCGGTTTTACTCGATTTGGCTCATTTTTGGAATTCTCTCTTTTTTCCACCAATGTCGGGACCCCGAACCGGTCATTGAATCGATTGGCGCTTCTTCTACGCTTCTGAAAAATGGAAAGGATTCCGAATACAATGTTAGCAATCTGGTCGACGGTTCCTACAAGAGTTGGTGCGAAGGCGTTCGCGGTCAGGGGATAGGAGAAAAAATCAGGTTGGAGTTGAAGGAATCGACCACGATCCGCAAAATCTATTTTGTAAACGGATTCGGAAATCCGAGGTATTTCTGGACAAACAATCGGGTCGCAAATGTTCGTGCGATCTTTCCGAATGCGAAACAAGAAGAGACTTTTACCTTATACGATCATTTTAAACCCCAAGAAATCGTATTAAAGAACCCTACTAAAGATAAGTCGATTGAATTAGAAATACTATCCGTGAGCGAAGAGCCTCTCGGGGAAAAGTATCCGGAAGATACTTGCATCTCCGAAATAGGTCTGCAGCCCTTAAATGTAACCGTCCCTACCTTGCAAAACGTAATTACGGACTTCAAGATGGTGACTTTCGTGGATAGAACGCGAGGCGCGCATAGATATACGGTTTTCGGAGACGGACGAGTTGCGGGAGATTATTGTGCTGGATGCCAGGTCTCGGAAGGATTCAGAGGGACTTGGGCGACTCGGAATGGAAGAATCGAAATGCTTTATGAAATCGATACGCATGTAACCGGATGCGATTCCATGGGGGAGCAGGAGTGTATACGAAAGGAAGTTTCAATTAAGGAGAATTTCCCTTCGTTTAACCCGTTGGAGATCAAAAATGAAGCCGGAGAAACATTCGAAGTGGAAGAATGGCGATAATACGTGTCTTTTACCGAGATCCGAACGGAGACGCGGATCGTATAGTCGGCAATCTCTTCCTGCATCCCTTAAGGTATTATTGGACACTACAATATAATCGTTGTTAATTCTATTTACAAGTATTCGGAGATTCGATTTACTGCTCTTCGTTTCGGAAGTGCAAGGATCCGAAATTGTGCGCACATGTTACAAAAAATAGAAAGAATTTACGAAGATCGGGACTATTTGACCCGAATCAAAGCGGTTCATATATTCATTTTCAATATATTTACCTTGGGTGTCGGAATTTTCGCAAGTATACTATATTTGGAAAAGGGGATTCGTCCCGGATATGTGATTATCACCGTATCCTCTTTCGTTTCGGCTTGGCTGATTTGGAGTAAAAAGTTCGAATTCGCAGTGCGTCTGAACCTACTTTCCGGATTCGCCTCAGTGACGGCAGGATGGTTTTTTGGCGCCAAGGAAGGGAACTTTTTCTTTTCGATTTCCGCTCTGATATTGGTATTCCTATATCTATCCAATATTCGTAATACGATATTGGTTTCGATTTACTGCTTTGGACTTTTGGCTTTCCGTGCCTTTTCCGGAAAAAGTTTCGAATTTCAGAATCTCGTGTCCTCTCTGGATGTAATAATCATGTATTCCGTTTTTGCGATGGTGTCGATTATGACCGTTCGGGTGATCCAGAACTATTCCGAAGAAAAAGACGTACTCATAAAGGAGATCCATCATAGAGTCAGAAACAATCTACAGGTCCTATCCGGGCTGATCGACCTACAAAAAAGCGTACTCTCTCCGGATACTGGAAAGCATTTCTCGGAGTTTCAGAATCGATTGTTCGCGATCTCCAAAATCCACGATTACGTATACAAGTCCAAAAATTACAATCGGGTAAATTGTAAAATCGTCTTCCAGGAGATACTCTCCAATTTGATCAGAGCTACCTCTTCCGAATCGGTTTTCGTAGATCAGCAGATCGAGAATTTGGACTTTCCCATCGAGACTGCAATTCCTCTGGCTCTCATATTCAACGAGGCGCTATTGAACTCGCTCTTACACGGAAGAAGCAGGGAGACTCCCTCCCGATTGCTCGTAAGTTTGAGCGCACACGGAAATTGCTACCATCTCTTGGTGTCGGACAACGGCCCCGGATTGGAGAGCGATACGGTCTGGAGAGAGCCTTCCACGATAGGTTTTACTTTGATACGTATTTTGGCCCAGCAATTAAGAGGGGATCTAAGGGTGGTTCTGGACGGCGGAACCAGAATCGAGTTCAGTTTTGATCCTGCCAAGAGTTCCTTATCCCTTTAAAACGTCCCGGCGGACTAAATCGGTGCTTAGGGGATAGGGAACCCCGGGCAAGAAGCCTCTGTTCGTTTATTAATGTAGAATATGAGATTTGGATCTCCGAAATGAAATGATTCTTGCCAAACGAATTTACGAAACGGATAAAAGTATGGAATGCCGAAAACCAGTTTCGACATACTTTGGGTCATTATCTCCTCCGGCCTCGTCTTCTTCATGCAGGCGGGATTTCTCTGTCTCGAATCCGGCTTAACCCGAACTAAGAATTCGATCAACGTAGCGATTAAGAATATTACGGATTTCGGAATCGCGACTTTGATCTTCTACTCCGTTGGTTTCGGGCTTATGTACGGGAAAAGCTTTTTCGGAATCGTAGGAACCGATTCCTTTTTTCCCACATTCTACTCGGATCGTCCCGAGGTCCCTGTATTCTTTCTTTTCCAGCTCATGTTCTGCGGGACCGCCGCTACCATAGTCTCGGGAGCAGTCGCGGAAAGAATGAAATTCGGGGCTTATATCATAGTGACGACCGTGATTTCCGCTTTTATCTATCCGGTATTCGGGCATTGGGCTTGGGGAAAGAACTTAAGCGATTGGGAAGTCCTTTCCGGTTGGTTGGGAAGAATCGGATTCGTGGATTTTGCGGGATCCACTGTAGTTCATAGCGTCGGCGGTTGGGTCGGTCTTGCCGCCATGACTCTGATCGGTCCTCGAGCCGGGAGATACGCTAAGGACGGTACGATTCGAACCATCACGGGTCATAATCTTCCGTTAGCGATGCTCGGGACCCTGATATTATGGTTCGGTTGGATAGGATTTAACGGAGGGAGTACCTTAGAATTGAACGGTCTCGTTCCGGGCATTTTGGTAAACACGATGTTAGCGGCTTCCAGCGGAATGGGAACCGCCTTAGCTTACGGTTGGGTACGCTTAAAATATGCGGAGGCTACTTTGCCCTTAAACGGGGCCTTGGCGGGATTAGTCGCGATTACGGCGTCCTGTCAGGCAGTCACCTCCTTGCAGTCCGCATTAATCGGGGTAGTTGCAGGAATTTTAATGTTCGAAACTAGGGAGTTCCTGGATAGAATCAGGATGGACGACGCGGTCGGGGCGATCCCCGTGCACCTCGCCGCTGGGGTTTGGGGGACTATAGCGGTAGGGATATTCGGAGACTTGAATATTCTCGGAACCGGTCTGGACAGAATGGAACAAATCGGGATACAGGCCCTGGGAATTCTCGCCTGTTCCGTTCTTGCTTTCGGACTTAGCTATATCAGCCTATTTTTGGTGAATCGATTTTATCGTCTGAGAGTTTCGGAGCATAACGAACACCAGGGCTTGAATTATACGGAACATAGGGCCTCCACGGAATTGAACGATTTATTTCTGGAAATGGAATACCAGAAAAGAACAGGAGATCTGAGTCGTAATCTTTCCATAGAACCTTTCACCGAAGTGGGGCAGATCGCGGAAAGATATAATCTGGTATTGGAAAAGATTCGGAACAATATCAAGGAGAAGGAGGACCTGACCAATCAGCTGGAGCAAAACTTGAATCTGATCCAAGCGGACCTCTCCACTGCCCGCAAGATCCAATCCAGTATCCTATCCCAAAACGACAAAATTCTGGGAGAACTCGAAATTACGGTTCGTTATCTGCCCTTGACGGAAGTAGGCGGAGACTTTTTCGATATTATGGAACTGCGTCCCGGATTGGTTCGGGTATTCTTGGCGGACGCAACCGGACACGGTGTCCAGGCGGCGCTAATGACTATGGCGATCAAGGCGATTTATGAATCCTTAAAGCGCGGGATTTATAGCGTGACTGAGATCATATACCATCTAAACAACGAATTCATACATACTTTCCGTAATTTGAATCAGTTTTTCACTTGTATCGTTGTCGATATAGATACGAATACGAAATCCATACGTTATGCATCTGCAGGTCATATCCCTCAATATGTGAGGGATGACGACGGTATCCGAAAACTGGAAAAAACGGGAAGAATCATAGGCGTGGTTCCGAAGACCCAGTATACCTCCCGAGAGATAGAGTTTCCTCCCGGCGGCCAATTGCTTCTATTTACCGATGGTCTGGTGGAGCAATGGAATTCCAACAAAGAGGAATTCGGAGAGGCTAGGGTGGAGGAAATGATCCAAATGTTCGACGGATCCGTAAGAGAAGGAATCGATCATATACTTAAAAAACAGGATTCCTTCTTAAACGGTCTTCCCAAACAGGACGATATTTCCGTAATCGGAATCAACTGGAAAAAAGACGATCCTAGTCCTTGATTTTCTCCCACCACTTCTCGAAGGAAGACTTGGAATTCGCGTCCACCCATTCTCCCGGTTTGGGGGTCGCTATATCGATTCCGTTCTCTTCGGCGGCCTTGACTGCTCTTTGGATCGGCTCTTCCCATGAGTGGATCGCCAAATTAAAAGTGCCCCAATGCACAGGCAGGAATTTTTTGCCGTTCAAATCCAGATGAGCCTGTAATGCGTGTTCTGGATTCATATGAATTCCTTCCCAGGTCCAATCGTAAGCTCCTATTTTAACGGAGGTGAGTTGGAACGGTCCCAGTCTTTTTCCGATTTCCTTGAAATGAGTAGAATATCCCGTGTCCCCGCTATGGAAGAATCTATGCTTAGGACCGAGTATGGACCAAGAAGACCAAAGAGTGGATTTGCGGTTAAAGAGACCCCTTCCCGAATAATGAACTGCGGGGGTGCAGATAATTTCGATATTCTTAATATTCCCTTTGTCCCACCAATCCAGTTCCACTATCTTTTCCGAAGGAATCCCCCAGGTTTCTAGGTGGGCGCCGATTCCGAGGGGTACGAAATATTTAGTACCTTTGCTCGTTAGAAATTTCGCGGTTTCCATATCTAGATGATCGTAATGGTCGTGAGATACCACTACTGCGTCGATGGGCGGCAGATTCTTCAATGGGATGGGGACGGGGAAGAATCGACCTGGACCGATACTTTCGAAAGGAGATACTTTATCCGAAAAAACGGGATCGGTCAGAATGCGGATACCGTCTATTTCGACTAAAACTGTGGCATGACCGAGCCAAATCGCTCGCAGTCCCTGGGGAGAAGGAGAAACGAAGTCCTCGGGATTCGGAATCACCACCGGCACAGGTTTGGAAGGGACTCTGATCTCCGAACCGAATAGTTGTCTTCTTAACATCTGGCCGTAAGTTCCGGGAACGATCATCGGCACAATGGGATTATTTTCGAAATACTCTCCCTGGAATTGGCGAGATTTTTTCATTCTTTCCAATCTTTGGCCGGCCGGATTTCCTCCGAAGGAACTCAAACAAGCGGTTTGGCAGAGCGTGAGAATGAATAACACTCCAAATAAGATTGCGGTCGCTAGGGAGAAACGTTTCGTTTTGGGTCCCATCATATTACCTCCTTTCTTTTAGGAAGGATAACGGCTTACAGGAAAAGTAAGGATTGGCAATCCCTATTTTGAAATTTTCCGGAGTGAAAACGGGGCGGGGAGCTTCGGAAATACAAGAACGGTTTCATGGATAACCCGCCGTTTTGAATCTAATCACTAAAAGTGGGGACTCCATTCTCCCGAAAATGTTACCGAGAATAAACTAGCAGAAACAGGCTTTAATCTAAGGAAACAATTTTTTGCATATGAGGAAAATGGGAAATTACTCGTCGAACCTGTTAAGCGGTTTGCAGGAAAGAAATTTGATTTAAGGAGAATTTCAGAACGGTTTCTGAGACCGAGAACGGTCTACGTTTTTAAATATATTAATTTATTTTAAAATGAATGCACGAAAAATTATTTGTTTCCTTTATGAAACAAATTTGTGACCTTTTTGTGTCCTATTTATTAGGGAAGCATGATTGATAAAAATCATTCAGATTCGGATTATTATATTTGTAGGAAAGAAACGGTATCTGGAGTCGGAATGGATTAGTTCAAGAGGGAAAACACCTTATATATATGTATCCCTTTTGGTATAAATAAATTGCCGGATGATAAGAGATGGTTGGTGTAGCGGAAAAAACGGTATTAATATTGGAAGATGCCGAAGAGATTGCAAGACTCTACGAGAAGTATTGCAAAAAAATCGGAGTCAATTGCGAGATAGTAAACGATATCCCTTCGGCGGTTTTGAGAATGAAGAGTTCCAACCGGCGATATTCGGCTATCGTCGTTGATTTGGTTCTAGGGGACCAGAACGGGATCGAATTCATTCAAAAGGCTAAGGAATTAGGTTCGGAAGCGTCCATCATTGTGCAGACTTCCCAGAATTCTCCCGGAGAAATCATCAATGTGATGAAACTGGGAGTAGTGGATTACCTGATCAAGCCGGTATCTTTTGCGGCTTTCGAAAAAACGATTCGAAACGCGATCGATTTGAACACGGATAAAATCGCCCAGATTCAATTCGAGAAGAGCAGCCGAGAAGTACTCCGAAATAAATTGGAATGGTTAACCTATAAGGAATCGGTGCGTAAATCCGACGAGGATTCTCATTTGATCTCCACGATTCGGTCCTTAAGCACTTCCTTGTCGCAAGGCTCTGGCATCGGCGCCATCGTCTCCCTATTGGATCTACTAAAATTGAGCCAGGGCGAGTCCGGAAAGGGCAAGATTGTGAGTAACGAAGTCTTGGAAATGCTGTACTCGAACCAAGAGATCATACGAAAACAATTGGATGGGCTATCTTCGATCTTGACCATCGCGGAAGAGGATAGTTCCGAAGAAAGAACTTCCACCGTCGCCTTGATGCAGGCCTTCTCCAATAAGGTCAAATCCATCGAAACGCAACTCCACAAGAAGAGGCTTAAGATCCGATTCTCGCGCTTTACGGTCGATGAACACGTCCAAATCAATCGGAAATGGATCGAGATGTCCTTTCAGGAGTTACTACTGAATGCGATCAAATATTCCAAGCCGGGGACTTGTATCGATATATTCTTCAGCTTGGCCGACGGATACTTTTGCTTTGCGGTTAAAAACGCCGTGGAGAACGACCAGGCCTTAACGGATTCCAAGAAAGGAGAAGTATTGGTTACTCGTCCTTTCTATCGTATCCTTCCTCCGGTGGAAGAATACACCGAATTAGAGCAATACGGCCTGGGTCTCGGGCTCACTGCAGTGGATCTGGTGGTAAATAAGCATAGAGGTATATTTCATATTTATAATGTCACGGATCATACTACCGGTGAGGTAGAGGATTGCGTAATGGCAAAAGTCTTTTTGCCACTCGACACGACGAATGCGACGGAATCCCGAAATGCGGGGCTAGGTTTCGGTACGCTTTCCATGGCGTCTTCCTGATACGTCACGCATAATATTTGCGTTATGTCGTATAAAAGGGAATAAATGGAAAAATTGGAAAAATCTTTCTATGATATGTACTGACTTCTGTGGTATTATTGTGCCTTCTGAGTCAATACTGTACTTAGAGTTTTTATAAGATTTTTGTCAAAGATCTGGCGTTAGCCTTCGAGAAAATACAAGGGATCTGAATGGAAGTAGATTACGAAAATTTACTAAAGGATTATTTGGTCGAGACCAAGGAGCTTTTGGACGTTTCCGAGCAAGCGATCCTAGAGTTGGAAAAAGGTTATCGTCCGGATGAAATCAATACGATTTTCCGCGCGATCCATACCATCAAGGGTAATTCCGCGATTTTCGATCTTCCTTCCGTTACCAAGCTATCCCATGCTTTCGAAAGTTATCTGAATCATTTTCGCAAAACGGAAATTCCTCCGAGTTCGGACGAAATCCATCTTTTCCTTAGATGCATCGATGTCCTCAAAGAGATGACCGAGGAGTCCGACGGAGGAAAGAACAAAGATATCGGCGAGATATTGGATAAGCTGGAGGAGTATCTGACCAAATCCAAACATGCCGCCGAGCCTGGAAAAAACGGAAAACATGCAGTTGCATCCGAGGAGCCTCAGACTGCCGGATTGTACCTAAAGCCCAAGGCGACTACCGTTCAGAATACCAACGGAAAAGTCGGCGTCCCTAAGAGCTATATAGAAAGGGCGGAATCCGAAAGAAGGTTCCTTTTACTCATAAGATTCCGCTCCGGAGAGGGGAACTTGGAAAAGCTATCCGTTTTAGAAAGCGGGTTAGGCGGTCAAATCGAGGTCTTAAAGACAGGATCGATTCCTTATTCTTCTTCCGGAACGAACGGAAACGGACGGATGGAGGAAATCCATTTTGCAATTCTGCTTTCTTCCATGGATAGGGAGAGACTTATAGAGTCGTCCTCTTTTCCGCTGATTTCCGTGACCTCCGTCTCCGTTCCCAAAGCTTCGGTGGAACTCCGTGAGGCGAGTAAAATCGAATCCAATTCTTCTAATATTCTATCTTCTGAAACTAAAACGGAATCGGGAAAGAATAAGGACAATCCTTCCGAATCTTATTTAAAGATCCCCCTTCAGTTGTTGGATCATATGATCAATTTAGCGGGAGAAACGATCGTAGTCAGAAATCAATTATTACAAAGGATAGAATCCTACGAGGATCCTACTCTTCTCGCGATCGTAAGAAATTTGAGTCAATTGATCACTTCCTCCCAGGAAACGGTGATGCGGACCAGACTGCAGAAGTTGGAGGCCTTGTACAAGAAGATCCCTCGCTTGATCCACGATTTGGAAAGGACCACCGGTAAGGAAGTGGAGTTGATTCTGGAGGGAGGGGAGGTGGAACTCGATAAGAATTTGATAGATTCCATCTCGGACCCGATCACGCATATGATCCGAAATTCGGTGGATCACGGTTTGGAGTCCCCTTTAGACAGAATTGCAGCAGGTAAACCTAGAAAAGGAACGGTAATACTCTCCGCGACCTTACGAGGCGGAAACGTGATCCTTAAAGTCGAGGACGACGGACGAGGATTGAATTACCGCCGTATCAAGGAAAAGGCGATAGAGAAGGGTCTACTTACGGAAGAAGAAGCCGAACGAAAATCCGACGAAGAACTTTCCGAACTCATTTTTTCTCCCGGATTCAGCACTGCTCAAGCGGTTTCTTCCACTTCCGGTCGCGGTGTCGGAATGGACGTGGTCAAGATGAACTTCCAAAAAGCGGGAGGATCCGTCTCTATCAATTCCACTCTTGGAAAAGGAACTTCGGTCGTCGCATCCCTTCCTCAGACTCTGTCGATCATCAATTGTCAAATGGTTCGAAGCGCCGGGATGCTGTTCGCCATTCCTCAGCAAAATATATCGGAGTTGATCCTTTTCGATAAGAGACTCGTCTCTTCCGTGGAAAAGAAGGATGTATACCAGCTCAGAGGACACCTTCTTCCCATATTGGATTTGAGACAGGTATTCGAACTTTCTAATGAATCCGAGGACCTGAATCGTTTTATCGTAGTTGTGCATACGGAGAAACACAAGTTCGGATTACTTGTGGAAGAGATAGAAAATCCCGAAGAAATCGTAGTTAAACCCTTATCCAAGGATCTTGCTAAACTGAATTTATACACGGGCGCTGCCATTCTCGGAGACGGAAATGTGGCTTTGATTATAGACGTCGCAGGAATCGCGAAATTCCTGAAGTTACAGCCGAATGTCCGCGAAGAACTCAGATCCGAAACCAAGAAGGACGAAAAACTCAAGGAACATTATCTCCTCTTCTCCGTCCGATCGCAACTCTTCGGATTGAATTCAAATCAGGTCCTGCGGATAGAACTCATCGATCCTAAAAACATAGAGAAAATCATGGATAGGGAAGTGATGCAGTATCGCGGCGAGATCGTGGAGCTTTGTCGCTTGGATTCCTATTTCAAACTGAAAGATAAGGATCACCGGCCAGAAAATACGATGATACTTTTCCAAACCGCGATAGGCAAGAAAGGAATACTAGTAAACGAGATCTATAATGTCATCGAAGAGATCTCCGCGTTCACCGAGAATGAGGACCAATCTTCCGGAGTCGTCGGTAACGGAATCGTTCTGGAAGAGACGGTAATCGTCATCAACCCGATCACTATCCTGAGTAAAATCACGAAGAACCTTCTAAAAGAAGCAGTTTCTCAATAAATAAGGTTCTAACCATGGAAACTGTAAAAACCAGACAATATCTATCCTTTTATTTAGGGACCGAGATCTACGGGATCCAATTGGAAGGCTGCAAGGAAGTGGATCATAATAAGAAGATTCTAAAGGTTCCTCATGCCCCTTCCTATATCGAAGGAATCGTGAACCTGAGGGGGGATCTGGTAACCATATTGAACCTGTCCTCTCTTTTCGGAAAGCCGCAGACTATTTCGAATCAGAAATATTCTTTGATTCGATTGAAGGGGAAGAAGGAGACCTTCGCGATTCTTTCCGATTCCGTTTCGGATATAATAGAAGTTTCGGATAACGCTTTGGAGGCTTGTCCTTCCCATCTTAGCGAGAAAGAAAGTCGTTTCATTCGCTGCGTTTCCGTTTTAGAGAATGGCACATTGATTATTTTAAACCAAGAAGAGTTGCTTAGATTAGAGGATGAGTAGGTAGAAAATTATGTTAGGCTTCGTATCGCAAAGTAAAGCTAGAGAAAGCGAAAAAAAGCAAATGTCGGTGAGCGTAACCGACCAAGAAAGGGTGATGAAAGAAGGGTCGACTCTCGTCTCCATGACGGACCTGAAAGGTAAGGTGACTTACGCAAATAAGGAGTTTTTGGAGATCGCCGGGCTTACGGAAGAAGAACTCGTAGGAAAGCCGCATAATGTGGTGCGTCACCCGGACATTCCTCGCAGCGTATTTAAGGACTTTTGGGATACCATCCAAAGTGGAAGACCCTGGAGAGGAATCGTCAAAAACCGATCGAAAAACGGGGACCATTATTGGGTGGATGCGAACGTTGCTCCTAGAGTGGAAAACGGCAGTATTGTAGGATTTATGTCTGTAAGACGGGCTCCTAATCGGGCTCAGGTAGAGTCCGCATCTAAGCTTTATGCGGACATTATCAACGGCAAAAAGACTCTTACGCCTACGAACATTCGGAAAATATCCGTTCGATTCAAGCTCTATTCGTATATAGCATTCAACGCAATCGCTGTTCTCGGCATTTCCTATTTGAGTTATATCGGAATCGAAAAGCTTTTCCTGGCATCGGCCTCCGCTCTTTTCTCGGCCGTGCAAATAATATTAGGTATTTATTATACGAATTACGTTCTTCGCCCGATCAAAGAGGCTTCGAAAGTGGCGAATCGTATCGCATCGGGAGATCTCTCCGTAAATATCGCCCATAACCGAAACGACGAAATCGGCGAATTGGAGAAATCGATCCTGAATATGCTCATTAATACCGCGGCATTGATCGCTAGATTGAAGGAAAATGGGGACACTTTATTCCAATCTTCTAGGGATTTGTCCGCGGCGAGTTTGAATCTTTCCTCGGGTATTGAGCAGATGTCCCAACAGTCGCAAGCGATAGCGGCTGCTGCGACCGAGATGAACCAGAATCTAAACGTGGTATCCAGTTCGATCGAAGAGATGTCCGTCTCCGTGGCCGAAGTCGCCAAGAAAGCGGCCGATTCTGCAAAAATCGCGAGAGAAGCGAACACTACAGCCATCGACACCGGAGAAGTAGTAAAAGAATTGGGGGAGAATGCGAAGGAGATCGGAAACGTGATCGAAAGCATTTCTAATATAGCCGCCCAAACTAAGCTTCTCGCCTTGAACGCCGCAATCGAAGCGGCAGGAGCGGGCGACGCCGGAAAAGGTTTCGCAGTGGTCGCTTCCGAAGTGAAGGAACTCGCTCGTCAATCCGCGGAGTCTTCCGAGGAGATTAAGAGCAAGATCTCGGCGATCCAGAAAAGTACGGAAAAAGTGATAGAATCCATCGGGAAGATTACCAGTGTGATCGCCGAAGTGAATCAAATCAGCGGAAGTATCGCCTCCGCGGTGGAAGAACAGTCCATTACGACCAAAGAAATAGCGTCTAACGTAAGCCAAACCTCTCTTACTTCCAACGAAGTCACTAAGAATATCAACGGAATTTCCACCGCCTCCCTGGACGGAGCGAAGGAAGCTAGCGGAGTCTCCAAGCTGTCCCAATCCCTACAGGATCTCGCCGCAGGTTTGACTATGTTGGTGAGTCAGTTTAAAATATCGAATACGGGAACGAATTGAGAAAAGTGAATATGGAACTTTCTGTCGAAAAGTTAAAAATGCAAGGAAAGGCATCCGTATTCGTCGTAGACGATTCTTTAGTTTATCGGAATTTGCTGAGAAACGCATTCGGACAGGATTCCGATTTTCGGTTCTTAGGAACGGCCATAGACGGGAAATTCGCTTTGCCTAAGATTGAACAGTTGCGTCCGGACTTCGTAATACTCGATGTGGAAATGCCCGAGATGAACGGGTTAGATACTTTGAAAGAGATCCGAAAGAGGTCTCCCGATACGAAGGTGATTATGCTGAGCTCCTTAACCGTAGAAGGGGCCAAGGTTACGCTTCAGGCGTTGGAACTGGGGGCGATCGATTTCATTAGCAAACCGGGCGTGGACTCTTTGGGAGAGTCGGGTATAACCGAAGTATTGGAATCTTTAGCGTCTAAGATCCGGAGTCTGCACTTTGCGTCCGGCTCGAAATTCGTACAGGAAGAGAAGGTAGAAGTAAGAAGATCGCAACCGAAGGTAGGAAGAGGAGAATATTCCATTTGCGGGATCGGTATTTCCACAGGGGGACCGATAGCATTGAGGGAATTGCTCTCCAATATTTCTCCCGATTTAAACGGGACATTAGTGATCGCCCAGCATATGCCTCCATTGTTCACCAATTATCTTGCGGAGAGTCTATCTTCGGTATCCAAGATCAAAGTCAAGGAAGTGGAAGACGGAGAAAAATTGGAAAAGTCGACCGCTTATATCGCGCAAGGCGGCAAGCAATTGGAGATATTGAGAGGAGAAGACGGCCCTTATGCAAGAGTATTCTCCGGCCCGGAAGAGGAGCTTTGCAAACCGTCCGTGAACATACTCTTCCGTTCGCTTGCAAAGAATTTCGCCGACGAAACGGTCGCTGTCATCATGACGGGTATGGGAGAAGACGGATATTTAGGCATGAACGATCTCAGAAAAAACGGAGCATACTTGATCGCGCAAACCGCGGAATCATGTACGGTTTTCGGAATGCCTAGTCGACCGGTCAAAGAGGGAATCGTAAACGATGTCCTGAATATCAAGAGCATAGCGGAAAAAATAACATTATTGTTAAGTAGGAAGTAAGATAATGAGTGATGACGCGGCTGTATTGATGGAAGCGATTAAGGAAATCACGGGACTTTCCTTGTCCGAAGATAAGACATACCTTCTGGAAAGCCGCTTATCCGATCTGATGACGGATTATCGATTGGGCAATTTCAGGGAACTGTCGGAAAGATTTCGAAACGGTTCCGATCGAGAATTTAGGGAAAAAGTGATCGAAAGAGTTACGACTCACGAAACGAAGTTCTTCCGCGACGAAAGTATCTTCGGTGCGATTTTGGAAAGGATTATACCCGAGATTCTGGAAAGAAAGAAGGAATCCGGTACGGCCGATCCTGTGATTCGGATTTGGTCGGCCGCGTGCTCGACCGGTCAGGAGCCTTATTCCATAGCGATAGCTATTCGAGAGAAGTTGCCCCATGTATTTAAGAATATTCGGATATTAGGGACCGATATCGCCAAGGATACGATTGAGAAGGCCAAGCAAGGGATTTATTCCGCTTTCGAAATAGGGCGGGGATTGACGGATTATCATTTGGAGAAATACTTCGACGAGATTTCCCCCAGTCAGTACAAGGTCCAACAAGAGATCGCGTCCATAATCGAATTTAAGCAGCATAATCTCGTTTCGGATCCGTATCCGAAGGGATTCGATTTGATTCTTTGTAGAAACGTATCCTATTATTTCGAATTGCAGGAAAGGATTCGACTCTTCGATAAAATTAAGAATTCATTGAATGCGGATAGCTTCCTGATTTTAGGATCCGCGGAGTCCATTACGGAATACTCCCAAAGTTTCATTATACGCGAATTCGGGCTTTGTCGTTTTTACGAATTGAACTCATCCAACTTCACATTATTCAAAAAAGGAGCGTAGCATGGGAACAAAGGTTTTAGCCGTCGACGATTCGGCGACAATGAGGAGTTTGGTCCAACAAACTCTAGGTATGGGCGGATACGACGTTATTCTCGCTTCCGATGGAAAGGACGGTATCGAGAAATTCGGTACGGAGACGGTGGACTTGGTTATCACGGATATCAATATGCCGGTGATGGACGGGATTACTTTTATCAGGGAACTTAGAAAAAGAGATCAGAATATACCGATTTTAACTCTTACGACCGAATCCGAAGACGGGATGAAGCAAAAAGGAGCCGAAGCCGGAGCGAACGGCTGGATTATAAAGCCGTTCAGGCCCGCTCAATTTCTAGATATCATAAAACAGGTTCTGCAATAGGAAGAGGCCCGATTGCGATGGTCGAAACCGAATCTATTACGGAAGAAAGAGTAAGGCTCTTGGATGTGTCCTCCATTGAGAATGCGAGTCGGTATTCGGAGGCTTACCCCAAAGATTGCGATATCATAAAAGCTTCTTCCGTCGAAGAGGCATTGGAGAAGAGTTTCAGTTATTCTCCGAAGATAATCGTTTTTAGATATCGTTCCGAAGAGATCGATATCATGAGATTTCTTTCGATCATTCATAAATTATGCGCTAATAGTGTATTCTTGGTCTTTCTGTCGGAAGATTCCTCTCAGGATTTCGATCGGCTCAGGGATTGGATCTGGGGCGTCTATCCCGAGTCGGAGATTCAATTTATACTTAAAAAAGAGATTCCCAAGGTGTTGGAATTCCTACGTTCCGATTCCGGTCAGAAAATCTCTGATATAGACTCCGAAAGCTTTATCTCCGAATTGGAATGGTTGGTTTGGAAGGAGACTCGAAAATCCGCCGAGGGCAATTACCTGGGGAGGAATATTATCGATAACCTTTACCAGACTCTTTCTCAGGGGTTGGGTATCGGCTCCCTGATTTCAAGATTGGAACTTGCAGAAATCTTTATGAAAAAGGAAGATCAGTTCGCAAGAATCCCGAAACAGCTCATGTCCTCGATTTTGGAGAATAAGGAGCATCTTCGGGAAAGAAACGAAAATCTCGATCGCTTTAAGAAATTATTCGAGCTTAAGATCGCTAAACAAGCCACCCCAATCGGAGAAATCGATTCTCTAGTGCAGATGCTTGTGGAGGAATTGGGTCCAGTGGCGGCTTTCAAAAAGCAAACGATCCAACATCACGGCTTTACTAAGGACGAGAAGGAATTGGTCTTTGCGCAGCCGGATTTTTCTCTCTTCGCTATCCGAGAATTATTCGTAAACGCTTTGAAATTCTCTCCGGAAGGATCGGTGATCTGTTCTTCCTTCATTACCGGAAGGAATTATATCATTTTTAGAGTTTTGAACGATATATCCGTGATTGAAGGAGGAGTAACCGGCATCCCCGAAGAGTTTAAGTTCCGACTATTCGAGCCATTCTTCAAATTGAATAACGTATTCGACGAAAGATTCTATAATCTCGAATTCGGTATGGGAATGGGTCTCAATCTTATCCAGAGCATGGCAAGACAGTCCGAAAGTAAGGTAACAGTGGAGGAGATTTTAGACGACTCGCGATTCCCGCCGGAGAGAAGGGTCGCTGCCGATTTAAGATTCCGAATCTGTTCGAACGAATCCGAGAGTAGAATCTCTAGTCCGGTCTAACGATATATGGCGCGAATACATTTTAGAATCCCAATTTCCGACGAATCCGTTTATGCCACGAATTTAAGAATGTCCGGAGAGTCCTTCGAATCGACCGATTCGGAAATGCCAGGAATCGTACATTATACGTTGGAAAAATTCAGATCGTTTCTGCCTCGAACTCCCTTCGCGAATGCGGAAGTCGGAGTATTCAAAACTAAGCTGGATCCGAAATTCGAGTTGGTCAAGCAGAGCGGACGCACATTCTTCATAGAGGATACTTCTCTTGCGGAAGAATATAGAAGTGAAGATAAAAGATTCATAAATTACGAAAATGAGATTAGCTCCGATTTGTCTTCGGCCATTTCTTCCTACAAGGACCAGAACGTTAAGACCGAACTGATTTATCCCATAGTCATTTCCAACGGTAGGAACGAGGATATCAGCGTCGGCTATATCTGGGTAAAGAACGAAGAGGAGGGAATGAAAAAGCACCAATTGGGAACCTTGAACTCCCTATCCGAGAATATCGCTAAAGAGATCCGGAAATGGAGCGATGGAAAGACCTCGTCTAGATTCAAGATTATGGATCTCTCCATGGGAGGAGTTCGTTTGAGAATACACGACGATCTTCTTACGGAGCCTTTGGCCAGGGATAAAGAATTCGTCTTCGATCTAGTCATACGCGAGAATTTCCCGACTACGATACGTTCCACTTTGAAATGGTGGTCCAAAGGAGCTGACGGATTTCTCGAATTAGGTTTAGAAATTCATAAAATACTCGGCGAAGGGCCGGAAGAGAATCGCTTTATCTCCAATGTTTCCCAGTTGAAGGACGAATTGAGGGATTCGAATCCCTCGGAGGAGAACGAAACGGAGGCCAAAAAGGATACCGCTTATAAGAAATCCGGCGAATCCGTCTATCAGAACGACCGTATCTTGTGCATAGATTCTGATTTGCAGTCTATGAAGCAAACGAGTGAGACTTTGAGTAAAGCAGGATACGAAGTCGTTTCCGCGTCCACGGTAGCGAAGGCGTTAGGATTGTGTCTGACGACTTTCCCGTCCTTGATCGTTGTCGACACTCATTTTGCGGATGTGGACGGAATTAAATTTCTTCGCGCACTGCGAAAGATTTCTCCGGGTAGCATGTTTATAGTCTATTCTTCCCGGGAAAAGAAGTCGGAAAGACTCGTAAGATATTTGAGTTGGATTTGGGCCCACTTGGAAAAACCGGATACGGACGAAAGGTTGCTGGAAAGCGTGAAGGAAGCGATGGACTTTCATGCCAGAAGAATGAGCCAATTCCATCTTTCTACCGTAAGCGAAGAGGATCTTTCCGGGGAGATCGAATGGCTCTTGTGGAAGAATTATCACCGAAATTCGGAGCAGCTTTCTCTCGGGAAAAATATTCTGGATAACGTCACTCATAGTACGGCTCAAGGGTTGGGCTTAAGTTCGCTACTCATACAGCTGGATCTTGCGGAATATTCCATGAAGATGGACGGCGAAGAATGCCTGATTCCCATGCAGGTTTTGGATTCTATATTAGAAAATAAAAATGTTTTGCGCGATTGGACGGAGAAGCTTGCCAAGCTAAGGATTCTTTTTAATTTGAAAATGAGCAAGGAACCCATTTCTTCCGGAACGATCTCAGGCAAGATTTCCGAAACGATCCAAGATCTGGAAGAGATCGCGAAAATTAAGAATAATAAAATCGTATTTACCGATAGGATTTCGGGCAGTACCGTTCTATCTAATCTGGATTTCTTCGATTTCGCTTTACGCGAACTATTGATTAACGCGATGAAATTTTCTCCTCAGAATTCCAAAATCAACGTTCTTGTACACAGCAAGGTCCATAGTCTTTGTATTTCGGTCTTGAACGAGATAGCCCAGAACGAAGGAGGAATCACCGGGATTCCGGATAAACTATCATCGCAGATCTTTGAACCCTTTTCTAGATTGAATAATAATTACGATGAGAGATTTTTTGCGGTCGATTTCGGGTTGGGAATAGGTTTGCATCTGGCGGATCATCTCGCCGTTCAGGCCGGAGCTAAATTGGAAATTAAAGAAGTTACGGATTATTCTGAAGAGATCGGAGCCAAGAAAGTTTCGGCGGAAATTTCAATGCCTCTTTTTACGGTTTCTACCAACCGTGAATACAATGTTTCGAACGTAAGGACGAGCGAAATTTCCCGTTAAAAATTTCGTTTAAGAATCGAAGGAATAACTCGCTCCGATCAGAATTGCCGGGATATCCGATTTCAAGGAATGTTTGAATTCGGAAAGGCGGATATCGGAGATGCTAAAGATGGAGTGATTCACATTCCAGTCGGTCGACGGATTTCCCGTAACCTTAGCGGGAAGATAATATAGAAGAGTGAAGTCGAATTTCCATTTTCCCGATTGATAACCGATTCCTCCGGAAACCAAATCCTGGACCATGATGCCGGCCTGCAACGCATTCGTCCCGTCCGATTTTAAGACGCCGGAATTGTGTCGGATACCGGCTCTATAGGTCCAAGCATTGTAATTGTATTCTCCTCCTAATCCCAGGGCCCAAGCGTCATGGTAGTTTATATTTTGAGGGATCGTATTCGTTGCTCCGAAAGGAGTAGGAAATACGGAAGAGGCAAGAGTCTGCTTATATGTGGTCGTGTAGGAGGAATAGTTATAATACAACCAATCCAATCCGATACGGAATTTTTCGGTTCCGTACGAGATTCCGACGCCGTGTCTTTCCGGAACCGAAAAAGAAGCCGAGACTCCTGTTCTTCCGGGCCTGGAGCCCACCTGCATATCTCCGTCTAAGGGGATTTTAGTACCCGTCTCGTAAGAATAGGCAATGCGAAACTTATCCGTAATATTATAATTTGCTCCTAAAATTCCTCCCAAGGCGAATGCGTTTTTGCTTCGATAATAAAAACCTTGTCCCGGTACTTCGATATTACCCGTGATATCGTAGAACTTTTGGTAAGCGATCTGTCTGGAATAAACGCCCTCGATTCCTAAAGCGAAGGTAAAATCCCCGATTTTGTAGGACAATGCGTGAGTGGTTTTTACCAGGAAGAATTGAGTGGAATAGGATTCCTGGATTTTCTTGGAGTCTCCGATCGGACTAGGTACGTTCAGACCGGACCACGAATTGAAGGTTTGTCCGTCGGGAGTGATTCGAGTTAGACCGGATACATTGCCTGTGCCCCCTCCGGGGATATAAATTCCTCCGCCGTACGTGAGGTTATCCGTGATAGGAATCCGTACCGCAAAATAGGGTAAAGGTGCGAGTACATTATAACTTTCGGAATTTTGATAGCTGATATTCGGATCCGAATCCAGAAATCTATCCTTGTATACTGTGCGTATATAGGGAAGAGAGACTCCGAACTCTATTTCTTTTCGATTCGAGACACCTAAGTTTGCAGGATTCGTGGCGATATCCATCGGCGAGCCGCCAATCGCTAAATTGACTCCACCCATGCCACCGTATCTGGCATTATGCGCCGGTTGAAAGAGTCCTACTGCGTCCAGATTCGGAGCAAGTAAAGAAATTGCGGCAAGCAAGCCGATAGGAAAGCTCTTTCGATTCATCCAGCAAAAAGGCATGCTACAAGGAATTCGTTCCCGTTTTTTTTACAAGTGCTTTCTTTTTAAAATTCACGATATAAAACTGGCCAATTCTGGAAGATAGGGGCCGATTTTGGATGAATACCAGCGAGTTACGTGCGCTAAGACAGGAAACGGATCCGGTAGCGGACGAGATTATAGAAAGATATTTCACGGAGTCTTCCTTCGATCGGGGAAAGACTCTGCTTTTCTTCGACGCATTGACTAAGAACTCGGATCCGATTCCTCCAGGGCTTCCCGATTATTTCGAAAAATATTTTTATGATACCGAGTTCCTACCTCCTTGGGCGGATAAGAATAAGATCGCACAGGCGGAAGGATTATTCGAGACTTACGGTCCTCAGATTCTGATGATGCTTTGCGTTAAGTCTCTTCCAATGGCTTATTCTTGCGGAGACGGCGCTCAGGTTCTATTGAAAACGGGAAGACTCGTAGAGCAGAATGGAGTTGTATCCGGCGTAAATCGAAGACTGATGGAAACGACCCAGTTCGTGGTCTCCGTTGCCCAGAAAGACGGACTCGGTCCTCAAGGGAAAGGAATACGCACCGCTCAAAAAGTAAGGCTCATGCATGCATCCATACGTTATTTTCTCTCCAAGGGCCAGGATTGGGATTCTAGTTGGGGAAAGCCGATCAACCAAGAGGATATGGCGGGGACTTTGCAATCTTTCTCCAGTCTGGTTGTGGAAGGTCTGGGGCAATCCGCTCTTCTTTTAACCCAGCAGGAAAAGGACGCATACGTTCACTTATGGAGAGTGGTCGGTCATTTCATAGGAGTCAGACCTGATCTTTGTCCGGAAGGTTACGATGCAGCGCATGCTTTCGGAGAAGCGATTTTTACGGATCAGAGAAAGGCTTCGGATGCCGGAAAGGAACTCGCACAATCCTTGATCGCATTTATGGAATATATGCTTCCGGGAAATCTTTTCGATCACCTTCCGTTATTCTTTCTACAAACGTATCTGGGTAAGGATACGAGTATCGCTTTGGGATTGGATTGGCCTCCGAAAAATCCGCTCGGTTATTTTTTACAAAAGATTTTCACGGATGTGGACTCGGCGATAGATGATGCACAAGGATTCGGCAAGTTGGCGTCCTACTTTGCGACTAAGTTTCTATTTTCAATGGATCATTTTTACTACGGGGGAAAACGCGCTAAGTTTTGGATTCCGCCTTCCCTTAGAGAAAACTGGAGGATGTAAGAAATGGAGTTTTGGCATAAACTTGCTACGGATCCGGAATACTTCGGGCGCTACACTCTATGGGAGAACGTCTTTCTGCTATTAGGAGTCGTATTCTGGGCTTATATGTATGCGGTCCTGATGATCGAGCCTTTCAAGAAGAAGTTCGTCGAGATGCCGGTGTTTATCGCCTGCGGGAACATAATCTGGGAATTTCTATGGGGTTTCGTGTTCCAGGAGCCGATGGGAGTCATCCTACTCTGGGGATATAGGTTAGGATTCTTCCTGGATATTTTCATCTTCTATCACGTGATTCGCTTCGGTAAAAAACAAATTTCCTTGCCCATATCGGATGGGGGCTATAGACTTCTACTGCTCGTCCTGGTCGTTTCCTGGGGCGCGCTGATTTATACGTTTCACCAAGGAGGTTACGACCTGTTTACCGGTTCTAATTCCGCTTACATCCTGAGCGTGATTATCTCCGGCCTATATCCGATACTTTTCCTAAAAATGTCCGATACCGGTCTCTTCTCGTATCCGGTGGCTTGGGCAAAATTTCTTGGAAACTTATTCTTTACGATTTTCATCTTTCTCTATTTTCCGGAACAGTATTTTGTCCAGACCTTGGGAGCGATCGGGACCGTAGCGGACGTATATTACGTTTGGATATTTAAGCGTCGAAAATGAAGACTTATGTCCGGCTCGCTTACAAACAAGACTTCTTATGAGCTAGGCGAACTTTTGTACGAAGACGGATTTTCCTCGATACATAGAGGAAGATTCGGTCCAAACAGAGAATCCAAAATCATCCGGGTGCAAAAACCGGAAGGCAAGGAGACTTCTTCCGTTTATTTCGTAAACGAATTCGAATTGGGAAAATTAGTTTCCGATCCGGATATACTCAAACCCGAAGATATGGTGGAGTATTCGGATCGAATCTGTTTGGTTTACGAAGACACTCCGAATCGATTATTACAACAAAGCCTTTCCGATTTACCTGCCGTTTCCATCGAAGTCTTTTTAGAATTGGCCTTGGCGGTCACTGAGAATCTGGCTAAGCTTCATTCTTTCGGAATCGTACATAATCAGATTTCTCCCAAGGCTTTCTTTTACGATCCGGCGACTGGAAAAACGAAATTGGCTTGGTTGGGAGGCGCTTCGCTTCTGATTTCCGATCGGGGAGGATTTGCACCTTTCCGTTATTCATTCGATGTACTTCCGTATTGTTCTCCGGAGAATACGGGGCGATTGAATCGTCCGGTGGATTTTCGTTCGGACGCATATTCGCTAGGAGCACTATTTTATAAAATTCTAACAGGCTCCCCTCCTTTCGAGACTGAGGACCCTTTGGAATTAGTCCATTATCATATCGCGCGTTCTCCCGTTTCTCTCTTAAAGCGCAGATCGGATATACCGTCCGCCATTTCGGATCTTGTGGATAAACTTCTCTCTAAGATGCCGGAAGAGAGATATTTTTCCCTAGAGAGTCTGATACACGATTTGCGAAGCATTAAGGATTCAGTGCGCTCGAAACGAAGAATGTCCGAGTTCGTTCCGGGAATATTCGAAAGAAAAGTAGGATTCAGAGATTCTTCCAAGATCTATGAAAGAGATAAGGAGAGAAAAGAAATCGAGTCCGCCGTAATAGGAGTCTCCAACGGAAGAAGGGGAGTGGTGCTGATTCGCGGCAAATCCGGGACCGGAAAAACCGCACTCGTAGAAGAGGCGGTCACTTATCTAGATATTTATTCCGTGCAGCTATTGCGCGGAAAATTCGAGGAGGATAAGGGCAATATCCCTTACTATGCTTTCAGGCAAATAATGGACGACGTATTGAGAAGAATTCTCCAGAAGAAGGAGGAGGAAATCGTCGTACTTAGAAATTATATCAAAGACACGCTCGGGGATAGTATGGAGATCCTCCTACAATTTTTGCCCGACCTGAGCCGTCTTTTGTCCGTAGAAGTCCAGGCTAAGCCGAACAAGAGACCGAAGGATGAGAAGACGTTATTCGCGGTTATCCTGCGCTTTCTTTCTCTCTGTTTCGACCGTAGACGACCAGCAATTGTACTCATCGACGATTTACAATGGGCGGATCCCGCCTCCTTAGCCCTCTTGGATTTCATTTTGACGAATGAAGAATGGGAAGGATTGCTTTTCGTTTTAACCAGCCGAGCGGAAGAAGGAGATCTACTTCCGAATCTTCAGTCCAGAAACGGAAATCATTCCTTGGATTTAAGGGAAATCAAACTCACTCCTCTGAGTAAGGAAAGCGTTCAAAAATACGTAAGAGATAGCATTCATCTGGCGGAAGAAGACGGCCGTAGATTGGCCGATGTTCTCATCGCCAAAACGGACGGAAATCCGTTGTTCTTGCATCAATTTTTAAAATCCCTATATGACGACGCTTGTCTCACCTTCGATTCCAAGTCGACCTACCATTTGCCCGATTGGAACAGGATTCTCCAAAGAGAAATTACGGATAATGTTCTGGATCTAGTCATAGACAAGATAGGAAAATTACCGGAAGAAACGATGGATGTTCTACGAGTGGGCGCCTGTATAGGCGCGAAATTCGATTTGAGGATCATCTACGAATTCTTCAAATCCAAACCCGGCACTCTGGCGAGAGGGATTCGTGAGGCGATTCGCGAAGGGGTCTTGTATTATAGGGAAACCGGCACGATGCTTTTTCCGTCTTTGCAGTATATTTCGCAGAGAAAGATAGAAGAGTCGGGACTTTTACCGACTCTTTCCGACGTTCAATTTCATTTTTCCCACGATAGGATGATCCAAGGAATTCTGGATGCCACCGATCCCATGGAAAAGAGAAGGATCCATAAACAGATCGCGAGGCTTTTGATAGAAAGGGAAAAGAGTTCCGGCGTTTCGGATCTGATCTTGGATATAGCCAATCATCTACTTCGCTCTCGTGAATTGCACGAAAACGGAAAGGAGAGCGAGGACTTCTTTCATTATTCCATCCTGGCCGGAAATTCCGCAAAAGCGGGCGCTGCGTACGAATCCGCTTATTCCTTGTTCGCTCTTTTATCTTCGAACTTGACGGAGGCTCATTGGCAAAAAGACAGAAAGAATGCGATTCACATCATGAAATCCTTGGGAGAGTCCGCTTACTACCTGTCCAGAAGAGAAGAAGGGGACAGGATCGTGGGCGAGCTTTTGAAAAGAATCACGAATCCTGCGGAAAGATCGGATATATATCTGATGCAACTGGAAGTGATGAACGTATACAACGACTTGGAGGCGGCTTACAGGATCGGAGTGAAAGCGTTGCAATCTCTCCGGATCGGTTTCCGAGAAAAACCAGGAATCTTTTCCATTCTTATCGAAGTTCTAAAAATGGCTTACTATAGCCGGGGTCGTTCTCCCGAAAAATTGATCCACGCCAAGGATAGTAACGATCCATACAAGGCGGAGGCTTTGAATATTCTCGTAAATCTGCTGAATTACGGGAAGCATATGAGCCTTAAGGTGATGGCTTATCTTTACTTAAAGCTGATCAATCTCACGCTGAAAGAGGGAAATTCTCCGGCAAGCTTTTTCGGATATGCGGGTTTCGGCTCTATTCTGCTCTCCGTAACGGGAAATTTCCGGCAATCCACCCGATTCTGGACGCTCGCGGAAGGAATTTTAAAAAAATTTAAAGCAGATGACCTATATGGAAGATTCGTTTTCGGACGTACCATACTTTTGGATTACTTCATGTATCCTTTTCGGTCCATAGTCGATTTTACGGAAGAAGCCTATCATAAATGTCTGCAATACGGGGATTATCTTTGGGCCGCGTTTTCCCTTTTTTCCCAGAATACGAATCAATTGTATTCCGCGGAGAGCCTCGCTTCCTATAGGGAAAAGATACGCGAGAATCTGGAAAGAGGTTCCAAATTAAATTATGATATATTAATGATCTTACTTTATAGCTCCGATTCGTATTTGGATCGATTGGAAGGCAAGTCGTTGGAGTCCATCAGATATAAGGATTCCCAATATTCCGTTCCGGATTTCGAAAGGAATATATTGCAGGCTTCGGGAAACGGAACGGTAAATTCCTGGTATGCGACCCTATTCGGATCGGAAGCCTATCTTTCCGGATACTATTCTGAGTCGGAAAGAATTTTCGATAAGTATGCTAACGATCTGGAAAAATCCAGAATCATGTTCCTTTATTCCGAATATAGATTTTATCGTTCTTTAAATCTTTTAAAATTGAGAAAGGGAGATCTTTCCTTAAAGGAGAGAATATTCTTCCGTTTCTCGGTATATCTTTTCCGATTATGGGCAAAGACTTATCCGCAGAATTTTAATCTCTTTTCCCTGGTTTTGAGCGGAGAATATGCTAATTATTCCAAAGACGGAGAGAATGCCTCTCGTTTTTTCGACATGGCTATCCAGGAAGTAGAATCGGAGCCTAACGACTTTAAAAAGGCGGTCGTTTATCAACATATCGCAAAATGGAATCTGGAAAACGGTAGGATATCCTACGGAAGATTTCTCTTGCAAAACTCCGTAAGACTATACGGAGCTTGGGGAGCGAAATCCTTAGTCAATTTATTTAGGGACGAATACGGAGATTTGTTGAGGCCGCAAGGACCACCGAAACGGTCTTTAGAAAAGATCCTTGCCGATTCCATACTATCCTCTTCTTTTAATCTGGACTTGAGAACCGTACTAAAGGCCTCTCAAAGTATTTCGGGGGTAATCGAACTTGGGGAGTTGCTTAGACAATTGGTCCGAACGATCATGGAGAATGCGGCGGCCACTCGAGCGTTCTTAATTCTTCCTCAGCATAAGGAACTGTTCTTGATGGCGGGGACGGATATAGAGGAGCCGGGATTCTTACCAAAGCCGATATCCTTGGACGAGGCGGGCCATCTCCTGCCTTTGGAAGTAGCATATTTTTGTTTTCGGTCCGGACAAAAGGTTCTCATAGGAGACGCATCCAAGGATCCTTTTTATTCGGTGAATCCTTACGTAAAAAGGAGCAAGCCGAAATCCTTACTATGTATGCCGATCACTAAGCAGGGGAGAACTCTTTGCGTTCTCTATCTGGAAAATCGTCTAACCGCCGGAATTTTCGACGAGCATCGCCTGGAAATACTGGAAATGCTTTCCGCTCAAGCTGCGATTTCCCTGGAGAATGCGAAGCTTTACGAGGACATCACTCGAATGAATTCCGAGTTGGAAAGAAAGGTCGCGGAAAGGACGGAAGAATTGGGTAAGACTCTTTCGATCATACAGAAAGATATGCTGTATTCCAAAAAGATTCAGAGAAGCATATTGCCGGAACACTTTCCGATTCCTAATATACGTTATTCGGTTAATTATCTTCCTATGGACGAGGTAGGGGGAGACTTTTACGATATCTCCTCCTTGGGGAACGGAAGATACAGATTCTTTCTTGCGGATGCGACCGGTCACGGGGTGCAGGCAGCGTTGGTTACCATGGCGATCAAGGGAGAATACGAGAATCTGAAATCCAGATTCGAGAATCCCGCTAAATTATTATCCGAATTAAATAATTCCATTTTAGATAAATATAAAACTCTCTACTTTACGGCGGCCGTTTGCGACTTGGATGTGCAAAATTGCAGGATCCGTTTCGCCTCGGCGGGGCATTTGACCCAATTCCTAATCAAGGGAGAGGAGAATGTGGAGATGCCTAAAACCGGAGCGATTTTGGGATTCGTAAGAGATTACGATTATAAGAACGAAGAATATGCGCTCTCGCCCGGAGACAGGATATTGCTTTTTTCCGACGGGATCTATGAGCAATTCGATTCGAATAAGGTGGAATACGGGGAGGAAAGATTTTTAGGATCGGTTAGGACGAGCCTCGGATTCGATCCGGAGAAACAGGCGGAGCGTTTGATCTCGGACCTAAAGAGTTTTCTAGGAAAAAACTCCGTTCAGGATGATATCACTTTGTTGATAATCGCAGTGGATTGATGGACGACCTCTCGTTCTCATTAAGACTTGCTTTCTCTTCTAAGAATTCCAGGATCGCATCTAAATACGATTTGCGGACGGTGTATTCGAATTGTTAGGTCTCTTCGTAATCTTGTACATTCTTATCACGATTTCTATAGGAGCCGTCGCTTCTCGATTCGTTAAGAGTTCTCAGGACTACATTTTGGCGGGCAGACGATTGCCCTTGGTCCTTGCATCCTCCGCATTATTTGCCACATGGTTCGGGTCCGAGACCCTGATGGGAGCCTCATCTAAGTTTGTGGACGGAGGGATCTTGGCGGTTATCGAGGATCCTTTCGGAGCCGCGTTATGCCTGTTTCTGGTCGGACTATTCTTCGCTAAACCATTATACCGGATGAACATTCTCACTTTCGGGGACCTATACAAGAATCGGTTCGGAAGGAAGGTGGAATTTCTATCGGCTTTATTTATGATCCCTTCTTATTTCGGTTGGATTGCTGCGCAACTCGTGGCGATGGGGATCGTGATTCATTCTCTTTTCGGTTTCGATATTTATGTAGGGATCCTTCTCGCATCCGTAGTAGTGTTGATCTATACGTATGTCGGAGGGATGTGGGCCATCTCCATTACGGATTTCTTACAGACGATACTGATCGTACTCGGACTTGCGGTACTCGTCTGGGATCTTCAAGGGAAGGCGGGAGGCTTCGATACGGTGATTTCCACCGCTAAACCCGGCTTTTTCTCTTTTTTCCCCCCCTTGGAGACGAAGGCGATTCTGGCTTATATTGCGGCTTGGATAACGATCGGCCTCGGCTCGATTCCGCAGCAGGACATCTTCCAGAGAGTTATGGCATCAAAATCAGAGAAGGTTGCGGTCTATTCTTCCTTTTTAGGAGGCGGTATGTATCTAACGGTAGCTTTTCTGCCTTTGCTTGCCGGGTACTTCGCGAGAAGAGTTTATCCTGAGATTGCTTCGGGAGATAACCAGATGATTCTTCCCCATGTGGTTTTGGCGCATTCTTCCCTGCAAATTCAAATCCTTTTTTTCGGGGCCTTGCTCTCGGCCATCTTAAGCACCGCTTCCGGGGCCATTTTGGCTCCCGCTTCGGTTTTAGGTGAGAATATCATACGTCCCATTCTGAAGAACCCGGAAGAAGAGACTCTTCTTCGCATTATGCGGTTCTGCGTTCTGGCCGTGACATTCGTCTCTACTTTGATGGCCTTGAGCGAGACTAATATCTATCAGTTGGTTGCGGATTCTTCTTCAATCAGTCTGGTATCTCTATTCGTCCCGTTGGTGGCCGCTTTGTTCTGGAAGAAAGCGAATGCGACCGGAGCGATTTACGCGATGTTTAGCGGGATGATCGTTTGGCTCGTTCTTAGATTCTTCGGACCGGAGTGGTTACCTGCATCGCTTCCGGCTCTGGGGGTGAGTATTCTCGGCCAGGTCTTAGGGCGGGTTCTTCCTATACGTAAGTTTGAAGACGTTTAAGCTGAAACTCTGTTTCTTCCGCCTTCTTTGGATTCGTAGAGTTTACGATCGGCTGCCTTTAGAAAATCCTCCGCGGACTCATCGCTCTCCCGGGTTGCAACTCCGATGCTTACCGTAACCGTCCATGGAATCTCTTCGAAGGTCTCTGTTTCTATTCTCATGCGAATTCTTTCTGCTACGAATCTGGCTCCTTCCTTGTTCGTGTTGGATAGAACCACGCAGAATTCTTCTCCGCCATAACGTGCAGCTACGTCGCAATCCCTTACCAGGCCCATGAGAAGTCTTCCTATATTTGCGAGAAGTTTATCTCCTGCTTGGTGTCCTAAAACGTCGTTCGCCTTCTTAAAATGATCCAGATCCAATAATAGGACGGAAAGGGGAAAATCGTAACGTCTGGACGCGGAAAGCAGAGTATGTAAGGATTCCATTAAATGCCTTCTGTTGAATAGGCTCGTTAAAGGATCCTTATGGGATAATTCCTTCAGGTTCTTATTCGTTTCCTCTAATTGGAGACGTAGGATGTTTCCGTTCAGCCTGGCTTTTTCGACCATGATGGCAGTGCCTAAGCTCGCTAACGTAAAAGCGAAAACAGGCGTAGTGATGGCGAAGTTGATCTCTTGGTTTAGAAAGACGACGTATCCGAAAAGGAAAAGTGCCAGATTGAGAGCCGCTATGAAAGTGTAGATGGCGAAACTAGAGCGAATAAGAAGGGGCAGCATCAATAGCCCGAAACAGAACGCGGAATAATCCTTGGTATGTAGATGGTCCACTAAGGTAAGAGAGGTCGTCATGAGAGTAAAGACCGTCGCGAAAATAATGGTCACAGCGTTCGAGAGCTTGGAGTCTTTGGATTCTTTGAGAACGAATATGGCGAGAATGATTCCTGAGAAAATCGAGATGGAGCCGAAACCGATGGTATAAAGGTTTTGGATGGGATGACCCTCCGGAATTCCGGGGGAGAATATATTCTGCAATAGCAAAACGGTGCTCATTAAGAGAGAAAAGGATGCTATGATCCGCATGGATTTATCGTTATCTGCGGCTCGGAGTTTTCGAATTTCGCCCGATTTGGAATAGGAAAAATCGGCTAATAGATACCTGGAAAGTTTCATGCGAATACTCAGATAGACGAAAGAACTTTCCAAGATTTTACTTGGAGTCGCATAGAACGCGGTATTTCGGATTGAGAAAAATCGGAAATTTATAGAATGAATTGCGAAAGAATCTACTGACTTAGTTCGTCTCGTTTCCGTTCCGTTTCTGCCTCAAAGCAAGGAAAATTATACGTGATTCTAATGAAGGGAACGAGTTAGTTAGAATTGCAATTTCATTCGGAAGTAATAAGAGGAAGCAAAAAATTCTCCCTTTCCGAATGACCCGGAAAAGCGTGGTAAGTAATGAAATCCGCCGAGACTCTCAATAAACCAAAAACGGTTAAAAATGAAATCTTTCTCATTCTACTTTTAGCAAGTATTCAGTTCACGAACATCATGGATTTCATGATTATGATGCCTCTCCAGGATTATTTTCTGAAGCAATTTGGAATCGAAACAGGCGTCTTTTCTTTGATCCTTTCTTCCTATTCGATAGCCGCGGCAATTGCCGCTCTGGTCGGCGCGAATTTTATCGATCGATTCAATCGGAAATCGGCGGCGGTCTTTTTGTACTCAGGGTTTCTAGTAGGTACTACATTATGCGCGTTGGCGGATTCTTATATATTTCTGCTATTTGCGAGGGTTGCCGCAGGGATCTTTGGGGGAATGGTGACCGGAGTCGTATTATCGATTATCGGAGACGTTTTTCCGATTGAAAGGCGGGGAAGGGCTATGGGGGGAGTCATGGGCGCCTTTTCGGCAGCTTCCGTGCTGGGGGTGCCTTCTGGATTGAGGATCGCCATGCATTTCGGTTGGAATTATACCTTCGGATTCATAGTAGTGCTTGCAATTCCGATTTTGGTATTGGCAGTAGCTTATCTTCCTAGTCTTCCCTCCCAGTTGGATCGGTCCAAGCCCTCGGATTCGGGGCAATTTAAGAAGGTAATCTCCGATCCGAACCATTTGAGGGCCTTCGCATTCTTTATGTCCGTGATTTTGGGGGGATTGACTGTAGTAACTTCTATAGCCGTGTATATGGAGAGGAATATGGGGTTCTCTAAGACGGATGTGAGCAGTATCTACGAAATCGGCGGTATTTTTACATTTGTTTCTTCCTGGGTCATAGGGGCTCTTTCGGATAAATTCGGAAAGCATAAGGTTTTCGTGAATTTGGTCTTAATCGCTTTGGTGCCGATTCTGTTGATTACCCACCTACCTAAGAATCTTCCCATCTATCTGACTCTAACAGTTACTACCTTCTTTATGGTTGTGGTATCCGGAAGGGTGATTCCTGCGATGGCGCTCTTGACTTCTTCCGTTCGTCCGGAGCTGAGAGGTAGCTTTATGACTCTGAACTCCAGTCTACAGAATGTGGCGACGGGAATCGGAGCTCTTCTCGCCGGTGCAATTCTCGTTCAGCTTCCGGATGGATCCTTTGAGCGCTTCGATATAGTCGGATATTTCGCAATAGGCTTTAACCTTCTTGCTCTTTATCTTTCAAGAAAGATACGAATCGTATCCTAATTCCTGAAAGTGAAAGGTCTAAGATTCGGAATAGCTAAAAAATTACGGACATTTCTTGACTTTTTAATGCGACAGAATACTGTCTGGCCACACGTTAAAGGAGGTGGTTTAGTTGAGTAGCGATAGTTGCAGCAAGAAAATGACCTGTGAGGTGGCTGAGCAATAGCCCAGGCCTCTGCAAACGGCCCTTCGGGACCTATTGCAATACCATCAGACCACTGGCCTTTCTGAGTTCCGAGAATTGGTCACTTTCGGGCACTTTGAAGTAGACGTTACTACACGAATACTGAAGGGGTGCAGGCGCTCAGAAGGTTTTAGTTTCTCTCTTTTGTGATCCGAGCTTTCTATTTTGTAGAAGGTACTACGGACTTTTCCCTTTGATACTATTCCTTTAAGTTACCGGTTCCGTTTTGTAGTACCTTCTACGGAGACAATGCCTTCCCCTATAGGATTCCCCAACTTTCTTTCTCGTATCTTCTCCGCTATCATTCCTCGATTCGTAGTACCTTCTACGCCCCTTAAGCTATCAGAATGCTCTTTCCTAATATTAGGTCTTGAAATTTGTCTGCAAGACCCAAGACTGACTCGAACACAGGTTCCGGGATCATGAAACGAGCATTAATATTATCCGGGGGAGGCGCTAGGGGCGCTTATCATGCCGGGGTTTTGAAGTATTTGGAGGAAATCCGCTTTAAACCGGATATTGTCTGCGGGACCTCTGTAGGAGCTATTACCGCTTCCGCCTTAGGCTGCGGAATGGATGCGGCCAGGATTGTCCAGC
Organism: Leptospira wolffii serovar Khorat str. Khorat-H2; assembly: GCF_000306115.2. Taxonomy (NCBI): domain Bacteria; kingdom Pseudomonadati; phylum Spirochaetota; class Leptospiria; order Leptospirales; family Leptospiraceae; genus Leptospira; species Leptospira wolffii. The sequence goes on from NZ_AKWX02000013.1 coordinate 184,112, forward strand.
TTTGGAAGTCTATAGAGGTCCAGAAGGTCATGAAATATTCCATCTGGAACGATTTTCTGGACCTGGTCTTCCGACGATTTTCCCCTTTGGCGGATACGACTCCATTAAAATATTTGCTCTATTCTCAATTAGATTTCCGTAATCTTCGCAAGAATCCCATGGAAGTAATCATCACCGCAGTGAATATTCTGACTGCGGAACTTGTATTTTTCGGGAATAAGGACATAGACATAGAGCACGTAATGGCTTCATCCGCTATTCCTCTTATCTTTCCCTGGCAATATGTGGACGGAAAACCTCATTGGGATGGGGGAGTTATGGCCAATGTCCCCATTCTTCCGGCAGTAGAAAGAGGTGCCAAGGAAATCGTTGTAGTCTTATTATCTCCGGTCGGAGGAGTGAATATGGGTTTGCCTAGGAGTAGAAGGGAAGGTTTAGAAAGGGTATTTGAGCTATCCTTAATAGGATCTTTCCAAACGATCATGGCCAATCTCCAATACCAGAAAAAGAAAAAAGAGAAAAAGGGATTCTCTAAGTCTTTGTTATCCTTCTCGGAGAAAGAAAAACCCGATTTCAAGATTCGCGTAATCGGTCCTCGGACATCTTTGGGTTTCAGTAGCATTCTGAATTTCTCCCAGGTCCAAGCGGACTATTTGATTAGTCGGGGATATGAGGACGCAAAAGTGCAATTTGGAGAGGATGAGTAATCGAATATGCTGGAGTTAAGACCTCAAAATGGGCAATTCGTGGATTCGGAAGGTTACGTTCTTCAACTGAGAGGAGTGAACCTTTCCGGAAGCTCTAAGCTTCCATTCAAACCGGATGGAACCACTCATTTCGACCAGTCCTTGTCCTTTCACGATCATAGAAAGGTTTCCTTTGTAGGAAGACCCTTGGAGGAAAAGGAAGCCGGAGAGCACTACGATCGATTGAGAAAGTGGGGATTCAACTTCTTAAGATTCCTAGTCACTTGGGAGGCCGTGGAACATCTGGGTCCGGGGAAATACGATCTAGCGTATCTGGATTATGTGGAGAGAATGGTGAGCCTTGCCGAAAAGAAGGGTTTCTATGTATTTATAGATCCTCACCAAGATGTTTGGTCTAGATTTACCGGAGGGGATGGGGCTCCGGGTTGGACTCTGGAAGAGATAGGTATGGATATTTCGTCCATTAAGGATTCTGAAACCGCTATCGTGCATCATTATCAGGGAAGGGATTATAGAAGAATGTCCTGGCCCTTGAATTATCAAAAATACGCCTGCGCCACCATGTTTACGCTTTTCTTCGGAGGAAGAACGTTCGCACCTAAGATGAATATACAAGGGAAGAATGTGGAAACCTTTCTTCAAGACCATTATATAGAAGCGATGTGTAAAATTGCGAAGAAGGTCTCGAAATATAAGAATGTGATTGGCTTCGATTCCTTGAACGAGCCTTCTCCCGGATGGATCGGAAAGAAGAATTTAGGAGAATTCTCGGGCCTCGGGTTCGGAAGGGTAATCTCGACATCTCCCTTCCAGGAAATGTTTCTCTCGGAGGGGAGAACGGTAAATGCGAGCATTTCCTATATGCTCGGTTTCTCGGGAGTCAGCTTCGGTAAAAAGCGTTTGAATACCAAAGGGGTCTCGCTCTGGCAGCCGGGCAAATCCTGCGTATGGAGACAACATGGCGTTTGGGATTACGATCCGAACGGAGCCCCTATGTTATTGAGGCCGGACTATTTCCGGAAATATAGGGGAAGACCTGTGGATTTCTACCCGGAATATATGCTTCCTTTTATCAAAAAATTCAAGAGTAAGATTCAAGGAGTTCAGAAGAAATTCTCCATATTTATAGAATCGGATCCGGGCGATCTGAATTTGGAATGGAAGGAAAAGCCCAAGCAGGGAGAAGGCCAGGTAATCAATGCGACTCACTGGTACGACGTCTCCGTTTTACTTTTGAAAAGATACATCTCCTGGTTCGGAGTGCATATTTTCAAGCAGGTCCCAATATTCGGAAAAGAGAATGTAGTTAAGGCCTACGAAGACACCATTAGGATGATCAAGGATGTTTCCGTAAAAAAAATGGGGAACAGTCCGACGGTGATCGGGGAGACTGGAATACCTATGGATATGAATGGACGCTTGGCCTATAAGACCAAACACTACGGTCATTTGGAAGACGCGCTTCATCGGATTATTTCGGCCATAGAAAAACATTTCGTTCATTATACCCTTTGGAATTATACTCCCGATCATACTCACAGTTTGGGGGATAGATGGAATGAAGAGGACCTTTCCTTATATTCCATCGATACTCCTAAAAGCGTAGACGAAGACGGAGGTAGGGCCGTAAGAGCCTTTTCGCGTCCGTATCCGATCCGAACGAAAGGTAATCCGGAAGCGATTAGTTTCGATATGGAGAAGTCCTTGTTCAAATATTCCTTCCAGAAGGAAGGAGACGAAATACCGGTCGTAGAGATATTTTTACCCGACATTCATTATAAAAACGGGTTCGAGGTACTTGTGAATGCGGGGAAATGGGGGTTTGATTCGAAGAAAAGAATTCTCACCTTCAAGGGGGAAAAGTCCGTTTCTTATTATGGGATCACTATTTTCCCGATAAAAAAATAACTTTTCTATAGAATGGGAATCCTTAAAATGGCGAGGTCGTAGACCCGGATCATGTTCTTTATTCGGGATCTTTCGATCGCAATGAATTTCAGATGAGAATGAATTGCGATTGTTACGATTAAAAAACGATTCTCGTAGAGGTGACTACAAAATGAAAAAAACGTATTCTTTAATCCTTGCGATTCTTCTCCTTTCTTTGGCCATATCCTGCGGCGGAGCGAAAGTGAGCCAGGCGGAATGCGAACCGGTTGTAGGCGATCTGATCAAAAATCTGACCGCCACTCAGACTCCGGATCAGCTGGAGAAATTCCAAGCAGTTCAGGCACAGATGACGACCCAATTGCTAAAAGAGTGTATGACGGGAAAATACGATCTAACCTGTTTAAGATCCGCAAAAACCATCACCGCTCTAGGTACTTGCAAAAAGTAAGCCTCTTTATATATAATTCGGGCCGATCGAGATTCATTGCATTGGTCGGCTCGAAAAATTCTTCTGAAACCCATCCTCTTTCTATTCGTTGATCAGAAAGAAACTCCTTTCTTCGCTATAACAGCCATGTTCTCTATATTGTCCGCTCGGGAAAAAGTGGATCCTTTGAGCGTATCGGAATCCGGATTCTACACATCGAAGGCAAATATCCCAACGGATTGCCCAATCACATTCTTCTTTTCTGAATGCCGGTAAAACTCGGAGCAAGGGTTTCACGGTCGGAGATTCTCCCGGAAAAGCGGATTCAGGAGAGGAGAATAGGGGAGAATGCAGTGAGAGTGTAAGAGCTACTACAAAGTATGCTGCATTAAGATAGAAGATTCTTAGAATCATCGGGCTTCTTCAAAATTCTCCTCCTAATTCCTATCGGCCTCCTATTCCTTCCTCTGAATCACTCAAGATAAATTATGTCTCTAAGAGTCCCAAAATCCCGACAGAGATATGGGAATAGGATTGTAGTACCTTCTTCTCATTTTTGAAAAATCTCTGATATCCCGAAGAGTTTGGAGGTTAGAGGAGGATTGTTAAGGCTTTATCAACCACTTGGGAATTTTGGTGAGAAGGAAGTGGATCTCTAAGAAACAAGCTCTTTTCAGGATTCCAGACAACGGCTCTTCCTTTTCGGTCCGGCAAATTTTATCTAAAATCCCTCCTTTTGTGTAAAAAGCTCCCGCTTAAGATGTTAATCCAAACGAAGCCCAAGAAAAGAACCAGGCGAGGGTAAGAATAAAGTAGAGATGGCTTAGAAGACGGAAATTACTTGAAATTCACCTTTCAAGTTGGAATCTTAGTGCGATGGCATCCCGAAAAGACTTTATGGAAACCCTCTATCGGGAATCCAGCGGGAGAATTTTTGATTTCTTATATAAATATACCGGAAATCCAGAGGTTGCCTCCGACCTAATGCAGGACACATTCTTAAATTTCTTTAAGAAGTATTCCGATTCCGATCTAAATAAAGAACAGGCCCTCAAATTACTCTATACGATAGCTCGAAATCGATCTATCAACCACGCTAAGAAATTTTCTACGGTCCGAGAATCCGGAACGGAGGATATGGGAACCTTCAAGGAGGAACGCCAAACTTTCGTGAGAAAAACGGAATTATCGGACCTTGAATCTAGACTCCTGGGCTGTCTGGGGGATCTGGAGGAAAGCGAGAGGTACGCATTAGTTTTAAAGAATATAGAAAATTATACGTTAGCAGATATAGCGGAAGTCATGGGAGTTTCCGTTGCAACGGCTTCCCGGCTAGTCGTCAAGGCCACGGGAAAATTGCTGGAGATCGCAAAGAGCCGTCAGATACTCCCGAACGAGTATTGAGAGAATTCAAAAGGGTTTATAATAGAGAAAGGGCATTGTCGGGGAAATGGAAGAGAATTTCGAACAGAAAATAGAAAGGGCATTGAACGGAGAGAAGAATGAATACAGTTCTTCCCTTCAATCTCTTTCACATTTGCTTTCCAAGCCTTTGACGCATTCTTCGGAGTTTGAATCCTTTGAAACAATCTATCAAAAGGCAAGCCGTCCAACAATACTTACTTTGTCTAAACCCGCATTTTACGGACTTTCTGCGGCTGCGGTCCTATTCATCGGTTTTGTATCCTTCTACACTCTCCAAAAAAGACAACCAGCGAATTCCCCGGAATCAGGGATAGAAATCACGAAAATATTCGGAAAAGGTTATTTGTTATCCAACGAGGAGAAGTTACTCTCTTTGAACGAAGGGGAGACCGTCGGTCTCGGTCAGATTCTCCGAACGGACAAAGATTCCCGATTATTCTTAAACGTTTCCAAAGGCGAGGCGATCGCCATGGAAGGAGAGACCGAATTGGAGATATTAAAGGATTCCAAGCAGTCTTTCCGCCTTCGAAGAGGAGGGATTCTCGTTCATCTTCATAAAAATTTGAAGAAGGAAGAATTCAGGATCTTCACGGCTGTAGGAACCGTCGAGGTTCGGGGTACTAAATTCGAAGTTCGAGAAAGAGATGGAGAAGATACTGTCGTAGCCGTTCTGGAGGGTCGAGTGGCGACTAAGGGGCTTCATGAATCGGATCGGGGTGAGCAAGTTATAGAGCCTGGGCAAAAAATCAGAATGGAATCGAAGGGATTCCAACGCTCTTTTTTGACTTCTTCAGAGCTCGGGGATCTAAACCAAAAGTTTAAGGGAATTCAGGTAGATGAGATTCCTAGAAATACCGAAAAATCCTTCGATAATAAGGAAGATTTATATCGGGAATACCAGAGATTCGAGAAGGTCGTGCTTGCCAGCGGAGAAAGCTATGAGGGGGTGATCGTAGACATGGACGAAAAATTTATGTATCTACAAACTCTAAAAAACGAAATAAAAATTCCTAGAGATTCGGTTTTGGAGGTGATTCAACTACGCTGAAAAAGAAATATTTTTGACATACTGGGAATTTGCGAGGATGCTACCAGAGAAGGTCAATTCCCAATGTCTGAAGTAACGCCTAGTCCCTCTTCAAAACCCCCTCGCTATAAAAGGCATCTCGCTAATTATCTAATCGATAAAGACTTTCAATTAAGATTCTTTTTAAACTTTTCTTTGTTGTTCATCTTCGGATTATTACTTACCCTCGGCTTTTTGTTCTGGATTCATTCCACGAAATACGACAAGGGAGTAGTTTTCCGGCTCAGGCAGGATACGGTTAAGTTCTATCAAAAGGGCTTTGAAATGGTCAATGGGGAGGAAAAGGAGAAATTCGTGGAGAAGGAATTCGCTCTCCCCGATTACGATCACGGATTGGATCTGTTTACGATCCAGTTTCGAGGTATTCTACTCTTCTCTCTTCTGTATCTATTATTATCCGCCGCCTTCGTCTTGATATATTCTCATAAGATGGCGGGCCCTATATATAATATAAAAAAGAATCTTCGACTTTTGTTAGACGGTAAAGATGTAGAAAAGATACGAATCCGAAGCGGGGATGAGTTCCAAGACCTTGCCAATCTGTTAAACGAATTGATCGAAAAGAAAATCCACGGTAAAGGAAGCTGAGTTTTAAATACGAAATGACCTAAGACTTTTTGTTTTAGAAAGGTTCGGTCTTTCCGATTTATACGTTCTGCTTACGAAAAAATAAATGCCTGATTCCGTTTCTCTTCTTCAAGCCGAAAGCGAGAAAGAACGAGTGAAAGAACTTCTAGTTCCCGAAACATCCCATATCCTTTTTAATTCCGATTCTAGGCAAATGAGCGAGATTCCGGACCAAACTGTGGACCTCGTTTTAACTTCGCCCCCGTACCCTATGGTGGAAATGTGGGATGATTTGTTCCAAGCTTGGGATTCCAATATTTCGGATAGTTTATCCGAAGCCGATGGGGATTCCGCATTTGAATACATGCATCTTCAGCTCGATAAAGTTTGGACCGAGTGTTATCGTGTTTTGAAAGAGGGGGGAATCCTTCTAATCAATATCGGAGATGCTACAAGGAGCATAGGCGGAGAATTTCGTCTTTATTCCAATCATTCTAGAATCTTGCAAACATGCAGAAAGCTAGGGTTTAACACTCTGCCAGATATTCTCTGGAGGAAGCAAACCAATTCTCCCACTAAGTTTATGGGATCGGGTATGTTCCCGGTAGGCGCTTACGTAACTTACGAGCATGAATATATTTTGATATTTCGTAAGGGGGGCTTACGAAAATTCTCGAAAAAGGAAGTCGAGATTCGTAGAAATAGCGCTTTCTTCTGGGAAGAGAGGAATAGGTGGTTTTCCGATGTCTGGGAGATTAAAGGGGAGAGGCAGATTTTCAAGGATGTAGGAGCTTCTCGAGAAAGAAGCGCTGCGTTCCCTTTGGAATTCGCTTATCGGCTCATTAATATGTTTTCCATTAAAGGGGATATGGTATTGGACCCGTTTTTGGGAACAGGTACTACGTCTCTGGCAGCCGTTTTAGGGTGTAGAAGTAGTATTGGCTTCGATATCGATCGAGGAATACTGGATATCGCGCGTAAAAGGCTTCTAGGAGTTGAAGAAATAGGGGCTAAATTAATAGAAAATCGCCTACAAGACCATTTTGAATTTATTTTAGAGCGTAACCGGATTGGAAAGCCTCCTGGGCATTTAAACAGGGCCTATAATATTCCCGTTATTACCTCTCAGGAGAGAAGCTTGAGTTTCGAATTAGTGTCGGAAGTTCAAGAGGCTGCTGAGCTGTCAGTAAATGCCAAATATAGCCATTATGAAATAAAGTAATGGAAATTACTAGATTCATCCGGAATATCTTAATGCTTCGCTTGTAGTATCTTCTGCAAATATTGCAGTCGTTGGCGTTAAAATGGAGGATTTCAATGCATCGTAGGTTTTACCAAAAATTACTCATCTTGATATTCGTTGCTTATTCCTCTCCGATAGCAGTTGCAGCGGCTGAAGAAGTCGCCATTGTTCTATTCGTTGTAGGAGAAGCGATCGGGTTGCAAGATGGAAAGAAAATTCCGCTGAAAAAAAGCCAAGTATTGAAGACTCAAGATGAAATAGAAACCAAGGATGGGAAGGTCGACGTGCAAATAGGCGCATCGGCTGTAATTCGTGTAGTACCTTTTACAAAGGTAAAGCTAATAGAGTTATTTTCAGATAACAAAGCAAACAAATCTAGGATTCAGTTAGTATCAGGAAAGATTTTCGCAAGAGTCGATAAAGGAACAAAAAAGGAGGATTTTTCAGTAGTCTCTCCTACATACTCTGCGGGAGTTCGAGGTACTCAATTTGCAATTGGTGATGAAAATAATGGCAAACGATCTGAAAATCCTGAACACGAGGATTCGGATATTCCTAACGGTGTTTTCGTGAAGGAGGGAGAGGTCGGAGTTACTACGGATAATGGTGATAATGTTCCGGTCAAAGCCAATGAAGAAGTAGTTTTATCTCCTGAAGGTCTATTAAAGCAGCCTCTTGAAGAATTTATGCTACAAAAGATGAAAATTTTAGACGGTTTTAAAAAGATTAGCGAAGAAAATTACAAGATGCTCAAGGACCAAAAGTTAAAAAATGAAGAACTCTTGAACAAAGCTAAGCAGGATTTATAAACTCTAAATTAGTAGTTAATACAACAATACCTTCAATCGAAGTCCTGCAGATCTTTGTTTCGAAATTAGGTAGTACCTTCTTCTAATCGCCCATAATCGTTTTCTTCCAAAAAAATCAAAAAACTATCTTTTTTTGCGCCCAGAAATGAGTCTCGAGGAACCGATTCCTATCGATGGAAACAACGGTTATTCGCAAACAAACGATCAACAGCCAAGTAGTAATAAGAAAGCATCACGCTCCTTCAAGTGTCTTGATTCCTTTCGTCTTATGGGATAAAATTTCAGCTTCTAATCGATGGGAACTCCCTCGGTATCTTTCAATCTTATGCGATAGATATCGCTTATTATTTCAATCTACCGGTTATCTCGGAAGAAACCCGCTCAGAATCACTTTCCAGGAAGCGGGGCAATCGTTGGTAAGACGTAGCTATCGTCCTTATGAGCGCAGTTACCAGGAGCTCAAAAGTTTGTCTTTAACGCACGGAGTTTCCATTAATTACCTAATCGCTCTTATGCTCTATTGGGAAGATTTGGGGATCGCTCGGCGGATAATAAGACAATTTTGGAAAGGGGCGAAGATTCCAAATCTGAGTGAATTAAGCTTTCAACGGGTTTTGGATATTAAGGGAAATTATATAAGGTTATCTTCTCTCTCCTTGCCAGGTAGATTTATATTGAATTCGGCCCAAGGATTTCCCAAATGGGAGCCTTCTTAGCTATTTTTTTATGACATAATCAGGCCACTCCGGGCACTTTTTTGTATTGCGGATATCAAGATATCTTGATATCCTGGTTACGCAATGGTCTACCATGAGAATGCATTATCGGATGTGTCTCTAACTTCCAAGATAAAGGAAGGAGACGGGCCATTTGAATTAGATCCTATCGGTACTCGATATCTTCCAGGGAGTCTTTCTTCGGATAAGTCCATCTTATCGGCCTTGAAGGCTCTTTCCGACGAGACTCGGATCCGAGTTCTTCGAATTCTCTCGATTGCTCCGTTGAATGTTCAGGAGATTACGGAAGTTTTAGATATGGGGCAATCTCGTATCTCTCGTCATTTGAAGATACTTACTGATGCCGGATTTTTAGTTTCTCAGAGAGAGGGTTCTTGGGTTTATTACCGTCCTAAGAATGCTCAGGATTCATATGATTTTTCTTTAGAGCTTAACTCTCTTCTCTTAAGATTTGAGAAGAGCCTACCATATTCAGAGCAAGACTTTTATAAGACGAAAGGAATCTTAAAGCAGAGAGATCTTAAGACTTCTCAGTATTTTGATGAAGTGGCAAAGAATTGGGAAAGTATCCAAAGAGACGTTCTCGATCCGATTTTATACAGAAATAAGATTTTAGATCGTTTGCCGGAATTTTCAGGTAGGATCTCTGACTTAGGTTGCGGCCCCGGAGGGTTGATTCCTTATCTACTTACAAAATCTAAGGAAGTTTTAGGGATAGATTCCTCGGAAGAAATGTTGAAAGAAGCGAGGAATTCTTTTCTAAACAATCCGCAAGTTAGCTTTCTGGAAGCGGATTTAGATGCATTACCTAATTCTCTTCGTAATAGTTCGGATGCGGTAGTAGCTTCTATGGTTCTCCACCATCTTTCTAATCCTGCAAAAGTAATGCGAGAGATTAACGGTATACTCCGAGATAACGGCACTTTTATCATTGTAGATTTGAAGAAGCATACTCAGGAGTTTATGAGGGATAATTTTGCCGATCTATGGCTTGGGTTTGAACCGGAATTATTAACGGATTGGTTAAATCATACCGGATTTTCTATCGAGTCCATCGAAGAAATAGAATCTCATCAGCATTTTAAAGTACTAATTATTAAAGCTAAGAAAAGAGGAGGACTGTAATGTCCACTATACTACAAGAAAAGGGTTTAAAATATAAGGTTAAAGACATTAGCCTCGCTGACTGGGGACGCGAAGAGATCATTCTGGCGGAAAAAGAAATGCCGGGGCTCATGTCTTTAAGAAAGGAATATAAGGGGAAACAACCCCTGAAAGGCGCTCGTATTGCCGGCTCCTTACACATGACTATCCAGACAGCGGTTTTGATCGAAACCCTTACTGAGCTGGGTGCGGAAGTGCGTTGGTCATCCTGTAATATCTTCTCCACTCAAGATCACGCAGCCGCCGCAATTGCTAAAACCGGCGTTCCTGTCTTTGCCTGGAAAGGCGAAACCGAGGAAGAATATTGGTGGTGTGTCGAGCAGACTCTTTTCTTCGATGGAGGGAAAGGGCCAAATATGATTCTGGACGACGGTGGAGACCTCACTATGTACGTTCATGAGAAGTATCCTCAATTGCTTTCCGAAATCAAAGGGGTTTCCGAAGAAACTACTACGGGAGTGAAAGGGTTAGAGAAGCTTCTCAAAAAAGGTGAACTCAAACTTCCCGCAATCAATGTTAACGATTCCGTTACCAAATCCAAATTCGATAACCTTTATGGTTGTAGAGAATCTCTTGCAGACGGAATTAAGCGCGCAACTGACGTAATGCTGGCGGGAAAAGTGGCATTGGTATGTGGTTACGGAGACGTGGGTAAGGGTTCTGCAGCTTCCCTGCGTAATTTCGGAGCCCGAGTTATCGTGACCGAGATCGATCCTATTTGCGCACTCCAAGCTGTCATGGAAGGTTACCAAGTCCTAAGAGTCGAGGATGCCATCGAATTCGTTGATATTGTAGTAACTGCGACAGGAAACGACGATATTATCACCCTTGAGAATATGAAGGCAATGAAGGATGGATCCATTCTTTGCAATATCGGGCATTTCGATACTGAAATCCAGATGTCTAGACTCAACTCTGAAAAGGGTGTAGTGAAGAAGGAGATTAAGCCTCAGGTCGATAAGTATACCTTTCCGAACGGTCGTTCCATTATCGTTCTGGCAGAAGGCCGTCTTGTGAACCTGGGTTGTGCGACCGGTCACCCTTCCTTTGTGATGTCTTGTTCCTTTACCAACCAGGTGCTTGCTCAGATCGAATTGTGGAACAATAAGTATGAGATCGGAGTTTATAGACTTCCTAAGGTTCTGGATGAGAAGGTCGCTGCTCTGCATTTAGAGCAATTGGGAGTTCGACTCACTAAATTGAACGCTAAACAGGCCGAATACATCGGAGTTCCGGTCGATGGACCGTTCAAGCCGGAGCATTATCGCTACTGATAATCTCCCATAATAAGGATAAAATAGGCTGTGGCATACGTAGTTACTGAACCTTGCGTAGGGTGTAAGATAACCTACTGTGCCGCAGTCTGTCCCGTAGAGGCCTTTCGGGAAGCAAAGGACTATGTCCTAATCGATCCCGATATCTGCATTCATTGTAACGATTGCCTACGGGAATGTCCGGTGAACGCAATCTTCCCGGAAGACGAAGTCCCTGTAGAATGGAAAAATTGGATCAGTATCAACGCAATCGAGTCGAAGGTACTACCGGTTATAAACGATTTGAAGGCTCCTTTATTGAAGGAGCGGTGTAATATTAAGAAATTATGAGAAAGAACTTCCCTTCATATACCAACCCTAAGGCATCCGAGCTATTAAAGCTTCTGGAAAATAGAATCTTAGTTCTAGACGGGGCCATGGGAACCATGATCCAGAGATATGGATTGACTGAGGATGATTTTCGAAATGAAAAATTGAAGTCACATTCTTCTCCTTTAAAGGGGAATAACGACTTATTGGTAATGACCAGGCCGGAGATCATCGAAGAAATCCATTTAAAATTCCTGGAAGCAGGGGCAAATATACTCGAAACGAATACGTTCAGTTCGAACCGGATTTCTCAGGCGGATTATAATGCGGAAGAATATGTAGATGAGATGAATCGTAAAGCGGTTCGAGTAGCTCGATCCGCCATGGAGAAATTTTCTCAGAAAAAACCCGATCAGCCTCTGTTTCTTGCGGGTTCCATAGGACCTACTACGAGAACCGCCTCCTTATCTCCGGATGTGAACAACCCGGCGTTCCGAGCCGTAACTTTCGATCAACTTGTGGACGCATTCTACGAACAGGTAAGAGCATTAGTAGAAGAAGGAGTGGATCTTCTTCTCTCCGAAACGAATATCGATACTTTAAACCTAAAGGCCGTCATAGTAGCAATTGAAAATGTCTTTCATGATTTGAAAGTTAGGATTCCTGTATCCCTTTCCGTAACGATTACCGATGCCTCCGGTCGAACCTTGTCGGGCCAAACGATCGAAGCATTCTATAATTCCATCTATCATGCAAATCCTTTGTCGGTCGGAATCAACTGCGCTCTTGGAGCCGGGGAAATGAGGCCTTATATAGAGGAACTCTCCAAAATATCGGAATGCTACATTAGCTGCTATCCCAATGCAGGACTCCCGAATGCTTTCGGAGGATATGATCAGACTCCCGAAGAATTCGGAAACTTCATCGATGATTTCTCCGCTCAAGGTTGGTTGAATATTGCGGGAGGATGTTGTGGAACGACTCCGGAGCATATAGCAAAGGCCGCGAAGGCTATCGTGAACAGGAAACCTAGATCGATTCCTACTCTGAAGGAAAAGACGAAGCTTTCGGGATTGGAACCTCTGAATGTGGATGAGAATACCGGGTTCGTTCTGATCGGAGAGAGGACTAACGTAACCGGATCTCCTAGGTTCAAGAAATTGATTTTAGAGGGGAATTTCGAAGAAGCTGTCTCCGTAGCTCTACAACAAGTAGAGGCGGGAGCGAACGTAATCGATATCAATTTCGACGAGGCCCTTTTGGATGGGGAAGAATCCATGAGGCATTTCTTGAACCTGATCGCGGTTGAGCCGGACATTGCGAAGGTCCCCTTCATGGTCGACAGTTCCAAATGGTCCGTATTGGAAGCCGGCTTGAAATGTATTCAGGGAAAGCCCATCGTAAATTCCATATCTTTAAAGGAAGGAGAGGAGAAATTTCTAGAACACGCCAGGTTAGTAAAGATGTACGGAGCTGCCGTTATCGTAATGGCCTTCGACGAGCAAGGACAGGCCGCTACTAAGGATGAGAAGGTAAGAATCTGCGTTAGGGCATATAAGCTACTCGTAGAGAAGGCGGGATTCTCTCCTTACGATATTATTTTCGATCCGAACATTCTAACCGTGGGAACCGGGATAGAAGAGCATAATAATTATGCGGTAGATTTTATAGAGGCGATTAAAGAGATTAAGGCTCAGTGCCCCGGTGCAAAGATCAGCGGCGGTTTGAGTAATATTTCCTTCTCATTCCGAGGAAATAATCCGGTGAGAGAGGCAATGCACTCCGCATTCCTGTATCATGCGATCCGTGCGGGCATGGATATGGCGATCGTCAATGCGGGCATGTTGGCCGTGTATGAAGAGATTCCTAAGGAGCTACTGGAGAGGGTAGAGGACGTTCTTTTGAATCGGAGGCCGGATTCTACGGAGAGATTGATAGAATTCGCGGAATCCTTTAAGGCGGACGGAAAGGTCGAGAAGAAGGAAGAGGCTTGGAGAGACGGGAGCGTAGAGGAAAGATTAGAATACGCTTTGGTGAAAGGAATCGTAGAATACATAGATCAGGATACGGAGGAGGCGAGATTGAAGTATGATCGTCCTCTATCCGTTATAGAAGGTCCTCTCATGGATGGAATGAGGGTCGTGGGAGATTTGTTCGGCTCCGGAAAGATGTTCCTGCCTCAGGTAGTAAAAAGCGCGAGGGTTATGAAAAAATCCGTAGCGTATCTTCTTCCCTTCATGGAAGAAGAGAATAAAAAATTAGCGCAAGCCTCATCGAAGCAAAAGTTCCTAATCGCAACCGTGAAAGGAGACGTTCATGATATCGGTAAGAATATCGTCGGCGTCGTTTTAGCCTGCAATAACTACGAGGTCATCGATTTAGGTGTCATGGTTCCTACGGAAAAGATTCTGGAGGAAGCGAAGAAGCAGAAAGTGGATATAATCGGCCTTTCAGGTCTCATTACTCCTTCTTTGGACGAGATGGTGCATGTCGCTTCCGAGATGCAACGAAACGGATTCGATATCCCGCTTCTGATCGGAGGAGCTACTACAAGTTCGGCTCATACTTCCGTGAAGATCGCCGAAAAATACACTCATCCGGTCGTCCATGTTCTGGATGCGTCTAGGGTAGTGAACGTGGTCGGGCAACTTCTGAACCCTTCCTTGAAAGAGGATTATGTAAGGCAGATCCGAGAGGATCAAAAAACCCAAAGAGAGATTTATTTCAATACTCGAAGCGATCGTAAGTTAGTATCGATAGAAGAGGCAAGAGAGAATAAATACGTTACGGACTGGAATGTAGTTAAAGTTAAGAAGCCTAACTTCTTGGGCGTTAGAGTTTTCGATGAAGAGATTTCCTTAGAGGAATTGGTTCCTTATATAGATTGGTCTCCATTCTTTCAAGCTTGGGAATTAAAGGGAAGGTTTCCTTCTATCTTGGAGAGCGAAACTTACGGGAAGCAAGCTAAAGAGCTTTATAAAGATGCGCAGAAGCTCTTAGAAGATATTATTCGGCACAAGAGATACAGAACGAAGGGAGTGATCGGTATCTTCCCCGCAAATAGCGTGGGAGATGATATAGAAGTCTACGAAGACGAGAGTCGGGCAAAAGTAAAAACCGTTTTCCATACTCTGAGGCAGCAAATCAGTAAGGAAGAGAAGGGAGAGCCTAATTATTGTTTGGCCGATTATATCGCTCCAAAAGATTTGGGAATCGCCGATTACATAGGCGGATTTGCGGTTACTTCGGGGCATGGGGTAGAGGAATTTGCTTCCCAATTCGATAAGAATTTGGACGATTACAATTCCATCATGTCTAAGGCGATCGGAGACAGATTGGCCGAAGCTTTTGCGGAATATATGCACTTGAAAGTTCGTAAGGAATTATGGGGATACGAGAGTGGGGAAAATCTTTCCTTAGAGGAATTGATTCGGGAGAAATATAAGGGAATTCGTCCTGCGGCCGGATATCCTGCGAGTCCGGACCATACGGAAAAACGAACTCTTTTTGATCTGTTAGATGTGGAAAAGAATACCGGAATCACTTTGACCGAACATTTTGCGATGTGGCCCGCTAGCTCCGTGAGCGGTTTGTATTTCGCACATCCGGAATCCAAGTATTTCGCTGTTGCCAAAATCAATCGCGACCAAGTCCAGGATTATGCAGATAGAAAAGGGATTCCGGTTTCCGAAGCCGAAAAATGGTTATCTCCGAATTTATCTTATGACCCCCAAGAGGCAGTTAAAGTCTAAAGATTATATGGGGTATTTTGTAGAAGGTACTACATTCTCTATTCATGATTCACACTCAAAATATGAATCGTTGGTAAATCCGGGGGAAGAATTTGAATTTCACCCCTGGTTGGCCTCGAGAATTAGAGATAGAATAGGAATGCCTGATTCTATACTGAGATTGCAGGAAATCAGTTGTGATGAAGTCTCCTGTCCGGTAACAGAAACAAGAGTGGAGGTTTTGAGAGGGCAAACTCTTGAACCTTTATACTTGTTCCGATTTGGAAGAAGAAAGGAACAGATTAGTAAGCTCGACTTCCAGCTTTCTTTCGAACGTCAGAAAAAATTATCCTAATTCGGAACGCCAATTACAAACTGATTCGCTGTTTCCCTGACCCTTGTACAGGAGAAATCCGTAGAAGGTACTACAAATCAGTTTAAGACCAATCCGGAAATGAGTTTTTCGAAGTTCTCCCTTTCTTTCTCAAATTGGTTCTCCAATGTGAATGTGGAGAATTGAATGGAACCTTTTGGGTTACTCGTGATAAAGGAATGGAATATGAGGGTTAACCCCCTGGTTTGAGCCCGGTAGGTTACTAATTTTCCCGGGGTCCCGTTCACTACTATATCCTCTAATTGCATGATCCTTGCGTCCGGATCGGTCTTATTCACGCTGAATAGAAGTAAATTAGGGAATGCTTCAAGTGGAATTTCGATTCCATCAAAGAGGACCATTGCATTTCCACTTTTCGCAATATTGATAAAATGAAATTCGGATACTTCATTTGCTTCTTTCGAGAGAGCCCATTGTTCCGGATTATAAAATATCTTGTATAACCCGGATTTATTACTCACAGATGCTACCATATCCTTCGTCTTAGTCAGAGTTCTCGTAGGAGTGACTACATTCTTCCCGGATTGCGCCTTACCCTCCTCCGCGTAATGCCATGTAAAATCATCCTTAAGAATGACCTTTCTACCGGCTTTCGTAAAGACCTCTTCCGCAAAAACGGAAAGAAGAGGAGTAGAGAAGAGTATAATTGTAAGTATTTTTTTCATTCGGGACCCTCCGGTCCATAAAGTGCTTTTACAGAGATCTGAGATGGAAGAGAGCGTGTTCTGGAAAGTGTAGAAGGTACTACACCCTTCTCAGACAACTATTTCGGCAAATTAGGAGAACTTTCCGAAAAACGGTATTTTACGCCTAACATACCCTGTACTTCAGGAGTGAGAAGACCGTCCGTATTCGGAAAAGGCTGGTGGAGGGGGAGTCTTACTAGACCTTCGAAACTAAGATTTCGGGTCGAAATCGAAAATCCGGGATTCACGTAGTATTCGTATCCCTGTTGCCACCCTCGAAACGCAGGAGGAGCTTCTACAGCCAAGAGGCTTTTGTCGTTGAAGCGTTTGATTCCGGATAATTGCAGGAAAAAATCCATTTTATTTACGCTACTTGCGCTGGAGAGAAGCGAGTAACTGAATCCGATAGAGGATTTCGCAGATTCCGGAATAGCCAATCCGACCGTGTTTCCCGTCATTCTCCAGCCCAGATCCATTTGGACTCCGGCTCTTCCGACTAAATAACCGAGTAGAAGATTTCCCGCCTGATTATCCATTCCTCGGGAGAAATTCTGATTCACCCCTGGAAGGCTGACGACTGTACTACGGACGTCGGTCAACCCGTCATAGGCCCTTCTCTCCGTACTAGCTCCTACATACGCTTCGTCGTTTTTGGAATCTTTCGTCGATTGGCTCATCGCGAGGGCCATCACGAAAATTTCTTCCCTCCCCAATGCGGGGTATAAGGAGAAGAATTCCCTTCTCTGCAAAGAAATCTTGGGAGAGGCCGGCAGCCTGGTATTCAGTCCCGGAATCGAATCAAGGATCCTATTCTCTTCCGGATAATAATCGTTGAATACTTTCATCTCATAAGGATGTTTGAACGCGAAAGCTGAGAAGAATGGAATGGGAGACTTCATTTCTTCCTGATTTTTTTCGGACTCCGAGACCGAATAAGAACGCTTTTCTCGATCGGAAAATACGCCGAAGGAATCCCAACGGAAACCAGAGGAATTTTCCGCATAAATCACGGAAAGACTTGCGATAAAGCCCAGGATGGCTAGACCGGAACGACGAAAAGTTTTGCGAGTCCGCTTCTTTCGTGTGGGAGAGAGGGTAGATCTGTGAGTAGACATACTTTTTTCCTTCTCCATCCTTCCGATTATTGATATATGACGGAATAATCTAGTTTGCCAATGAAAAATCCTTATGATTCTTCGAAAAATATCCTCTTCAATTTCCGATCCCAAGGGAGATTCGCATGAAAACGCAAATTAAGAATTTTGGAATCCCTAAGATCGATAGTCCCGCCTCTTACGAATATTACACTCCCGACCAGTCCAAGGTTATCTTTCGAACCGTCTTCGAGAATGACGAAGGCCTGGGTCAGTACCTGGATTCCGGGGTCGACTTTTTCGAACAGGCAGGCCCCCGTCAAAAAATCTATTTCGATCCCAAAGAAGTGACCGCGGGGATTGTCACTTGTGGGGGACTTTGCCCGGGCATCAACGATGTGATTCGCGGAATCGTAATGGAGTTATATTACAGATACGGGGTCAAGAGAATCCTGGGTTTCCCTTACGGCTACCAAGGTCTCGTGAAAAAATACGATCACAAGCCGGTAGAATTGACTCCGGAGAATGTGGCCCATATCGGTAGGGACGGAGGTACCATTCTCGCTTCTTCTAGAGGCAATCAGTCGGCTTCTGACATGGTGGACCGACTCTCCTTATACGGTGTCAAAATGCTTTTCTGTATCGGAGGAGACGGAACTCTTCGGGGCGCCAAGGAAATCGTTAAGGAGATCGAAAGAAGGGGAGAAGAAATTTCCATCATCGGCATCCCCAAAACCATAGATAACGATATCAACTATGTCCAAAAGACTTTCGGATTTTCCACCGCATTCTCCAAGGCCATGGAAGCCGTAGCTTGTGCTCACGTAGAAGCAAAGGGCGCTCCTTACGGTATCGGGGTCGTAAAATTGATGGGCCGCCATTCCGGCTTTATCGCCGTAAACGCTGCCCTTGCTTCTCATGACGTGAATTATTGCCTCATCCCCGAAGTGGATTTCGATTTGGAAGGTAAGGGATCCTTTTTGGACGTTCTCAAACAACGTATGCTCAAACGAAAGCACGCGGTTATCATCGTCGCAGAAGGCGCCGGTCAAAAATTCTTCGGTAAAAACGAAGAAAGGGACGCATCCGGAAATCTGAGACTAGGAGATATAGGAGTATTTTTGAAGAATTCGATCGTGGACTTCTTCAAAAAGGAAAAACTCGACGTCAATTTGAAGTACATCGATCCGAGTTATATTATCCGCTCCGTTCCCGCAAACCCGGAAGATTCTATCTTTTGCGGATTCTTAGCTCAAAACGCGGTTCACGCCGCCATGGCCGGCAAAACGGATATGGTGATCGGTATTTGGAATAACGTCTTTACCCATCTCCCTATCGATATTGCCATCCAAGAAAGGAAGGTTCTGCAACCTACGAAAAGTACGCTATGGAGAACTCTTTTGGCGTCTACCGGGCAGCCTCCTTACATGACTGCTTCGGATAATCCTGAGAATTAATTTAGACGGACAAGAACGAGAGTATAATCGTCGTGGGGATCCGCTTCTCCTCGGAAGGCGTCGGTGGTGTCTATGATCAGATCCTTCAGATTCTCCACCGGCATATCCCCGTTTCTTTCTATCAGCTTGGCCAGATTTTCCAAGGAATACATCTCTCCGGCTTCGTTCGTTGTTTCGCTGACTCCGTCGGTATAAAGCACCAATAGATCTCCGGGACTATACTCCACCTCGTGTTCCTCTATTTCGGATTCCTTGATCCCGAGAGGCATTCCTTTTCCGGAAAGCAATACGACTTTCTTATCCTTCACCTTATACAATAGCTGCTCGTTATGACCCGCGCTGGAGTATCGGATTCTTTTCTTCAGCATATTGATCCGGATCAGCATGACCGTTACGAACATGAAGTATCCGGACTTTTCTTGGATAATGCGATTCGCTCCCATCAAACTGATACTAGTGGAGGAATTTCGAGCAACTTCCCCTGATATAATCGTCTTGGAGAATTCCATAAACAGCGCCGCGGAGATACCTTTACCCGATACGTCCGCGATCAGAATACTCACTTCGTCCGGATTATGATAGATTAGATCGTAAAAATCCCCCCCAATTTCCTTGGAGGCGGTGTATGCGGTCTCGATTTCGAGAAGATGCATCTTCTTCGGAATATTCGGAAGAGAGTTGAGCTGGATCTGAGAGGCGATCTGCATATCCCTTCTGATTGAGGTCAGCTTTTCCTTTTGGTTCTTAGCGAGTAGACTATTATAAGCTTCAGCGATCTGGTTCGAGATGGTGCTTAAAATGGATAGATCCTGTTGGGAGAAGCTATCTCCCCCCGTTTTATCCGCCGCGCTTACGATTCCGATGATGGTTCCGTCTTGTCGGATCGGAACGGAAACAAAGGAACGAGTCTTATATCTTTGGGGAGTCAGAAGATCCGGACTGACATCGTCTCCACCTTGCACGAGCATAGGCTTCCCTTTGGAAAGAATCTCGCTTAATATTCCCCTGGATTCGTCCACCAAATGGCTTTCCTCTTCCAGGCTGAATCCCACCGATTTGGAGAGCTCGAAAGATTTGGTCCTAGGATTTTGGAAAATCAAGGAAACCCTTTCCGCCCCTAGAACGTCCGAGATGGAATTTACGGTCAGGTTTAGGAATTGATCCATCTCGCTGATATTCGATATCGCTTGACTGATCTGGTAAAGGCAGTCCAATTCTCTGGCTCGATCCTTGAGATCCTTGATAAGTCTTCTATTCCGGATTGCGATAGCGGCCAGATCGGAAAGATATTCTAATATTTTAATATCTTTATTCGTAAATTCCGGTCTTTCTTTGGAATTTACCGCTTCTAGGACTCCCTGGATTTCTCCTTGAGTCTTCATGGGAACGCAGATTAGGTTTCGGGTGGTAAAGCCGACAGCATCGTCGATGTTTCTGTAGATTCTAGGATCGTTTGCAGCGTCGTTTACGATCACCGGTTCCAGACTTTCCAGAACCATTCCCGCGATCCCTTTACCTCTCGGAACCCTTAATTCGGTTAAGGATTCCCCCTTATCTCCCTTTGCGACCTGGAACACCAGGCAGTCCTCTTCCTTATCGTAAAGAAGAAGGGAACAGCCTTCCGTATTTAGTACATCCTTTGTAGTCTCTATAATGATGCCTAGAAGTTCCTCTAGATTGTCCGTGGAATTGATTCTCGCGGTGATGTCGGAAATCAGTGTTAGGGAGAGCTGCTTAAAACTCATGTCTGGCGTTTTCTTCTTTTTTATAGTCTGGTTCATCCCCGGAGATCCGAATCGGATCGGGGGTTGATTTTCCGGAGCTCGGCCCTCTCCTCCGGGATCCGTGGTCGACGGTTCTCGGACGATTTTGAAATCGGAGGGCTAATTCCAGCCTAATTTGTACGCTTGTCAAGGAGATTCGAATTTTCCCTATTCGATCAAGGATCCTATTCCTTGGTCCGTAAATATTTCGATTAGAATGGAATGCGGAACCCGTCCGTCGATGATGTGAGTCCTTCGGACGCCTTGGTCTATGGCGGACAAACAACATTCGACTTTCGGAATCATTCCCCCGGTGATATCGCCTTTACGGATATAATCTTTTACTAAAGCCCGATTCAATCCTGTGACCAGCTTTCCGTCGATCAAGATCCCACTCGTGTCCGTAAGTAGGATCAATTTTTCGGCTTTGAGGGCACCGGCCAATTCTCCCGCAAAAGTGTCGGCATTGATATTCAGAGATTCTCCTTGTGCGGACTCGGCAACCGGAGAAATCACCGGTATAAAACCTTTTTCCTGCAAGGATAGAATCACCGTAGGATCTATCTTATCGATTTTTCCTACCAGTCCCACGTCCACGAATTCGGAGCTCTTACCTTCTATATCCACTTCTATCTTGGTCTTGGAGGCCAGGGCCAGGTTTCCGTCCTTGCCGGAAAGCCCTACTGCGTTTCCGCCTTCCGCATTGATCATGGATACGATCTGCTTATTTACCTTTCCGGTCAGTACCATCTCCACCACATCCATGGTTTCCGAGTTCGTGACTCGATGCCCGTGTACGAATTCGGTGGGAATATTGAGAGTGTCCAGAAGCCGATTGATTTCCGGTCCGCCTCCGTGTACGATGATTGGATGGATTCCTACGTATTTTAAGAGGACGATATCTTTCGCAAAGGATTCCTTCAGGTCGGCCTTTGCCATCGCGGCCCCGCCGTATTTGATGACGACGGTTTTACCCGAGTATTTGGTGATGTAGGGAAGGGCCTCAAGAATATGATTGACCCTTTCGAACGATTGTTCCATACCAAACAGAGAAATCGTAAGCCTCTTGTCTGTCGATTCGGAAATCCGTCTCTCGCCTCAAGCTCTCGGCTTTAAATAATAATGTAATGAATTCTTCAAAGCCTCCGGAAAAACCCGGAACCATCATCGTAACCGGGGGCAGTGGGGGCCTCGGCAGGGCCCTAGTTTCCGTCTTGGGTGATTCCGATTTCGAAGTGTTAAATTGGGATCTAAACTTACCTTCTTCTCCGCATCCTAAGGAAACTTTTTCGAAAGTGGATTTAAGCTCTCCCGAAGAAGTGGATCAGGCCTGCGGGATTTTAAAATCGAATCTTTTATCTACTTCTTCACCGGATAAGCGACCTCTTTTAGGATTCGTTCATTGCGCGGGGTACGGAGGACCTTACCATAAGATCACGGAAGTATCCCTCCAGGAATGGGAGAGAATATTCTCCATAAACCTGAGATCCGCTTTTCAGATCACGAAGTCCATTCTTCCCGTACTTGCGGAAAGAAGATACGGAAGATTGGTTTATATAGCCTCTTCCTTATCCGTGCAAGGCAGCGGTTTATCGGTGGCTTATTCCTCTTCCAAGCACGGTCTTATAGGATTCATGAAATCCATCGCTTCCGAGTGGGGCCATCTGGGTATCACGAGTAATGCCGTGAGTCCCGGTTATATGGAAACCAAAATGGGAATCCAAGAGGACCAAGTCGACGATCATCGTAGGAAGATTCTGGACATGACTCCTACGAGGACCATCGCAGATCCGATGGAAATTGCGAGAGTGGTTCGGTTATTGGTTTCTTCCGAATCCGGATACGTCAACGGCGCCAATTGGGCAGTGGACGGAGGAATCACTGCGGTTTAGATTTACCTTTTTTCTTTACCGCCGGTTTATATTCCGTCTTGGGTTCCTTATTCGGGAACAGGAATTTTTCCCTTAAAAAGATCTCGTTCTTATCCGCTTTTTCATCCAGCCATAACTCGTTTTGAGAAGGTGTCTTGTCGAATTTGATCTTTCGTTTGACGATGGTGCCTCTTCTCGCAAGTAGAAGTTCCGCCTTTCCTCCCACCGAATAATAATTTAATAAATCTTTAAAGTTTCCCGGTAGAACCCTACGGTTATCGATGGAAATCCATTCGTCGCCCACATTGATATCCGAGTCCCGGATATTCTTATTCAGTAATACCTTATTTACCAGCAATCTGCCTTTTTCTTCCTTCACTCTAAATCCCGGATCGCTTTTAGGAGAGGAATTCGTTCTTCGGACTCCGATCTTATGCAGGTATTTTTCCACCGGGATTCTCTGGGGTTCGGAAAGGTATCTCTCGAACTCCAATTTCAGATCGAAGCCCGTGGCCTTCTTCGCGGCTTGAAAAAATTCGGTCTTAGTGAAGCCTCTTTTCTTTTCCAGGTGGAAATTCTTGTACAACGCCTTCATCACGTCGACCAGGGATTTTTCTCCCTTGGATTCGGAAAGAAGGAATAAATCCATGGAAAGGGCAAGAATCGCTCCCTTTGTGTAATAGGAAATTCCGGTATTGGAAAAATTCGGATCTTGGGGACGGTTATAATATTTGGTCCAAGCGGTGAAACTGGAATCCTCCAGACTCATCCAGGACTCTCCTTCCGATTCTTCCAATTCTAGGATGTCTTTCCAGATCTTGTTTAGATATTGTTGCGGAGAATAGACTTCGCAGATAAGAAGAAAATAAGCGTCGAAAAAACTCGTGATCCCTTCAGCGATCCATAACTCCTTTGTGAGATTCGGTTTCTGATAATCGAAAGGGCCTAAAGCGATGGGCCGAATTCTCTTTACATTCCAGTGATGGAAGTATTCGTGAGAAAGCAATTCCATTAGGGTTCTATAATTTTCCGGATTTGTGAAACCGTAAGGATCGAACTGGTTGATGCTGGAATTCGAATGTTCCAATCCCCCGTATAGATTCTCGGTCATATCCAGCACGAAAAGGTAATACGCATTTTCCGTGCCGCCCATGGTTCGGATTTGGGTCGAGACGATCTTTTCCAAATCCGTCGCGATCTTCTTTTTATCCGAGGAACCGACTTCTCCCAAAACGACTAGATCGAATTTGCAACCCTCGGTATCGAAAGAGAGGGCCTTTTCGTCCGTAAGAAGAATAGGAGAATCGAAAAGCTCGTCTAAATTTCTAGCCTTCCAAGTGTTCTTGGAAGAATCCTTTTTCTCAAGTCCGGTATGGCAATAGTGAAACCCGCCGAGGTTTTTCCAGGAGATCTCGATTTCTCCCATTCTTTGGTCTTTAGGATAAAGGAAAGTAGCGGGAGGATGGAGAAGAATAAACTCACTCGTGAAATAATTCGTACGAACGGTATGTTCGAATCCGAAAACCAGATAGGAAATTCGGAAAGTCTCTCCTTTAGAATGGACCTTCCAGGTATCCAGATCGATCTGTTCCAGAGTCCAACCCGGCTTAGGTTGTATAAGAGAGACTTGGTGGATGGATTTGGAGTAATCCCGGATTTTATAAGAACCGGGAGACCAATTCGGAATACAGACTAAGGTTTCCTGCTTGGTCGGGCGAACTTCCATTTCCACCCGGATGTAATGTTGGTGAGGTTTATAAGGATCGAGTACGAATCTAACAGTCACGCCTTAGGCACCGGCCTCTTTCAGGATGGCTTCCAAAGTTTCCGCAACCGTTTTAGTGGGATCCACTTTTCTCCAGACTTTTCGGATGGTCCCGTCGGGGCTCACCAAAAAACTATCTCGGGAAAGTCCCTTAAAGACTCGTCCCTGCCATTCCTGGTCTCCGAAAACGCCTAACGGTCCGCTTAGGGATTGCTTAGGGTCCGAGAGTAGAGGGAAGCTAAGATTGAATTTATCTATGAACTTTTTATGGCTATCCAAAGAATCGGAACTGATCCCGAAGACTTTGGCTCCCGCTTTTTGAAACTGATCCAGATTGTCCCGATACGAACAGGCTTGCTTCGTGCAGCCGGGGGTATCGTCTTTCGGATAAAAATATAATAGAGTCCAAGAGCCGAGGGAGTCCTTCGGTAGCTGGACTGTTTTTCCTTCGGAACTCTCCAGGTTAACTTCCGGGAGTTTCCTCCCTTCCCAAACGTCAGACATACAAGTCCTCCTACATTTCGCTCAGGATAGTTCTATCCTAAATCGTTTTCGGGAAAAGGAAAAAATCCGGGAAAACACTTGAAATCTTAAGGTTTTTCTCATCCAATAGAGTGTTCTCTTCTTGGAGAACGTATTTTCGAAACAAATATCCGATTTCGACAGTGTATCCTTCGAATCTGGCCGAATCATTAGGACTCGATAAATAACGCATGCTGCAAATAAAAAGAATTTCCTATATAAAGAATCTCTCCTTAATCTTTTTGCTTTCTTCTCTTTTGATCTCTTCCGGACTCTCCGCGGAAAACACGGAGACGGTCGTCACCTGGAAAGATGTGGATCTCAAACGCTTGGAATGGTTCGCCTTGGAGGGTTTCCGGGAAGAATACCGCGGGGGCTTCGATGAAAATTCCCCTTCCGTCCGTAAAATAGACAAATTTCCCATCGTTCTAAACGATGTATACGAGGCTCCCGTTTCGGAAGGTTTGAAGGAATATTCTTTGCAGACCAAATTCCTTCTGGAGGAGGATCCGAAAAACGTTCTCTTTTTGGACTCTATTCAACTTTTCTTAAACTCCATCGGAGAGAATTGGGAAATCTATCTGAACGGACATCTCTTGAAAAAGGAGGTCTACGTCTCGGAAGGAAAAATGTTTCGGAGGAGATCCGTAAGAAATCTGCAATTGCCTGTGGATTCCAGCCTTCTCCGACAAGGGACCAATACTCTGGTCTTTCATCTTATCGGAGATCCTCCTGGGCTTCAAATTCCCAAAGATCGTTTCCCGACTCTTTCTTCTCTCTTAACTCCTAGAAATCCGGATTTGGGCTTTTACGTGAACGGAGATTATACTCTAGGAACGGAAGCGGATCTCGCGGGTAAAATGGGAATTCTTCTGAACCTAAGCCTGAATACCATCTATATCTTTTTCGGTCTTTACCATTTACTCATCTTTTCCAAGAGAAGAACGGATAAGTACAATTTGTACTTCGGAATTTTTTCCATATCCATGGCGGTCTATTCTTTGTCCCGATCTTCCATTGTCTTCGATATTCTCCAGGATACTACTTGGATTACTAGAGTGGAATACGGCTCCGTGGCTCTTCTGGCCTCCTTGTTCCTACTTTTCCTCCACGATTATTTTTACGGTTCGGCGAGACCCAATCTCGCGATCCTAATCATCGCTATATGGAGTTTTTGTATCTTCTTCTTCTCTCTTTTGGCGCCTTTCCATTATTTGATGACTAGCCTTCGAGCCTGGCAGATTTCGGTGATTCCTTCCTTGCTGTATCTACTTTATTTTATGGGTAGATCCGTTTATTTGAAGAAGAAGGACGCATCGGTGATGGCCATCAGTATGTTCATCGTGGTTTTCATCGCGGCTTACGATCTTTTGGATTCCATGTTCTTCCAATTGGGTATTCGTTTTACCCAATTCGCTTACCTTCTCTTCGTGATCTCTTTAACCACCATTTTGGCCAATCGATTCATCGATTTATATAGACAATCCGAGGATCTGAACATAGAGCTGAGCCACCAAAAGCTGGAGTTGGCGAGACAAAAGAATGCATTCTTCCGATTCGTTCCTATGCAATTCTTAAGCGTTTTAGGTAAGGATTCCGCAGTGGATGTGAATTTGGGGGACTCGGCCTTAAGAGAGATGAGCGTGTTGTTCACCGATATCCGTTCTTTTACAACGATCTCCGAGAAAATGACTCCTGAAGAGAATTTCCGATTCATCAACGGATATCTGGCCAAGATGGAGCCTTTGATCCAGAAATACGACGGATTCGTGGACAAGTTCATGGGAGATGCGATCCTCGCATTATTCTCCGCGGAAAAATCCATGCGTTCCGATGAGCAATGGGAAGGTAAATCCGCAGCCGATAGAGCGGTGCTCGCGGCCATAGAGATGAGAAAAAGGGTCCGAGAATTGGAAGGAGAAATCAAGGAAGGCCATGTCAAAGGGGTTCGTATCGGAATCGGAATCAATACCGGAAATCTGATGTTAGGAACGGTAGGCTCTTCCGATAGACTCGATACGACCGTGATCGGTGATACGGTAAACGTAGCCTCCCGCTTGGAAAGTTTGACTGGACTTTATAAAGCGGATATTTTGATCACGCAGCATACTCTGTCCAGTCTTACGATCGCGGATGAGCTTGCGGTAAGGGAAGTGGATTCCGTCGTAGTCAAAGGTAAGAGCCAACCCATCATCATTTACGAGATCTACGAAGCGGACGATCCTCATATCCGCAAATTGAAAGACGCAACCGTCGCCTTGATTTCCAGAGGGATCATTCTGTATAAGGTGGGAAATTTCAAGGAAGCTCTTTTGAATTTCGAGCAGGCGTTGAAAGTATATCCGGAAGACATAGTAGCCATTCTCTATAGAAAACGTTGTCAGGAATATATTGAGTCTCCTCCCCTCGGAAATTGGATCGGAGTCCAACATCTTTTGGAAAAATAAGAATTCGTTTTTCGCTTTCCAGAAGACGGAGAACTAGGAAAACATACCAGCTATGATTTCCTACCAAATATATAAACTGATTCATATTCTTGGGATTTTGTTCTTATTCTCCGCCTACGGCGGTTTGGCATTGCATGTGCTCGGAGGAGGTACGAAAGAAAACTCTCCTAGAAAATGGATTGCTATGGCTCATGGACTCGGCATGACTCTGATTCTGATCGGCGGGTTCGGTATGTTGGCTCGTATCGGTTTACTTACCAGTCTTCCGGGTTGGGCGATTACCAAGGTGGTTCTATGGCTGGTCTTCGGAGCTGCGATGACTGTCTTCTACAAAAAACCGAGTCTCGCCAAGGTGCTTTGGTTCGGTCTTCCTATCCTAGGAACATTTGCGGCTTATCTCGCGATGTACAAACCCTACTAATCCTAAATCGTTAGCCGACCGATTTGCAAGAAACGAATCGGTCGGATTCTCCCCAAAAAAGATTCGAAAATACTTACCAAAAATCTAAAATATGCCGTGATTATTTTTCCAATACGAAATTAAGACTGTGAGGGGTAAGCGCTATGGTTAAAAAGGCGGTTTCCAAGAACAAGAAAGCGGGCGGTTCCTCCAAAAAGGACTCGGGCATCAAACCGATTAAGGATTTTATCGGGTCCCGTAGTTTGCCGGCTCCCGTGGATAGACTCGAAGACGTTCGTAAAAGAGCAAAAAGGTTCCGGGAAAAAATGCTCTCCGGTCCTCAAGTCGTATATTACAGATCTTTTGATTTGATTCGAGTCCCTTATCCGACCGAATACGGACTCTTAAACGCTTTCTCTCTTCCCACTCCTTTTATGCATATTCTGAATCGATTGTTCATCGTTCAGTACAAGACAAGCGACGGAATCAAGACCTTACTATTTTCCCCTTCGGATACGGAAGGAAATGCGGAGACTCCTTTCTTTAAGAGATTATCGGAGGGATTCGGTCCTTTCCAAAAACTGGGAAGAAAGATTATGGCTCCTACTTTAAATACAGTGGAAGATTGCCTTGCGGAGGCCGGGATTTCTCCGGAACAAGTGGATTATATTTCCTACGATCACCTTCATACTCAGGATCTCCGAAAATGGTTGGGTGCGAACGGACAGCCCGGCTATTTCCCGAACGCGAAGCTACTAGTCATGAGAGAAGAATGGAACTCCATACAAGGACTTCTTCCTCCTCAATCGGAATGGTATTGCCCGAACGGTTCGGGCGGGATCTCCATGGATCGCATTCTGATCCTGGATTCGGACACGGAACTGGGAGGAGGCGTAGCCTTGATCCGTACGCCGGGGCATACCTACGGTAACCATAGCCTTGTGGCCCATACTCCTGAAGGTCTTTTCGTCACTAGCGAGAACGGAGTCAGCGCGGATAATTACAATCCTTTAAAGTCCAGGATTCCTGGCGTACGCAAATACGCTAAGAATACCGGAATGGAGGTGATCCTGAACGGAAATACCTTGGAGTTAGGTTTGGATCAATACATATCCATGGTCTTGGAGAAGGAGATTGCGGGACCTTCCAAACGAAATCCGGAGTTTTATAACGTTATGCCTTCTTCAGAGATGGCCGGCTTCTGGCTTTTTCCGGGAACAAGCCCCACATTCTCTTTCGGAGCCTTGGAATTCGGAACGCCGATTAAGAAATAGATAATATACGAGGAGCGGAAATGAACATCTTCATCACTGGTGCAAGCGGCGGATTGGGAAAGGCCTTGGCGGAAAAAGCCTATTCTCTAGGGCATAGGATTTTTCTTACGGATATCAACGAAAAGGCCTTAAAGGAATTCGTTTCCCGGTGGAAAGGGGATAAGGATCGCGTTCTCTGGGCCAAGCATGACGTAAGTTCTTCCTCCGACTGGAAAAAGAATATGGATCTAGTCTTTAAGAAATGGGGGCGCCTAGACATACTCATGAACGTAGCCGGTTACCTTCTTCCGGGGTATATCTACGACGTTTCTCCCAAGGATATCGATCGTCATATGGATATAAACGCAAAAGGACTCATGTATGGAACTCGAGAAGCTGCGGTGAGAATGGTCTCGCAAGGTGACGGGCAGATCATAAATATCGCCTCTCTCGCGGGAGTCGCTCCCATCGCCGGTATTTCCCTTTACTCCACTTCCAAATTCGCAGCCAGAGGATTCTCCTTGGCGGTAGCCCAGGATTTACGGCCTAAGAACGTTTATGTGAGTGTGGTATGTCCGGATGCGATCCAGACTCCCATGTTGGACCTCCAAAAGGACTATGAAGAAGCTTCCATGACATTCTCTGGAAACGCTTATCTGACCACCGAAACAGTCACCGATATCATCTTTAATAAGGTGATTCCTAATAAGACCCTCGAAGTTCTTATCCCGGGCTCCCGAGGATTTTTGGCAAAAATCGGAAGCTTTCTTCCGGCTTTGAATATGTTACTCACGCCTTCTCTTCAGAATAAGGGAAGAAAGAAGCAGGGTGCTTACGTTAAGAACTAAATGGATTTTTCCTATTATATCAATTTGGGAGGGATCGCCGTCTTCGCCGTATCGGGTGCTTTAGCCGCGGCGGAGAAACGTTCTTATCATAACGACGTATTCAGCGCGTTTTTCACCGGGTTCATTACCGCTATCGGGGGAGGAACTCTCAGGGATATCACTTTGGGGAATTATCCGGTTTCCTGGATTCGGGACGAAAACGTACTCTGGGCTATCTTTTCCGGTATTCTATTAAGCATTATATTTTCCAAATATTTGAATCGGGTTCGAAAGGGAATTTCCCTCTTCGATACGATAGGAGTGGGGATCTATACCGTGATAGGAACTCGCATTGCCTTGTCTTACGATGTGAATCCCTTCGCGTCCGCCATCTTAGGAATGGTAACCGCGGTCTTCGGAGGAGTGATCCGGGATATGATGATTAACGAGGTTCCTCTTATTTTTCGGCGGGAGATTTACGCGACCGCTTGCTTGGCTGGGGCCGGCTTGTATATTCTCTTGGACAAATTGGATGTGAATCCGGAATGGAATACTGTGATTTCCGCGACCATAGTGATCGGGATCCGGTTGGTGTCAGTGCGTATGAATTGGGCGCTTCCGAAGATTCGTTTGCCTAAATAGTATAATTCTATAAAATACTCGAAAGAACTTTTAAGGACGTTTTATGTATAGAGCCAGGTCTAAAAGCAGGATTTATTGGGTTCTCTTTCTTCTTCTCGCTATTTTGGTCCTACAAAAACCGGGGGACAACGGCGCACCTTATTCAGAATACTTCCGGAATTTGAACGAAGAGCTGAAGCGGAAAGGCCCGGGTAAACCGGTCGTACTTTTAGATCTGGATAGATTGGATTCCAATCTGAATCTATTGAAGGAAAGAATCCAAGCCCCTTTGCATTACCGGGTCGTGGTGAAATCTCTTCCTTCCCTAGATCTTTTAAGATATATAGTTAGATCTACCGGCTCGGATCGTTTGATGGTATTCCATTCCGGAGATATCATAATGCTTTTGAACGATCCTGAGTTCAAAAAATTCGATATTCTTTTGGGAAAACCCATGCCTATCAGCGCCTTGCAGGATATATTCTCCCGGATCCCCCGGGAAGATTTCCAAAAGGTTCGTTGGCTTTTGGATACTCCGGAGCGTATCCGGCAGTATTCCGAATTCGCCAAGGAGAAGAATATCAAACTCAGTCTTGCATTGGAAATCGATATAGGATTACATAGGGGAGGGTTTCCCGATCCGGAGGAATCGGGTAAAGGCCTGAAGCTCATACAAGAAAATTCTAAAAATTTAATGTTATCCGGTTATATGGGATATGAGCCTCATGTCGCCTCCGTTCCCGTGATTTTCGGGGACAAGATTACGGCCATGGAGAAATCCTTACAAGAATCCTTGGAAAGATATAAAGCCTTTGTGGTGTTCGGAAAATCCTCTTATCCCGATCTATTCGGTTCGGATTTGGTGTTCAATGGGGGAGGGAGTAAAACCTACAAATTCTACAGAAAGAATTCCGGAATCGTAAACGACGTATCTCTGGGGTCCGCCCTGGTCAAACCCACGGATTTCGACGTGGAGAGTTTGGACGAGCATAATCCGGCCGTATATATCGCCGCGCCCGTATTAAAAAAATTGAAAGGAACCACCATCCCGTTTCTGGAATCCGTTTCTTTTCTTTTTCCTCTCTGGGATCCGAACCGTGAAGCGACTTATTTCACTTACGGCGGTGCCTTCTTGGCTAAGAAAGAATCCCCTAAGGGTTTAGAGGATAATTCTTTGTTCGGAGCGAGCACTAACCAAGGAATCTTAAACGGTTCCGAAAAAACAGCGTTAGAACCGGACGATTACGTTTTTTATAGGCCGACCCAGAGCGAAAAGGTCATGGCAGAGATGGGAGAAATCAGATTGCTCCGCGGAGGAAAACTTTCGGGCGTCTGGAAAACGTTCGTAAATTGATCTTAGGGAAATATCCGGGAGAGAATAAGAGCCGGCGCGAACGCCGGCTAACGCGAATCAATACTTGTATTTGCGTTTGATCTCTTTTAAGGCATCCTGGATATGTTTCTGTCTTACCTGAGGTCTCAGATTCTTGCGGATAGGGAGGTATGTCTCCGTAGTCGCAAGGCTTTTATGGCCTAAGAAATCCCGAATGTCTTCCAGGCTTTTACCTTCCGCGAGTTGGTGGATGGCTCTGCTATGTCTGAGAGTAAACAAGGTCACTTGGGTTTTGATACCCGCTTCCCTGGCTAGATCTCCCACTAATCGCTCCACATTTCTGGAAGTGAGCGGGCTCCCTTCGTATTTTCCGGGAAAAAGGAAGGCGGTTTTTTCGGTTCCCACTTCCTTCTCGAACTTCTTTAGAATTTTCTGAAGTTCCGGATCCAAGATTACGGTTCGATTTTGAGTCGGAATAGGAGAATCCACTTTTAGGGTTTTCTTGGATAAATCGAATTGTCCCCATTTTAAACGGATGATTTCTCCTACTCTTAAGCCTGCATAGTACGCCAACGCACAAAGCAGATGGGATCTCGGAGATTCGGATGCGATCTCCAGTAGAGCCGATATGTCTTTTTGGCTGAGTACCTTAGGAGTCTTGTACTCTCTTGCGGGTCTTCTGAAATCGTCGAATACGTCCATATCCAGGACTTCTTCGAAGAACATTTTTAAGGAACTGATATTGATCTGAATCGTAGACGAGGAAACCTTCTTCTTGCGAAGATGCTCTATGTATTTCTCGATATCCTTGGTGACTACCTTTTCTGCGGGCTTGTCCGCGAATAATAGGAAGTCCAGATTATATCTTAGATATGTGTACTCGGTAGCTTTTTTATAATTCCTCTGCCTAATTACCTTAATCAGTTTCTCGAAGGAAGCCTTGTTCTTCCTCGGGACCTCCGTTTCTATCATAGTGGACCTCTAGTTCTTTGTTTATCATTTGTCTATTTATTCGGTAAGAGGAAACTTTAAAGCTCCGGGCCCCGAAATCGGGTTCGGAAATAAGTTTCTCTACTTCCCTGCGGTATAACGAAGATTCCAATAGCTTTCGAAAGTCGTAAAGTGATTTCCGATTTCAGAAAATTATGCCCGAACCGGGAGTATAGAGAAGAGGCAAATCGCCCTTTTTGTATTAGGTCCAGCCAGACCTGCGTAGTATTTCTTCGCAGACCTCTTCCGTGCTGCGGTCGTCTAAAGCAATCTGAATATTGGAATGCGCCCTATATTGAGGGAGGCGGGATTCTAAGATACTTTTGTAGGATAATACGGAACTAAGAGGAGGACGGCTGGGATCGTTTTGAATTTTCTCGATGAGATAATCGGATTTTCTAGAAAGAGAGATGATAAATGCGTTTTCCTTTAGGAGCTTTACCTTTCTCTCACTAATGGTCTCCTTTCCTTCGGAATCTTGCTCGAATAAAATTCCTCCTCCGCAATCCAAGATGAGATTTCGGGAAGAAGAAAGCTTGGAAAGAATCTCGAACTCTAATTCGCGGAAAGGCTGCCAATTTCCGCCATGCGTTTTTACGAAATCCGGGATGGAAACACCTCCGGTCAGATATACTGCGATCATGTCCGTGGATACGACCGGCTTTCCCGTAATCTTAGATAGCTTACGGGAAATTTTGGATTTACCGACCCCTCTTGGGCCGATGAGAGCTATATTCTTCAAACCGAGATCAGCTCTGCGATATGCTTGGTCATCTCCGGTAAAAGAGTATAGTACATTTGCAGGTCTCCGTCCGTGACTCCCGCGATTTGCAGGGCCTTAGAAGAAAGAGGATTTTTCAGACCTCCTATGTCAATTCCCATTCCGCTCAGTACTACGATGCAATTTGCGATATGAACCACGGAAACCAATTCAGGAAATTGAACCGCTTTTTCGGGTTCTGCATAATAATTCGCCACTTCGATCAGCTCTTGGGGAAAGTTCCACTTGGTGAGAAGTTTTGCTCCCGCTTCCTGGTGGGAATAACCGAAGTATTTCTTTTCCAGATCCGTATACGGGCCTTGATAATTCTGCAATTCCGTTCTGAATTGCATGAGAACCGTAGGGAAGAATTCGGCGAGAATGACCTTGCCTATATTATGCAAAAGTCCTGCGGTAAAAGCCACATCCTTATCTACCTTTAGTTTCTTCTGCACTACGATTCGTTTAGCGAGTTCCGCTACGGTTAGAGAATGCAGCCAATTGGATTCTCCGTCCACCTGGTATCCTTTCAGTTCTTTCTTGAGGATTCCTTTTGCTTCGGAGAGAAGAATGATTTCCTTAACGGTTTTGATTCCGAGAGTCATAAGCGATTCTTGGACGGTCTTGACCGGTTTAGCAGGCCTAAAGTAAGCCGAGTTGGATAGCTTAATGACTGCCGCAGTGAGTCCCGGATCTTTGGAAATCTCCTTGGCGAGATCTGCGATGACTACGTCCGGTTTCCCGACCATCTCCATCACCTTACTGACTACGGAGGAAATTTTAGGAAGCTGTGCTTCGTTCTCGAATAATTGGTCTATCTTTTCCTTCATTTCCGCCTACCTGACCTTGTATAGGTACTTTTCGAATCCGCCTTTCTTGAGCAGGATTCTGCCGTCGTCCAGATAGAGACTGATAGTTCTACCTTCGTTTCCGCCCACATCTTCCACAAGCAGGGGAATTTTTTCCTTTTCCAGGAACTCTTTGGCGGTGCTTACGTTGAGGTCTCCGATGTTTTGTAAGAAGCTGGAGTTCATTCCTTTGAACATAGACGCTCCTCCGAAAAGACGAGCCTGGTATTCTCCTTTATTGCATCCGAGTTCCGTCATTTTCTTTACCAATTCGGGTAGGGCGGTTTCCGCATATTTATGCGGATTCTTGACGGCATCCTTTCCGGAGGGATCTTTGGAAAGCATGATATGTGCCATTGCCCCGATTTTCTTGTCGGGTGCGTAGAGCACGACTCCTATACAAGAGCCTAGAGTGGTTCGGATTACGGATGGGGATTGGCCTCCTTGCAGGTCTGCAATCCCGACGTTGATAAGTTTTATATCCTTACTGAGCATACTTTGTGGGGTTTCTTTCCCGCCTGTCGGGACCGGAAAGACCGGGATAGTATTTTCCGGTACCGTTCGATCCTTCAAATCATTTTCAGGTCCTAGTTCTTTGATAAAACCCGGATTATGTGACGATTTATTCGGTGAAAAATCCCGTAGGAATTCCTGCGCTTTTCCTAAAAATAGAGTTTCAAGTCTTCGGCTAGGAAGGAAATTGTAAGTAAACAGAAAGGAAATCGATTTCCAGTGCAAACAGTCGCCTCGTCAGAACCAGTCCGAACTTTGGAAATAGGCGGTTCTCAAGTCACCATTCTAGGTACGGCTCATATCAGCCAAAAAAGTATAGAAGCAGTCTCTCGGATCATAGAGGAAGACAAGCCGGACGTAGTCTGCGTGGAATTATGCGCTTCCCGGATGCGGTCCGTCAAGGAGCCGGATCATTGGAAGAAATTGGATATCTTCAAGGTTTTTCGGGAAAGAAAAATGTGGCTCCTTCTTTCCAGTCTCATTCTCTCTTCTTTCCAAAAGAAATTAGGTAACGGAAATATTCGCCCCGGAGACGAGATGCGCAAAGCGATCGAGGAAGGCGAAAAGATCGGAGCTAAAATCGTTCCGGTCGACAGGGAGATTTCCATCACCCTTAAAAGAGCCTGGTGGAATGTGGGTCTCTGGAATCGGATGTTCCTATTCTCCGCATTGGTTTCTTCACTACTCGCTAAGGAGGATATCTCTCCGGAAAAGATAGAGGAGATGAAATCCGACGACGTACTCAAAGATTTGTTCTCCCAGCTTCCTACACGTTATAATTCCGTTAAGAATGTGATCATAGACGAGAGGGATAAATACCTCGCCCAAAGAATCCGCGAGTCGGCGGCCAAGGGTAAGAAGATTTTCGCCGTAGTAGGTGCCGGACATTTGGAAGGAATCATGAAGCATATCAACGAGGATCAGAGTATCGATTCTCTGGATGTGCTTCCCATGAAAGGCTTTTGGGACAAAGTACGTCCTTATCTTTTCCCTACGATCATTATCAGCGCGTTTACGCTTCTCTATTGGTTGGGAGGAAAAGAAGAAGGTACCGATTTTCTGATCCGTTGGATTCTTGTGAAAGGCGGACTCGCCGCGTTAGGCGCAATTATTGCCTTGGCCCATCCGGTCTCGATCGTACTCGCTTTTTTGGCGGCGCCTATCGGTAATTTTAATCCGATCGTGAAGCCTGGTTGGGTGGCAGCTCTTGCGGAATCCTGGTTGAGAAAACCGTTGGTAGAAGATTTTGAAAAGATAGGAGAGGACACGGAAACCTTGGCGGGGTTCTGGAGAAATAACGTGATTCGTATATTTCTCGTATTCATACTTCCTCAGTTAGGAAGCAGTATAGGGACCTTCATAGTCTCCAAGGATTTCATACAGAAGATCCCTCAACTCTTAGGCGCTCTATTCTCTTAATCTTTTCGGAGAGACAGATGTCTATAATAAGTGAACGAATTTTATTCCGGATTTTTACCCGTTTAGGATTCGTTTTCTTATGCTTTCTGCCCATATCGGGACTTTTTTCGCAGGAGAAATCTCCCGTATTCCTTCTCAGCGGGAAAATGGAAGGTCTTCCCTTGACTTCCTTTCTCACCGTATACAAGGACGAGTCGGGCAAGGAAACTTTTCCGGAAATCCTTAAGCATGCGGACGCGGGTGACTTCCGCAGAATAGAACAGAATAGTCTGGGTTATTCCGAGGCCGCTATTTGGGTCCGATTGGAGACGAAAAATCCGCATGCGGAGGCGATCGATTGGATATTAGAAATCGATTATGCTTTACTCGATTATGTGGAACTCTATACGGGAAGGCAAGCCTCCGTTCCTACGAATCAATCCGGAGATATGAGGCCTTTTCAGACGAGGCCCATAGAACATAGGAATTTCGCATATCCTTTCCGGGAGGCTCCCGGGGCGGATCGGGAGATTTATTTCAGAATTTCGAGTACTAGCTCCATAGTGTTGCCTTTTTTGGCGTTCACTAAAAACGATTTTGCCGAGCACGCTTTTTCGGAGCAATTGGCGTTGGGGTTATATTACGGATCCATGCTCGTCATGGTGGTCTATAACCTATTCCTTCTCTTTTCCACCCGGGATAGAAGCTATCTTTATTACGTAATCTATATATTAAGTTATATTCTCTTCCAGTTCACATTGAACGGATTGTCTTTCCAATACTTATGGAGAGAATCCGTAATCTGGGCCAATTACAGTCTTCCGTTCTGGATATTCGCGGTTTTATTCACCGCCTGCACATTCGGACGATCCTTTCTGGACGCTCCTAAATATACGCCTAAGACTTCGAGGATATATTACGTTCTGTTCGCATTGAGCGGCCTGGGAATGGTTTCCACTCTTATCTTCTTGAATTACCGGACTGCGATCATGTGCAGCCTCGTCGTCATGTTTTTTACGTTGGGCTTCCTAATTACGAACGGGATCCAATGTTATTTGGCGGGGAGAAGGGAAGCCAAGTATTTCCTGCTCGCATGGTCTTTCTTCATATTCTTCAGCTTTCTTTTCGGACTCAAATCCTTCGGGATTCTCCCCAATAACTTCTTCACTCTTTGGGGGATCCAAGTCGG
Source organism: Leptospira wolffii serovar Khorat str. Khorat-H2 (assembly GCF_000306115.2). NCBI lineage: Bacteria > Pseudomonadati > Spirochaetota > Leptospiria > Leptospirales > Leptospiraceae > Leptospira > Leptospira wolffii. The sequence continues at coordinate 221,613 of NZ_AKWX02000013.1, forward strand.
ATCCGTGATGGAAGTCTCCCTTCTATCTTTGGGACTTGCGGACAGGATCAAAGGGCTCGCGGATCAGTTGAAGAATAGGGTCGAAGAATTGGGAAGGATCCGTTCCGAGGCGGAAGAATCAGAGGCGAAGTATAGAAGCCTTTTCGAGGCGGAAGAGGATTTTCTTTTTTCCATCGATCAGAATTGGATGATACTCGCTGCAAACCGTTCCGTTTCCAAGCATATAGGATTTAAGCCCCAGGAAATCGTGGGTAAGAATTTTATGGAGCTAATCTATAAGCAGGGAGAGTTGCAGGACGCTTACAAGAAACTTTACGTATTGGAGAAATTGGAAGAACTCTCCTCCGAGGGAAAGCCCGTCCGCTTTCTTGCCGAGTTCCTACAAAAATACCTAAGAGAACCTAAGGAATTGCAGGTCCAATTCCAGATTTTGGAGTACGAAGGGCAGAAGGAAATCCTAGGTAGGGCCTTCGAACCGGACCAGGACTTGATGTCCAGATTCGTGGACGACGAAAAGACGGTCTACTCCGCGAATAATTATCTCCAGAACGCCGAGTTGCTTAGTCAGAGAATGACCGCAAACTTATATCGTTTTACCGATCCGGGAACGATCACTTCGATTCGTAACTGTCTGAGAGAGATGATTATCAACGCCATAGAACACGGTAACCTGAATATCAGTTTCGAGGAAAAAACCAGGGCCATGTCGGATGGAAGCTATTTTAAATTCGTACAGGAAAGACAGAAGGATCCGTATTATAAAGGGAAGAAAGTCCGAGTGGAATATTCCCTATCCCGAGATCGCCTAGGAGTGCGTATCACCGACGAAGGAAAGGGGTTCAACCATGCCAGATTGATGAAGAATAGCATGGATAGATTGAATTCGGAAGGGCTCGCTCACGGCCGAGGATTGACGCTGACCCTTTCCACTTTCGATTTGGTGAAGTTCAATAGTCCAGGCAACCAGGTGACTCTGGTTAAGTATTTCTAAGAACGCTACACGAAATCCAAATCATAAAAATATAATATGTTCGGGATGGGCCTATCGCTCTAATCTAGGGTCATTTCGTCCGTTTTCTCCCGAAATACCGCCTGGAAGGCCGACTATATAAGTACTTGAAGAATAGGCGGGCGGTATGCAATTTGTCGGAAGATTCGATGCAAATTCTCGTTCGCTTCCTAATTGCGGTTCTACTTCTATTTTTCGTAACCTTATTGTATTCCGCCGAGGTTCCGAAATATTCCGAAATGGAGAAACACCTTCTTCCTACATGGAATAAGTCGTTTCCCGTTCCCTTCGCTAAAGTATTGCATCGGGATCTTTCGGGCAAAGGCGTTCTTCTGTACCGAAAGTCCTCTAAAAAATCGGTTTATATTTACCATTATTCCGTATTCTTACCGTACTATGCGGAGGAAGGGGAGAAACCCGTTCGCAAGGAAGGCGGAAGGGAAATCAAAGTGAAATTACTGTATGATCCGTCCTCATCCTCGGAGAGATACTCCATAGAATTGGGGGAGATGGACGAAGCTTACGATACAAAAGGGATAATCAGATGGATTCGCTGATCGAAGAATCGGAAAAATTAACTCGGGAAAAAATGCTTCGGGAAGGTTTATCCTCCGAATTCGTATCCGACTTTCTGGAAAAGATCCGGGAAGTGCGTAACGGAGAAACGGGAATCGTGAAATGGGCAGAGGTCGGAGATCTGGATCCTTCTACCGACGAGATTTCCTTGGAAGAGATCGAGAAACTGCAATCGAATAGCCTCGAGTCCTTGAAGAAACTCGTAGTCATCAAATTGAACGGGGGACTCGGAACCAGTATGGGTTTGTCCGGACCCAAGTCGCTGATAGAAATCAAAGACGGGATGTCTTTTCTCGCTATCGTGTCCCGCCAAATCGGTCATCTCAGAAAAAGCCAGGGATTGGAAGTGCCTCTCATTCTGATGGATAGTTTCAATACCCAGGAGCAGAGCCGCAAGGAACTGGAAAGGATCGGCTTTAACCAAAATTATCCTACAAGCTTCCTACAGCATAAGGTCCCCAGACTTCTTGCTAAGGAGCTTAGACCCTTAGAATTGGGCGGAGACAAGCAGGAAGAATGGTGCCCGCCCGGTCACGGTGATATTTGGTTTACCTTATTGGAAACGGGTCTCTTGGATCGGTTATTGCAAAACGGGTACAAGGTAGCTTTCGTTTCCAACGGGGATAATTTGGGTGCGACGGTTCATTCCGGAATTCTCGAATACATGTTGAAAGAAGACCTCCAATTCTGTATGGAGATGACTCCCAAAACTCTGGCTGATAAAAAGGGCGGAGCGATTTTCAGAAGGATCCAGGGCGGAGAAAAAAAGAACCTGCAGCTCTTGGAAACTGCGCAGGTACCTCCGGATCATATGCATGAATTCGAAGGCTTGGGTAAATTTAGAACATTCTCTACCAATAATCTTTGGATCCGTTTGGATTCCTTAAAGGAAAAACTTCTCTCCGGAACCTTCCGCTTATCTTTGATCGTAAATCCTAAGAAGGTAGACGGAAAGGAAGTGCTGCAATTGGAAACAGCGATGGGTTCCGCCATTCAGAATTTTGAAAGGACCAAAGGAATCATAGTGCCTAGAGATAGATTCGCACCGGTTAAGAAATGTGAGGATTATCTGGTTCGTCGTTCCGACGCCTATTCCTTGAATGACGATTTTTCCGTGACTATGTCTAAGGAAAGAAAGGAAGGCGGACTCGGAGAACTTCTTGTAGAGTTGGATGAAAGATATTACAAGAAAGTGGGAGACTTTAGTGCAAGGCTACAAGTGATTCCTTCTTTGGTGCGCTGCACCTCCTTAAAAGTAGAAGGCGATATATTGTTTGATACGAAATTAATGCTGGAAGGAGATGTTACCATAGTGAATCCTTCCCCTACGCAGAAAAAAATATCGGAATTAGGCCAGGATCGAATCTCAAACGAGGTTGTACGTTTCCGCTTTACATAAAACAACAGTCGTTTAAAATCCAGTCCACGGGCTTTGGAGAATTTAAGTCCGTGCCTATGCCGATTAAAGTCGCAAATGAAATGACAGATGCTTCTGACTTAAAACTAAGATCCTTCGATATCGGAGATCTAGAGCAGTTTAAGACGGTATTCATAAATGAAAATCGGGGAAAGCCCATCTTTCTCCTTAGGTTTCAGAATATCTCCACCATCTCTCTGGTAGAGTTTATACAGCTCATCCCTCAAAGGATTGCGGATATCGAACCCTCGCATAGGGAATACTTCCGGTATTATACGTACGGAGATAAGAAAAATCTCCTAATCGGAGTGGCTCCTTTGGATCATTCCGGGTTCGATAACCTGGCGAATTTCGACGCCGCCCTGGGAAAATTTCACGATTACGCGATCCGAACCGGAGCCTTTAACTTCGATTTCGGAATCGGTAGAACACAATGCAATTATATCTCTTATGTGGAAGAAATCTTTAGAGAACTGGATTCTTCTTCTCTTAAAAATCTGAAGGACAATCTGGTTCGTTGGAGTTGGACCTATTTGAATCGGGTCAACGATTACTTCGCTAGCGATCGTCCCGATGCGGTTATCCAACCCATTATCCATTATAATCATAGGGATCATACCTTCTCCATGAAAGGTGGAGAAGTCTTCGTTGGAGGAGAGGCCTACGCTGGCTATGCCGACTTGATCCGTGATATTCCCCACGACCAGGATCTGAATCGAATAGAGCTACTCATCATAGAAAAGCTGATCATGTCCTGCAACGGATCACCCGGACTTTTGAAATTCAATATTTCTCCCCAGACTCTTATCGATACCTTCGATACGGACGAGAAGGTGACCCGTTTTCATGAACTTCTCTTAAAGCAGGATCTGAATCCGCAGAATATACGCATGGAGCTGATCGAGAAGCCTTATGAAGAAGGGGAGGCTACCTTAAAGTCTGTCTGCCGCAGATTCTGGAATTTCGGGATCAGCTTTGCAGCTGACGATTTCGGAGTCAAGAGCCAGAGTCACCAGGTGGTTTTGGATTTGGGAGAAATGATCAAGGAGTTTAAACTGGATCCGATCAGCTTCAAATTCAAGGCGGACCAGGATCTCACCAAATTTTTGGATAACTTGGCGTTCATCGATTATTGCAGAAGGCTCTCCGATAACCGGGAGGCGATCATCACTGCGGAAGCTTTGGAGGATATCGATTCCCTAAACTTCTTAATCACCCACCAGGTCTATTATTTCCAGGCCAATCTATTCTGTAGGAAGATCTGGATCCAGGACTACCAGCAGCAATTTAAGGAAATGCAAAAGCTGCCCGAGAATGCAGTAAACAAGATCCTCAATTCTCCCGAACTGACCCAAAAGCTCAAGGAAACGGGGAATATTTTCCTTCTGGCTAGACAATTGGATTTGTTTTAGTCGGCGTCTTTTTTAGTCTTCGTCTTTAGAAATAAAGCGTGAAAATTCTTAACTAGCCTAATTCCCTCCTCATCCATATTATATGATAAGGACTTGTTCTCACCCCTCGCATAAAGGCTGATATCCTTACAGGCGCCCAGTCTGTCTAAATCTTCTATGGCCAATATCCCCGAAAATCTCTCGTAGATCGTTCTATATCCTTTTTGCGTCGATCTTTCGATCTGCTTTATTGATAATTGTTTTGTATCGCAATACAAGGAAACATTCCGAATGATTAACAACTCTTGACCACTATAAGAATATGAAAGTTTACCTACCATTCCTGAGTCCGGATCCTCTACATAGCTTATACGTAGGGTTGCTATGGCGGTCCGAGGGATATCTTCAATAGAGATTCGAACTGAAACTCCGAACGGATTCGATTGTAGCTTTGCTTCGTTGAAATACTTGTTGGAAAAGGATGCGCCGCAATCGAGTAAAATCAATCCGCATAACCCCGATAGAAGCCAGATGACAAACGGCCGAATCATATTAGAAAGACCTTTCCTATGATCGTTTCGTTTCAGATTGGGTTCTATGTTGAAAAAAAGGGACCGTTAAGGTCCCTTTCGTTTATTACTTACTCTTTCAAGAAGTTCAGAGTGGACTTCTGATTGATGATCGCATTGTCCTTGAGAGTGACTTGCAGAGCGTCGCCTGTATTTTCGATCTCGATCTTGAATTTTCCTTCTTTATCGATGATCGGGCTATTCTCCACGTATTTCCCTTCGAAGATCTTCTGCTTATTGAATTTGACCACGTAGTTTACGTTGTCCTGGCTTTCGATCTCCAGTAATACCTGATTTACTCCTTTGGATCCGTCCCAGGCCATAGCGGTCCAAGGGCCCTTGAATTTCTCGAGGCTAGAATCTCCGCCAAAGGAGCGCATCACTTTCGCAGGTTTGGCCACGGAAACAACCGCTGAAACCGGGGTGGCTCTTTCGCTTTCTCCTCCCAAATCCGTTTTAGCGGTTACGGAGTAGAGATATAAGATCTCTTTATCCGGGACGTCCGCTATGAATTTGTTGGTCTTTTCGTTCGCGGAAGAAAGGAAATCCCAGGAAGAAGAGCCTCTCTTCTTGCGATAAACGTAATATTCATTCGCACCTTTGACTAAATCCCATTGCAAGGAAATCTTCGCGGATTTGGAATCCAAGGAACCTTTCAGATTCGTGGGAGCGGGGAGTTTTGTTCCTCTATGTTTGTTCGGATCTATGAATCCGTAGGCGTAATCGGAGAATGGTCCGGCGACTCCTTCCTTATTGACCGCAGCGACCGCATAGAATGCGTATTGAGCGGGGAGTTTTTCGTCCACGAACTGTTCCTTCTGCTCTTCCGAAACCTTAGCCCAGGCTCCGGCACCGAAAAGACCGGTGGCATTATAACGGTAGACCAAATATTTGGAAGCGCCCGCTACCTTCTGCCATTGTAATTCTATCTTGCTATTATAAAGTCCTTTCGTAGCAACTAAGCCGGCGGGCTTAGAAGGCTTTGCGGCAAGTTTCGCGGTGTAACCGGAGACTGCGTCGGAGGCTTCTCCCACTTTCCCGTTGGAAATTCCTGCGATCGCATAGTATTCGATCGCTCCGTTCTTTGCTGCCTGGTTATCCGAATAAGAATTGATTCTGCTCTTACCCGCAGTCAGGTATTTTTTCTGAGTGGCGTTCCATTTGTAGATAGTGTATTCGCCGACTCCATCGATAGATTCCCAAGTAAGATCTATTTTTGCGGCATTCTGTCCTTGGCTGGCCTTAACGCCTACGACCTTGGGCGGAGCTTTCGCTTCTTCCGTCTTAGCGTATCCGATCACTTCTCCCTCGGATAGATCGGAAGAATCCGCATCGGTTAAAGTAGCGATCTTATAGGCATAAGCGAAGTCCTTCTGCACTCCGTCGTCCGTGAAATTGTTGGATCCCGCGAGTCCGATCTTCGAGAAAGAAGAATCTCCCGGGCCTTTTCTATGGATCTCGTATCCGATCGCGGAAGGAACGCTTTGCCAGGTAAGAAGGACCCGGTCAGAATAGGAACCTTTGGTCGCCGAAATCTCCGTAGGCGCTACCGGTTTGATTTTCTCCGGCGGAACAGGCTTCACATCCGTATTTACCGGAGGATTATCCGTGGTATTCATATCGCTTGCTGTATTGGGACTTACTTCGTCCACCAGAACGAATGCGGACTGACAGACTCTCGTGAACCATCTGTAATCGATGTATCCGTATCCCTGGTCTCCCCAATTCGTACTCCAGGAATTGATGAACTTGAACGCGCCTTTAGAATCGTCGTAGCCTACGATCGCAATCGCATGACCTCCGTAGGTTTTTCCGACTCCATCCTTATAGATCTGTTTTCCTTTCAGATTCATAAAGTTTTCGTAAACAATGATTCCCGCGACAACCGGACGGCCTTGGGCGAGTTGATTCTTGAGTTCGTTCGGGTCTGTCTGACGGACTCGTAGGAATTCCTTAGCCTTATAATTGGCGGCTGTGCTGACCGCAGACTGAGGAGGGCGGCTCAGATAATCGCTTGGATTATAAGGCATGGAGGTCCAGGGAGCCGCTCCCGATTCCACCACAAGACGCATCGCGTCGGAAATCAGGGAGCCGTTATCCCTCCCTCCATTGATTTGATTATAGATAAAAGCGGGGGAGAATATATTGGAGTAGTTCGGATTTCCCGATTGGTCCGACAATTTCCAGCCTCTATTCTTTCTTTCCGTGTATTCTTGGTAGGACTTGGTTGCGTAGGCCGTGGACCATGCGACGCAGGAACTTTGCTGGCCCTGGTCTCCTACTGGAGGCATCATATCCGAAAGATCCACGCTAGAAGGCAGACCTCTATGTGCGATCCGGTTCGGGTTGGCTTCTTTGAGAGAGGAAATGAGTTCCGCAGGTTCCTGCTTCATTCCTAAAGCGGGGACGGTTTGGGAGAATAGCTCGCCTGAAATTAGGGAAAGAGAGCAGATAAAAGGGAGAAGAATGCGAAATTTCGATTTCATTCGATATTACCTTCGTTTAAATTCTTACTTAACTAGGGAGAGGATATTCTCTTCCAATTCTTTGTTGTATTCGCGGAATGCGTAAGGATGGGGTTCATACAATGCAATGACCTCGGATTCCGTTCCTTTGCTATCCTTAACCTTTTTCTTTATTAAAAAAAGAATATAATCTCCTTCTTGCGGTGGCGCTTTCAACCATTTGCCGATCAGCTCAGGAAAGATCAGAAACGCCAGATCGAATTTCTGAGGGAGATCCTTGCCCCCTTTCAGAGGTTTCAGAATCTCGACGGTCGCGGTAACGGAGACGGAATTGGAGGAGATCTTACTCTCCTTCACGTTGGAAAGCCTTGCTAGAGCGATGAAATTCGAGGCTCCTACTTGAGAATCTAGAGACGGGGGAGGAGTGAGAGCCGTTAGAGGGCTAAGGCAGAGGATAAAAAGAAAGGAAACGGCGTAATAAGAGAGGTGACGACGCATCGTTTAGCTCCGGAAATAAATTTTGAACCGCGACTATTAACTCTAATTCGGATCGGTATCCGTTTTCAACGATTTTCCGGAGCAGGGAATTGCCCTAAGAAAGGAAATCTTTTGGATTTTTTTCGGATTTGTAGGAACTATTTTGCCTGTACTAAAAATTCGGGAATTCGGATCGAATCCGGGTTTTCCGCAAATTTCGGAAAGATTCCTCTGATCTTAGGGGATTCATCCACCCAAATCAAAGCCTCGTCGAATTTCAAATTCCCCAATTCGGGAACGATATAGGCTTGGATTCCGAAGGACCTGGCTATCTCGAATGCGGAAGAGGAATTTTTTGGCTTTAGCAATAGGATTCGTTCGCTAATAGAGCCCAATTTTTCTTTCAGGCTATTGTAATCGTCCTTTTCGGGAGCCAGAGTGATGAAAACGAACTGTGCGTTTTTGCGATCGATTTTTCCCATCCAGGAAAGAAATTTCTTTAGGTTTTCCTTCCCTTCCGTTCTCGATTCCAGACTTCCGAAATATACGAAACTCTGTTTACCTTCCAAAACGGATCTCAACGAAATAGGCTTTTCTTTGCCGGATAAAATTAGAGTCTCCTCGGGCACATCCTTTTCCGCTTGGATCATGGGGCTCGAGTTATGAGATATGAGAAAGACTAGGGGGAGAATTCCTATGGTAGTCGCTAAGGCGAATTTCCAACGATTCGATTCCATTATGATTTTAATCCGGTTCTAACTGATGGCGCCTTACTAAACGCTCTATCTATTTAGAACAATGGACGAACGACTTCGAAAAACCGCACTTCTATTCCCGAAAAACCGACCTGGAACAAGAAGGAAACTTGCTTAGAAAAAAGTTATCTCTGGGGGAAATGTGGAAATATATGGGCGGTTTCGGGCGTCCCGATCTTAAGGAAAATCAGTTATCTCTTAGCTCGAAATGGACGGGGACCTTATGGTTCATCTTTGTAGGACGTCCTTTAGCATAACCCGGGCTCCAACGAGCCGCTCTTGCCACTTTCAACGCTGCGTCTTCGAAACCGTATCCTCTGACAGTGGATTTCACCACTTTTGCGTTGATGAGGTTTCCACGTTCGTCCACTTGGACTTCCATGGTGATATCCGCATAAGCGATCCCTTGGGATTTCGCGTTATCCGGAAAGAATTCGTTCAGGTCGAAGTCGATAATGGCTGCCGGAGGCTTATCTCCTAGAAAAGCGAATAGGAATCCGTCCTTATCCGTTCCGTCCCCGCTGAGTTTATTGGGATCGACTTCGTTTTCTTCCGGATCCTTACCGTCCTTGTCCGTTCCTTCCACCCATTCGTCTTTTTCCACTTTAGCGGGAGAATTTTCTCCACCGATGAGTTCGGGAGGAATGTCCTCTATATCCACATCGACATTCATCTCCAATTGTTCCGAGTCTACGACGCCTCTTTCGGTATGCGTAGCGATATAATAGGTGGCGAATGCAAGAAAATGGAATAACATCGATCCGTACAAACAACGTTCCCACAGCGTGAGATTCTTCGCCGTTTGAACGATGCTTGTTTTTATCTTTTCGAGATTCTGGGCCATTTTCGTTCCATTCTCATCGTTTCACGGAAAGCGCGATTCTTGTGACTCCCGCCTTACGGATTTGCCCCATGGTCTCCGCGATTTTTCCGTAAGGAATGGAGGAATCGGCGGATAATGTGAGCCTCATATTAGGTCGTAGCTTCAGGTCTCTCTGCAATTCGGCCTGGAGTTTGCCGATAGTCGTCTCGGTACCTTCTAACATAAGCTTTCCGTCTTTGGTTATGGCCACCTGTACGGATTGAGCCACGTTAGGCTCGGCGGAATCCACTTTAGGAAGATTGATATTGATGGATTCCTTTTTTAGAAAGTTAGCCGTAACCATAAAGATCACTAGAAGCACGAGGATAATATCCACCATCGGCGTGATATTAATGCTGCCGATTTCTTCGCCGTCTCCGGAAGAACTTTGTCCTGCCATCGGGAACTCCTTACTTCTTACGAGCGAGATTCGCTAAAAATTCTTTGGAAAGAATATCCAGATTGGATTGTACGATCTTAAGCTTGCGGGTGAAATAGTTATTCGCCATTACCACAGGGATCGCGATCGCTAAACCCACCGCGGTTGCAAGTAATGCAGTGGAGATCGCTCTCATCACCACTTCCGCTCCGGTATTACCCAAGGTTCCTAACTTGAAGAATGCGTTGATGACTCCGAATACGGTTCCTAAGAGTCCGATAAAGGGTGCGTTGTTTCCTAAGGTGTTTAGAATAGAGAGTCTGGTCTCGAGGGAAACTCTTTCTCCTATGATCTGTCCGTCCAGGAGTTCGCTTAGGCTTTCTTTTCCGCCCTTAGCGTGTTCCGCGGAGAAACCCGCGAATTTGGCGTATACGTTTTCGGGATGGGACGCTTGGAATTTAGCGAGCTCGGATAATTCTCCGTTTCGAACTGTGGATATGATATCGGGGAATACGATTTTGGAATCTTTAATGCTTTTGAAGAAAACGATCGCTCTCTCTATCACCACCGCTATCGCGATGATACTTGCGATTCCCATGACCACGAATATCGATTTTTCACCGAATTCGATGAGACTCTCATAATTCATTCTGACTGTCCTTCCTAATAGCTGTTTTTTTGTTTGATACGATCCGAGTCATTCTGTTTTTGTTCCAGAATTTTCGAACTTAAAACTCGGGTTCGGGAGAATATAATTCTTTGCAATGTCTGATACATGATAAGGTCTCGATACCCGACCTAGAGATAAGGTCCGAACTTTCTCCTTCGCATTGTCCTTCCGCTTCCACTCTGGACCAATAGGACTCGTTGCAGGAAAATATACATTCCTGCATTTTCGCATCGAATTTGGATAATTCTTCCGTTCCCAAAAGTTGGGTGCAATACGTCTCGTAAGAATTCGCCGATCCGCCTGAAAGAATCGGAGCAAGACTATTTTCCTTGATTCCGGAGAGGTCGTTAGTCGAAGAAAGGCAATCCTCGGCTTCCTGAACGGAACTTTTACAGGAACCTTTCGGATCCGCAGAGTTGTTTAGTAAGGATTGTAGGATCAATCCGGAATCGGAACCGGACTTGTCCTCGAATTGAGTACAATCGGATAGAAGGAATACTAGAAGGACCGAAGCCAAACGAGTCGTAGCATGTATGTTTCGGACCGACGCTATCATTAGAATTTTACCTCGATACCGACGTTAAAGAAAGGAATCACCACGCCTCCGGGCAGAGGGATCGTTCCGAACGTCGGACTAGGACTTGGGTTGGTTTTAGAATACGGTTTGGTATTATCGAAGTCTTCTCCGCCAACGTTTTCACGCAGATAGACGTTGATGATTTCCAAGAAAGTATTCACGTATCCCCATTCATAATTGAAAAATCTATCAAATCGTATGTCAAGCCTATGATAGGGTTTCAAGCGTCTGGTGTTGATATAATCCGCCAGGGCAGGGTTATTCGCATACTGGGGCACCCAATAGGTTTGCCCGTTGGCCGGGTTGCTGAATTGTCCCCCATCGTCCCCTACGATCGGAGTGAACGGCCTGCTTGTCAGATAGGACCATCTTGCGCCGAATTGCCATTCTTGGCTCCATCTCCAGCCGAACACCATATTGATCACATGTGTGCGATCATAATCGTATAATGTCTCTTTAGAATTCTTATAAAAGTGTGCGGCAATCTGGGTCTCTTGGGCGCTCAAAGGAGCGGCACCCGGATCCGGGGTGTATATATTATTATTTCGGAATGTTTGGGACCAAGTATAGGTGATCCAGCCGAACCAATGTCTGGTTCCCGGCCGGGAATTTTTTCTGAGGACCAACTCGTAACCTCTGGACCATCCCGTTCCGCTATTCGAATAATTCAGTCTTTTGTTCAGGATATAAGGCTGCGTAACCCGACCGTAAGGATCCGGATTCGTTCCGATCGGATCGGTGATATACGGATCGTCCACGATCAGATTGGAATATTCTTGTTTGAAGAGTTCTCCCTTGATCTGGTAATCTCCGGAGAGAAGCTGCTCGATTCCTCCTCCGTATTTGAATACCTTCTCGAATTCCAAATGGGGGTTTCCGCTGTCCTTATTGAAGCGAGTATCCAACGGGAAGCGGAAGAAATTTCCTCCTCCTCCGAAAATCGTAGTGCCTTTGCCTATCCCGTCGAATTTATAAGATGCCTGTCCTCTAGGACCGAAAGCGCTACTATTTACATAAGGAATATAATCGTAACGCGCGCCCGGCTCGATTTGGAATCCTCCGAACTTGATCTTAGTCGTTAGGTAAGCGTTATAGTACGCTCCCTTTGCGGTGATATTCGTCGGAATACTCGAATATGCGGGGTTTTGCGTATCGTACGGGTTCGGGCTTAGATTGTTCGGATCGTTCTGGATGATATTGGTCCCGCGGGAGAAATAATTCAGCTCCCTATATTCCGTTCCGAATTCCGCACTGAAGTATTTGCTCGGGTCCCAGAACGCATCCTGACGAACTCCGTTATAGGCGCCGCTTGCCCTGTTCTTTCCTTGGATGGAACCGAAGGAAACGTTGAAGTCCGTAAACGGATCGTAACTGATGACGGTGATTCTATTCGAGAATGTATCCACCGGCTTCCATGTATAACGTAGAGCCTGAGTTCTAAATCCTTGTCCTGCGGAGATACTCGCTCCTGCAAATGCCGCAGTCGAGTCGTTCGCAGGATCGTTCTTGTATTTACTTGGAAGATCCGCGGCAAAGTCGTCCTTGGAATAAAAAGAATGGAAGGAGATCTGGTGTCTTTCGTTGAAATTATGTACGAACTTTACCTGAGAATCCACAAAACGAGGCAGACGAAGCCCTTCCGGGAAATCGGCTCCTAACGCGGAACTAAGTCCTTGTACAAAACGATCTAGATAGCCCACACGGGCGGAGGCGATCAGATAACCTTTGCCTCCGAATGTGGGAGCCATATAGCTGATACTACTGGACCATGCGGAAACGATCAGATTCTTCTGAGACTTGTCCACTTTATCCACGGTATCGATATGAATTACACCGCCTAAGGCGTTATTGAAATTCGCGGGGAAAACGCCAGTATACACGTCTATGGATTTGATCAGGTTCGCATTCACCACTGCGCTCAATCCGTCGAAGTGGAAAGGATATAGAATAGGAAGATCGTCCACCAGATATAAATTCGAGTTCGGGTCCGAACCCCGGATCACGTAATTATTCGCTCCACCCCCGAAGGCCGCCGAAGGTACGACTCCCGGAATCGTTTCCAAAGCTCGCAAGGGCTCTCCGAATGTTCCGGGCATTCTCTTGATCTCTTCGTATTTGATCGTGGTTCTGGAAAGAATGGGTTTCTCCCTATCCGCAGTAACGTTAATGGCTCCTTTTGGAGTTCTAGCGGGAGAAGAACCGATCCCTCCGGAACCGGAGGCGTCGTCCATGTATAAGGTTACCGTCTGCCCGGAGGACTCAACGTTTCCTTTTACGTCCTGCATTTCATCGTTTTTTAATATACGGAACGTATAAAACCCGGGAGCAGGGACCACCGCATCGAAATATCCTTCCGCGTCCGTCTTATACAGTTTCTTGGTCTCGAAGAGTAAAACTTGGGTTTTAGCTTCTCCCTGATTTTTTTGGCGGGAGAATAAGCGAGCCTTGAATGCGACTTCGGCAAATACGTCCACCGGAGACAAAACGACTAAGAAGGCTAATTTGAATAGGATCCGTTTCATCTTCATGGTATTTTCGGGGTGACGAATGCGTCTTTAAAGTTCAGATACCAAGGTATCTCGCCGGTGGGTTTATCGTAATAGATGAGAAGACAGGCCACAGGATAACCTACGAAAGGACATTCCGATTTCGTAATCGCGATGCTGCAAAGATCCAAATTCCTTTTTTGTACGTCTCCGATAGCGACTGGGAACGGCGACGGCAAAGGGTCTCCGCATTTATTCGATAGATATTGTGCCGCGGCATAAATCTGGCTATTAGCGTCTCCTTCCGGAACCGTATCTTCCCTAGTGCATTCCAAGAAGAATAGAAAGAATGCGGGAAGGCCGAATATGAGTAGGGATCTTTTCATTTTTTACCCGCCTCGTTTACCAAGGGAGAACCGATTACAGTCCCTTTGACCTTTAAAACGCTCACGGTTCCCACCGGAAAAAATAGATGAGTCTCCTGCCAGTATTTTACCTTGATAAGACTTTTACCTCCGGGGATCTTCTGTACCGCGTCGCTTAAAGCGTAGTCCATATTCAAAGGATTGGTCAATGGGATGAGTCCGAAGAGGAAGAATACCGAACTCTCACCGCTGGAAGTCCCTAATTCTATATATTCTGTGGATCGGATGATCGTTACAGAATCTATGATTTGCATATCGCGGACCCTTCCTCCGACATCGGTCCGATCGAAGGTTCCGGAACAGGCTTCTCCTAAAAGAGATAAGGATAGAATTAGGAAATAGGTAATATTCCGTTTCATAGTCGGCTCTTACCTGACTTAACGTCCCTTTCTCCTCGGGTCGATTTCTTCTTCGAATTTCACCGCTTCGGCGGAAACATGCAGTCGATTGACTGTGATAAAGGCGACAATGATCTTATCCGTCCAGTATCTCACATTGATGAGTGCGTCTGCATCCTTTTCCCTTTTTAATTCTTCCAAAAGACGATCGATGGGGGGTTCTCCCAATGGGATTCCTATGATGGCGATATCCAAGGTAACCCAGTATTTCATACCTTCTACCGGGGCGAGGACTTTGTATTTTCTGTCCGCAATCGGGATCGTACTCGTCGCCAAGCCGGCGCTAGAAGTCGCGCAGGAGGAGTTGAAAATCAAAAGAGCCGTTAAGATCGTTAGGGCCGAGATACGAGTGGTCATTTTTTCTTCCTTTCTCCGGAACCGACCGAGGTCTAGGCGGGGTGCACACCTAGAAAAAACGGGAACGATTCAAAATGAGGTTCGACTTTTATTATCCGCCATGAGCGTTCGAAAAGACATATTTTCCAAGAAAAAAACTTTCCAAGAGGAGAATGAATAGACCGCGTACTATCGGAAAGTAGTACGCATGTAAGAATATTATATTACAAAACTATGATTCTTTTTGCACTTTTAAGTTTAGGGACTTATTTGCGATCGTGTTTGTATAGATCCACAAGACGACGTGCGGCTTGGTAGGAGCCCGAGGTCCCTTGCATGACGGATTCTTCCGCCTTTCCGAATTCTTCTCCTAACTTGGAATGGAAGTCGTCTAGGAGCATTGTTTGTACGGATTCGTGCAACCAATGCTTGGCTTGCTCCTTTCTTTTCTTATCCAAGTATCCATTCTTCTCGATGGCTTGGATAAAGGATTGGATACCTATCCAGATTTCGGAGATTCCTTCTCCCGTTAAGGCGGAACAGGTTTTAACTTCCGTTTTTACGCCTGATTCATGCGGAGGAAGAAAATGAACCGCAGAGATCGTTTCGGATTTGGCTCGGCTGGCTTTCAATGCGTTGTCGCCGTCCGCTTTTGTGATGGCGATTAGATCCGCCATCTCCATGATTCCTCTTTTGATTCCTTGCAATTCGTCTCCCGCTCCTGCTATGAGAAGAAGTAGGAATAAATCCACCATAGAATACACCGATGTCTCGGATTGTCCCACTCCCACGGTTTCCACAAGAATCGTATCGAAGCCCGCCGCCTCGCAAAGAAAAATAGCCTCTCTAGTTTTACGAGCGACTCCTCCCAAAGAATCTCCGGAAGGAGAAGGACGAATGAACGCTTCGCTTCTTCTGGATAAGGTTTCCATTCTGGTCTTATCGCCTAAGATGGATCCTCTGGATAATTGGGAAGTAGGGTCGATGGTGAGTACTGCGATCTTTCTACCTTGATCGATTAGATGGTTACCGAAGGCTTCTATGAAAGTGCTTTTACCCACTCCCGGAATTCCGGTGATACCGACTCTTACGCTTTTTCCGGAATGAGGGAGACATCTTTCTAGAATCTTTTCCGCAAGTTCTTGGTGAGCAGGGAGTGTGCTTTCTATCAGAGTGATGGCTCTGCTTAAGAGTCCGATATCGCCTTTCAAGATTCCTTGAACGAAGGTTTCCAGATCGGGTAAAACTTTCTTCCCGATCCGGCCTCTTACGAGATTTCCCTCCTGTCCTCGGACCTCGGCCATAAACGATTATCCTTCCACGCTTTTGATCAGCAATTCTAGGATTTCGACTCCTGCCTTGGAGATTTTGGTGCCTGGTCCGAAGATCCCGTTCACACCCGCTTTGTAGAGATAATCGTAATCTTGTTGAGGGATGACTCCTCCCGCGATTACTAGAATGTCTTCTCTGCCTAGTCGCTTCAATTCTTGGATGACCTGAGGAACGAGAGTTTTGTGACCCGCGGCGAGGCTAGAAACTCCTAGGACATGCACATCGTTTTCCACCGCTTGTTTCGCTGCTTCCGCAGGAGTTTGGAAGAGCGGTCCTATATCGACGTCGAATCCCATATCGGCAAAGCTTGTGGAGATTACCTTGGCACCCCGATCGTGACCGTCCTGGCCCATCTTTGCAACCATGATCCTGGGTTGTCTTCCCTCCAGCTTGGCGAATTTTGAAGAAAGCTCTTTAGCCTTCTTGAAATCCGGATCGTCCATAATTTCCTCCGAATAGACTCCTTGGATCATATGAGTCACGGATTTGTATCTGCCGAAAATCTTCTCCATGGCGAAGGAGATTTCTCCCAGAGTGGCTCTTTTCCTTGCCGCATCCACGGCCAGGGCAAGTAAGTTTCCGTTACCTGTTTTCGCGCATTCAGTGATAGCGTCCAGAGCCGCTTCCACCGCTTTGGAGTCCCGGTTTTTTTTCAGCTCTTGAAGCTTACGAATCTGGGATTCACGGACGGCAGTATTATCGATATCTAATATGTCCAAAGGATTTTCTTTGGCGGGGCGATAACGATTCACACCTACGATAACGTCTCGTCCGGAGTCGATTCTGGCCTGCTTTCTTGCAGCTGCCTCTTCGATTCTCATTTTAGGAATTCCGGTTTCAATCGCCTTTGCGATCCCCCCCAGTTTTTCCACTTCTTCTATGAGTTCCCAGGCTCTTTCCGCTAGTTGAGCGGTTAAAGTTTCCACATAATAGGAACCGCCCCAAGGATCCACGACCCTATGGATATTCGTTTCTTCCTGCAGATAGATTTGAGTGTTTCTTGCAATCCTTGCGGAAAAATCCGTGGGAAGGGCGATCGCCTCGTCCAATGCGTTGGTATGCAATGATTGCGTGTGTCCGAGTGCGGCCGCTAAGGCCTCCACGCAGGTTCTTCCTACATTGTTGAAAGGATCCTGTTCCGTAAGACTCCAGCCGGAGGTTTGGCAATGGGTTCTAAGAGCAAGCGACTTGTTATTTTTAGGATGAAAGCCTTTTACAAGTTTTGCCCAGAGAAGTCTTCCCGCTCTCATTTTGGCGATTTCCATAAAATGGTTCATTCCGATCGCCCAAAAGAAGGAAAGACGAGGAGCAAAACTATCCACGTCCATTCCTGCCTTGATACCGGTGCGTAAATATTCCAGACCGTCCGCGAGAGTGTAGGCGAGTTCTATATCCGCTGTCGCTCCCGCTTCCTGCATATGATAGCCGGAGATGGAGATGGAGTTGAACTTCGGCATATGATCCGTAGTGTATTTAAAGATATCCGCGATAATCCTCATGGAAGGTTCGGGCGGATAAATATAAGTATTTCGAACCATGAATTCTTTTAGAATATCGTTTTGGATGGTTCCGGAAAGTTGCTCTGGTTTTACTCCTTGTTCTTCCGCGGCGACGATATAAAAAGCCAGAGTAGGGATGACGGCTCCGTTCATAGTCATGGAGACGGACATTTGGTCCAAAGGAATCTGGTCGAAGAGTATCTTCATATCCAGCACGGAATCGATTGCGACTCCCGCCTTTCCCACGTCTCCTACAACGCGTTCATGATCTGAATCGTATCCTCTGTGCGTAGCCAGATCGAAGGCCACGGAGAGTCCTTTTTGTCCTGCAGCTAAATTCCTACGATAGAATGCGTTGGATTCTTCTGCGGTGGAAAAACCCGCGTACTGTCGGATCGTCCAAGGCTGCTGCACATACATTGTAGAATACGGCCCTCTTAGAAAAGGAGGGATTCCCGCTGCATAATCCAGATGCTCCAGATTCTTGGCGTCCTCCGGAACATAGACAGGCTTTACTGGAATTTTTTCCGGAGTATTCCAAACGGTATCTTCTAATTTAGAAAGTCCTAATTCATCTAGGGCTTCCTTGGTCCAAGCCTCCAGCTTTGCATCGGAGGAGGCAGGGGTTCGGTTCGAGGAGAATATTGGTCGTTTCATCGGATACCCAGCCTTTTTTGAAGATCGGTAAGCGTTTCGAGTAGATTGGATTTCACATGTAGGAACCCGCCGATTCCCGCGGCTTCTAAAGCTGGGACCGTATCCTTAGGATAGCCCGCAACCAAAGCAAGAGGCTTATTCGTTCCCTGGATTTTGGGAAGAATTTTAGTTACCCAGTCGGAAACTTCCTCGTCGGAGCTGCAGAATACGACGACTTGCGGATTCTCTTTAGCGATTCCGGCCAACGCTTCTTCCGCAGATTCATAACTTCCGGGATCGATCGTAGTGAACCCGGCGCAACCTAAGAAGTTCAAGGAGAAGATGGCTCTCGCCTTCTTCATTTTCAGATCTCCTAAGGGAAGAAGAAGCGCTTTAACCGTGGATTTGTTTTTGGATTCCCAATTTTCCGTAAGGATCCGGATCTCTTCGATCGCATCTCCTGCAAAAAATTCCGGAATAGGATTGCATACGATCTCTTCGGAAACGCTCGTTAAAGCCGGAGATTGCAAATTCTTGTTCAGGTCCTTGTTTTGGATTCTGTCCTTGGAATTAGGATATTGGTTGGTGCCTAGAAAGAATTCCTTGCGAGTGGAATAATTTTCTTCCTTCTTCTTTCTGGATTCCCGGATCGAAGCTTGGATTTTTCCTGACTGCAATGCTGCGAGAAAACCTCCATCTTTTTCGATTTCCGAGAATAACTTCCACGCTTGTTCTGTGATCGAATCGGTAATCGTTTCAATATAATAAGAACCGGAAGAAGGATCCGCAACCTTATCCAGATAGGATTCGTGCTTGAGAAGTAACTGCACGTTTCTTGCGATTCTGAGAGAGAAGGAATCCGCAGGTTGCAATAGATGATCGAAAGGCAGAACCTGAATGATCTCCGCTCCTCCGATGGCAGCCGAAATCGCTTCGGTAGTTCCTCTCAGAATATTATTATGAAGATCGTAAATCCCGTAATTGTATCTGGCCGTTTCCGCGGAAAGGAAGGGAAGACTCTTCTCTCCTTTTTCGGAAGAATATGCGGAGAAGATTTCCGCCCAAAGAGTACGTGCCGCTCGGAACTTCGCGATTTCCAAAAAGTAATCCGGACCGACGGAGAATTGGAAAATGGTTTGCGAGTTTACGACCTCCGGAGAGAGTCCCAATTCTCCTAAACGGAAGAGATACTCGGAACCCAATGCCAGAGTATAAGCGAGTTCCTGAACGATTGTGGATCCGCTGTCTCTGAATGTGGAAGAATGGACGGTGAGTCCCCGAAAATGCTCCGAAGTCTTGGAAGATTCTTTAAGAATCGGAAGAAGTGTTTCCGGCCCATGTCCTCCGGATTTTCCCTTACGAGCAAGAATCCGGTATGGATCGTAGCCGAGACCTCCTACGAGTTTCTTGTCCTTGGGCAACCAGGAATAAATCTCGGGAGAACGTTCTTCCGCTACGAAATGCAGTGTGATCTCGGCAAGAGGAAGTCCTTGCAATAGAAAGTCCAAATCCTTCTTGCTTGCGACCGGAATCCCTTTCCTGTCGGAAACCGAGTTTGCGATTACGAATCCTAAAGAGGAGACTCCGTTTTGGATGGCTTCTTCGGCTAAGGATTTAGCGGTGGAAAGATCGGTGGCGTCTATGTCTTGGCGAATATTCCAATCGTTTGCAAGTTTACGAGTCGATCGGGAATAAGGAAATTTTCCGGGAAGATTGGAAAGGAGCCATTCCTTTCCTTTTAGGTCTTCTTTTCTGTAGAACGGTCTGACCTTAAAACCTTCTTGGGTTTCCCAGACCAATTTTTTATCGAAATCCGCACCCTTAAGATCCTTTTGGATGAGATTCGTCCAGTCGTCCGTCGGGACCGGAGGAAATTCGGAGAAGAGTTTTTGAGATGCCATTCTACTCTTAATGCCCTTAGGCTCCTTTTTTAGTTTTGAGATAATGAGGTATCGAAGCTAGGATCGAAAGCGCCAAGGCCGCTACGATCACGATGAGGGAAATTTCGATGGAGACATGGATTACTTTTCCGAATACGTATCCGGAGAATGCCGGCAATAACAGCTTTACTCCCACGAATGCCAAAAGAAGGGCCACGCCTTTTTTCAGATAAATGAAAAGTTCCATCACTCCTCCCAACAGGAAGAATAGGGACCTCAGCCCCAAGATGGCGAATACGTTCGAAGTATAGATGATGAAACTATCCTGGGTGATGGAGAAGATCGCCGGAATGGAATCCACAGCGAAAAGAATATCGCTGAATTCCACCACGATCAAAATCAGGAAGGTGGTAGTGAAGACCGATTTGCCGTGTTCCTTCACCAAGAATTTCTCCGGGTGGTGTACACTCGTCATCGGTAGTATTTTTTTGGCGTATTGAACGAGTTTCATATCGTTCGGATCGAATTCCTCTTCTTCGCTGTGAAAGAACATCTTCCAAGCGGAATAAAGAAGAAGGAAACCGAAGAAGTAAAGGATCCACTCGAAACGGGAAACGAGCTCCGCTCCGGAGAAAATCATCAAGGCTCGGAAGAGAAGAGCTCCGATGATCCCCCATTTTAGGATCAGGGGTTGATACTGGGATTGGATCCGGAACTTGGAAAAGATCATGATGAACACGAAAAGATTATCCACGGAAAGGGAATACTCCAGTAGATAACCGGCCAGAAATTCCAGAGTCTTTTGTTTTGCGAGCCCGGGGTTTGCCGGATCCTCGTGAAAGATATAGATCAGGAGAGCGAAACTGAAAGCGAGAGTCACCCAGAACAGAGTCCAATATCCGGATTCTCTTAAGGAGAGTTTGTGCGCTCTTTTATTCAGAACGAAGAGGTCTAAGTAGATCAAAAGGCCTACCACGACGGAAAAAATCAGAAAAAGTGTAGAATCTTTTTGGCTAAACGAGATCATCGCAGCTTCCGAGACCCAAACCGGGTCTTAGGAAGACAGGTTCTGCGTTTCGACCAGGAAGACAATCCCAAATCCGCAGGAACCAATAGATTAGGAGCTTTGGATGATTTATATTCTCTTTCCGGTTTTGAGCATTTTCCATCTGGTGGTGCTGTATCTTTGGCCGGACGTTTTCTTGCTCCGTTTGCTCTCTAAAATCGCGCCGATTGTGTATCTGATTTTTGGCAGCGTTTGGGACGGGAAATGGAAAAACAATGTAGGGATCTGGTTTGGGATCGGTTTGATTTTCTCGTTGGGTGGAGATACCATTCTCGCTTTTCCCGCGGAATACTTCGTTTTCGGACTCGGAAGTTTCCTCGTCGCTCAGGTGGCTTACTCCGTTAGTTTCTCTATCGGAAATCCGGTGCATTTTTTGCGCCTACTTCCCTATGCGATTTTCGGAGCCGCATATTATTCCTGGATTCTTCCCGGAATCTCCACGGGCCTCATCGTTCCTGTAGGAGTTTACGTCTCCGCGATATGCGTGATGGGATGGAGGTCCGCTTCCAGAGAAGTTTCGGGAAGAGATTTGATTTTAGGTATCGCGGGAGCCTTTAGCTTCATCGTCTCCGATTCATTGATCGCTCTAGGTCAATTCACTCCGTACAAACTTCCTCTGCACGGGATATGTATTATGGGAACGTATTACCTGGCGCAATTTCTCATCTATCTTTCTCAGGAAGAAGAGGAATAGAAAAAATATTATTGAATCGGCACGGAAAACCTCTAGAATTGTCGCGACCGGAGTTGCAGAATGACTATTAAACCGTTGAAAGAAACCACATTCTTGGAAGCCATCGCCGCGGCCATCCAACATGAAAAGGATTACTTCGAATTCTATATGAATACGTACGAAAAACTCCCTCCGGGTCGCACTCGGGAGTTATTCGAAAAATTGGCGGAAGAAGTAGACGAACATATAAAATTCATTCAGGAAATCTACGAGAGTGCGGAAGGTGCGGAGCTTCCGAACCTGAAACAATTGGCTGCGATCCATAAATTTCACCAGAGTACGATCCAAAAAATCATGCACAAGGTGGAGAGAACGATCATCGGTACCGCATCCAAAGACGCTCACGAGGCTTTGGAGTTGGCGATCCGGGAAGCGGAAAATGCAGTAGCATTCTACGAGAAGTTGTCCACCAAGTTCGATGATCCGAATATCAAGTCCTTGTTCACTAAATTGATGGAGTACAATAATAACTATCAATCTTTGTTAGAGGCGGAATTGAATTCCTTCGATCAAACTTCTTCGGGGAGAGGGGCCTTCTTCTGGGATGAGCAAGCGGAAGAAGTGGCTAAGGCGGTACAGGCGCCAAGTAAAACCAAGGCGGCCAAAAGTCTGAAGCCCGGTCCTTCTTCTAAAAAACCCGCTCCTAAGAAAGCGGTCAAGAAGGCTGCGCCTAAGAAAAAAGCAGTAGCAAAAAAGAAGACCGTCGCTAAGAAACCTGCGCCCAAGAAAAAGGCCGCGGCTAAGAAGAAAAGATAGAACTAAAAAGACCGGGAAAGCTTCGTTTCCCGGTTGAAAATCAAAAAATAGGTTTTCTCGTCTCCTGGCGGATCCAAGTTGGACCCGTATGAAAACGAATTCCAGTCCCGATTGGACAAAGATCCAGAATCTATACCCGGTAAACCGGGAAATGATTTGGCTGAACAATTGCGGAACGACTCCCAGCAATACGGATACCGTACACGCGGTAACCGAATATCTAAAAGGATATTCCACCCACGGGGGACTCACTGAGGTGAGGCGCTATCCCAGTGTGAAAAAAGTGGTTCGTAAGATTCTTTCGGAACTGTTAGAATGCGATCCCGAGGAACTTTCTCTTATCCACCATACCAACGAAGGAATCGGTTTCATATCATTGGGTCTCAAACTCCAACCTGGGGACAAGATCCTTCTACTCGAGAACGAATATCCTTCCAATATTTATCCTTGGGAGCATTGGAAAGAAAAGGGTGTGAATCTATCTTTCGTGCCCATGTCCGAGACTCCGGAAGGCTTTTTGGATAATTTAAAAGCCCAGATCACCCCCGACGTAAAAGTAGTCAGCCTTTCCGCCGTGCATTGGTGTACCGGTATGCCGTTTCCCTTGGAAGAAATCGGATCTCTGCTAAAAGAAAAAGGGATCCAGTTCGTTCTGGACGGAGCCCAGGGAGTGGGACTTCTTCCCATCCATCCCAGAAAAATGGGTATTTCCTATATGGCATTTCCCGCTTGGAAATGGCTTTTGGGTCCTCTGGGACTCGGTGTTCTCTATGTGGCGAAGGAAAAATTAGAAGAATTGAATTTTCCTTTTAAGGGAACCGGTTCGGTCGTGAACGATGAAGTTTACCTACCTTATAGAGAAGAATTGAAAGGCACGGATAGATACGAGATCTCCACGGTGAATTTTATCGACTGGGTCTATT
This sequence comes from Leptospira wolffii serovar Khorat str. Khorat-H2, assembly GCF_000306115.2. NCBI lineage: Bacteria > Pseudomonadati > Spirochaetota > Leptospiria > Leptospirales > Leptospiraceae > Leptospira > Leptospira wolffii. The sequence goes on from NZ_AKWX02000013.1 coordinate 245,230, forward strand.
TTCAATCCACTTTAGAGATGCTCCACAAGATAGGTTTCCATAATAGCATGGAAAGAATCTATGAACTAGCGGATTATCTCTCCGATAAGCTCAGGGAAGCTGGCTGGAAATTGGCCTCCGACCATTTTCCGGATTTCAAGACCGGGATCGTAGTCGCCGAAAAAGAAGGTCTTTCCATGGAAAACGTGGTCTCCGACTTAAAGAAGAATGGCGTGATGTGCGCTCTAAGATTGGGAAGAGTGCGCTTTTCTCCTCATATTTATATCGCAAAAGAGCAATTGGACCGGGTCGTAGATCTGGTTTCGAGGTAAGCCTTTGGGCAAAATCCTAGAGAAGGCAGCCTTATTCTTTCCTTTTTGGGTGCTTCTTGCCGTAGCCTTCAGTTGGGTATTTCCGGGAGCGCTGACTTGGTTCAAGGGCCCTTGGATCACCTATAGTTTAGGGCTTACCATGCTCGGAATGGGGATCAGTCTGAAGCCTGAGGACTTTACCCGGGTTTTCCAGGCACCGAAACCGATTTTGATCGGAGTGATCGGTCAATATACCATCATGCCTTTGACTGGTTGGGCGCTTGCCACATTCTTCCGATTGCCGGAGCCCTTGGCCATAGGAATCATCGTCGTTTCCTGTTGCCCGGGAGGAGTTGCGTCCAATGTGATCTCATTTCTCGCGAGAGGAGACCTCGCGCTTTCCGTGACCATGACGGCGATTTCCACCGTTCTTTCCGTGGTCCTAACCCCCACTTTGACTTTGTTTCTCGCGGGAAATAGCGTGGGGGCAAACGCCTTAGGACTGTTTTTGGATACGGTTCAGGTGGTGATTCTTCCGGTAATCTTAGGAATTTTATTAAATCGTTATGCTCCTAAATTCTCCGAAGGGATCCAAAAAGTTTCTCCTTTGGTGGCGGTGATTTTAATCGCGCTTATAGTTGCCTCCATTCTAGGGGCCGGAAAGGAAAGCGTGATTCGTTCCGGACCTTATTTGGTATTTTGCGTTTTTCTACTCCATCTTTCCGGTTACTTTTTCGGATACTGGGCGGCTTTTTTCGGAACCCGTTCCTTTACCGTGGCCCGTACCGTTTCCATAGAGGTCGGCATGCAGAATAGCGGGCTCGGAGCGGTATTATCTCGGAATAATTTCTCGGACCCTTTAGTCGCCATTCCTTCTGCGATTTCCAGTTTGATGCATTCTCTGATTGGGAGCGTTTTAGCCGGTTTTTGGAGAAAATCCGTTCCAGTCGAGACCGAGAGCCGGGAAAAATAGGAAATCCGAACAGCGATCTTCCTTGCTTTTTCGAACTCTCTTTTTTTTATAGCATATGCGAGCCCTAGGATGGTATGGGGAGGGGGCAGAACTGCCTTATTTTTCTCCAAATCGCTCTTAGGCTAATTTTCGCTAAAAGAAGCTAGTCGCCATGAGAGAAATCATCAAGCTTACTTGCCAGACTTGTAAGAAAAACGCGTATTTCCAGACGAAAAATAAAAAGGCCAAATCCGAGAAGTTGGTCACGAAAAAATTTTGTAAATTTTGCCGTGCTCACGTCGAACATAAGGAATCCAAGGTCTAATTCTCAAACAGATGGTTACTAAAAAAGCCGCAGCAGCATACGATAAAAAGGTCCTTGCAGAATTGAAGGATCTACTCTTAGAGAGAAAAAACTCTCTCTTGGAGAAGTATGCTAAATGGGAAGACAATAGTAAACCATCCGGTTTGAAAGAAATGGGCGATATCGCCGATATCGCCTCGGAAATCAACGAGGAGATGTTAAGCTCCGTGTTGACCGAATCCGAAATCGATACCATTCGAGAGATCGATGTGGCTTTGGAAAAAATCGAAGACGGCTCCTACGGAATCTGCGAAGGGACCGGTAAGAAAATTCCTTTAGCTAGACTAAAAGCGATTCCCTGGACCCGTTATACCGTCGAGTACGCCGAGGCCGTTTCCAAGCACAGAGCCTCCGGAAAGAAAAGTCCTATGTCCGGCACCCTGACCGGAACCTATAAGATTCCGTCCGATCCGGATTCTTTGGACGACTAATTTAAATCTTCCTTTATTTCGATTTTTTAGATTGAAATCTCTTCGTTTTCGGAGAGCATTTCCAATTCGTGCCAAATCTTTTCGCCCGATTGAGGCCCCTCCGAACTCCTACCTTTCTTACCTTAATTCTTACAGTAATTCTATCGTATATATTACTGCGATGGACGTTGCTCGTACGAAACCCCGACGTAAATTTGGGAATCGTATGGATCCAGTTCTTAGCGGGACTGGTTCCGAATCTGCACCATAGGAAGTCCGGGCGGATCTTTACCGCGGCCTTCGCTTTACTCTCTCCCGGTCTGCTATTATACGGAGAAGGGGGATATCTTTATCTCTCCGCCTTATTCTCGGGGGCCATCTTCGGAATCTTTCTTAGGCAGTATGTCTCCACTTTTTACGGGCATACAACCAACGACGACGATCCGGTATTACGTTATTTTTATATAAATCGACCTTATAAGAATTCCTTGGAATTTACCAAGAATCCTAGAACGGCGTTTTTAAGTCTGGCGGTCTTCCTGCTTTTGGACAGATTGCTCGCTTATTTCGGAACCGATCCTCTGACTTCCTGGGTATTGCAGGATACGGAATATTCCGCGGGGATTTCCTCCAAGTATGCGTTCGCACTGACTCTGGATGGGATAGGGGCTTGGTTTTCCGCCTTTTTATATTTCTGGGCGGAGGAAACCAGTTCTCATGATACGGATCCTCCCGGTAAACATTGGAGGACCGGAGTTACCGCCGGATTTACCGGGAATCTCATCCTCGGAGCGATACAGGCTTGCGCTCCTCAAACCGATTTTCCTTTTACGGCCGGAAACGCGGAGACGTTCGGAGTCTCGGGATTTTTTCCGGACTCCGCTTCTTTCGGAATCGGCATGCCAATCCTCTACGGATTCTTTCTCTACCAAATCCATAGTAGGAATTGGAGAAGATTCTCCCGCATTCTTCTTACGGGAGCGGTTTTGTTGGCCCTAGGACTTGCGGGAAAATTCCAAAGCACTAGCTATTGGCTCCTCTTGGTTTTCCAAACTTCCCTGGTAGTCGGACTCGCTTATCAGAGGAGTTTTAGAAATCCGATCTGGAAATATTCCTTTCTGCCTCTATTGATTTTAGGCACGATTAGCGTTCTTACCGGTTTGTATTTTATAGGCGGAATGGACTGGGCCTTTACTCCTTGGCAGGTGCTGCATGAAGATGCGTCTAACGCTTGGGCCAAAGGGAAAGGGCTCTCCAAAATGTTGGAACTCTTGTGGAAGGACGGATGGATCCAGACCTTATCCGCCTGGAATTGGTGGAAAGAGGCTCCCGTTTTCGGACAAGGAATGGGTGCATTCGCGTTACATTGGATAGAGTCCGGTCCCCGAGCCGGTTATCCTCCCGCAGGTCTTCAGGATTTCGGTTTAAGTTCCTGGGTATATTTACTCAGCGACGGAGGGATCCTATTCTTCCTACTATTCTTCGCTTGGGTAGGAATAGAAGCTTATACCAGAAGCACATATTGGTATTTACCTTTGCTATTCTTCCCGGTTACATTTTTCGAACCTTGGACCGGAGGAGCGGGGATTCTAGGATTTTTGATGATCTGGTTTTTGAGCACTTTGGGAGCTTCCACGAGGACCTTCCCCAAATGGTGGATCGTTCCCGCTTTCAATTTGGTGTGCTTGATTTTCGGGCTTTCTATTCTCGCTAAATCTTTCGTGCAGTTGTCTTCCAAGTTGCAAGGACCCGAGTTTAGATACGAGGAGAGGAAGACTTACCAACTCTCCGCAAAGGCAAAGAATGTGGAGAAGCTGGGAGCAAGATTCCACCAATTCCGTTCCGGAACGGCGTGGGTTCTCGGAGATAAGGGAAATATAAATCTTAGAGTGGCTTTGGAAGAAGCGCCTAAGCAGAACCAACCCGTTTATATTAAATGGATCTTCTCGGACCAAAACGGAGTGGAATTGCAGTCCAGAAGTACCCCATTAGTCGGAATGTCCAACCAAGTCGGTCTAGGTGTTCCCGCGGGAGCCAAGGTGCTAACGGCCAAGGTATTACGGATTTCCTGGTACCAGGCAGGTCCTTCGGATTTCCTGATCTCTACGGACGATTTCGACGGATTGAACCGGATCCGTTAAGAATGTCTAATCGAATCCTTTTAACGCATCCATCGCGTTTCTATACTGTTGTTTGATTCTCACGAACCATCTCCACGCGATAAGATCCCAAGGAATATTCGGAAAACGAAATAAAGCTCCGCTTTCATGATTGGGATCTTCGGGGCGAAAATTCTTCCAAACAGGCACAACCGGAATCGGATCGAAACTCTTTCCGGCCACATAAAAGGATACTAGGATAGGTATTCCGATCTCCGGTTCTCGGATCACGGGAGAATAAAATCCCTTTCTGGAAAGAGAATATGCCAGGCTGGGTTCTTCTTCTCCCAACGGTCCTATATTGACGGAGAGAAATAGCGGAATCTTGAGAATCCTTTCCCGGAAGAAGGAAGGATTGAAAACTCCGCGTAATAAGAATAGGAATCCGAGCCAGGCCGGATATTCCATGAAAAGCGTAATGAATTCCAAGGAGCTGATATTTTCCAAATAATAGGGAATAAAAGCAGGTTGGAAAAGATAAAAATTCAGACAGAAAATAGGAACGCCAAATAACAATACTGCGATAAAGGAACGAATGGGAGAAAGCTGGCGAAAGAGCGGGATATCCTTCAGGTTCTCCTTGGATTGTGCGGCTCGGAGCCAAGAATCGTATCTGGAGAATTTCCGAATCATCGCGTAATCGTCCACGAAAAGATCCTCCGATTGCAGAAGTTCGAAGGGGAGAGTCACTTCCGCTTGGACGATAACGAGTTCCAAAGCAAGAAAGGAGAGTCCGAGCACTAAGGGGATCCAAAGGATTTCGAATCCACCTTGTATTAGTAGAATATTATAAACCGAATGAAGTAGAACTAGACACGCGAAGGAAAAACAAAATCCCAGGCCGGAGAGATTTCCCTTACGGGACTGGATTGCATGCAAAATAAAGAATCCTAGAATCCCTCCGGAGAAGGTATGTAAAGGGAGAGAGGTTCCTGCACGGAGTAGGCTGGGCCAGAATTCCAGATTGAAAGAATAGAAAACGTTCTCTATACAACCTAAAGAAGCTCCCAAAGTGAGCCCGAAATACAAACCGTCCGCTAGATTGTAGGAACTCTTGGATTGTCTCAAAAAAAGGTAAATAAGAGCTGCCTTTGCCGTTTCTTCGGGAATGGCTCCTAATACCGCTGCCTTGATCAAAGGGAGGCTATCCTTCAATAGATCGAATACTCCTACTTCCCAACCGAGTGCGAGTCCCGTCGCTATCATTCCGTAAAAGAACGCCAGATAGGAGAATACCCTGTCTTGGCCTGCGTAGTACGTACTACGATAAAAATTCCAATAGAACCAGGCGGCGAGGATCGCGGCTATAGGTTTGAGTATGAAATACCAATCGCTCATCGGGAGATAAAAAAGGCGTCGACCGACAATTTTCGGCGACGCCCGGAAGTTCGCAACTTTTCGTATTCCGAAAAGTAAGGAATTTAAGCGGTCAGACTATGCCTTTTGCGGAGGAAATAAGCCGCTATTCCCCCGGCAAGAACGAGTCCTATCGCATAGAAGATCGCGAATTTTTTCACGGATAGGAAAAGATATCCCAAGAGTCCGCTAGGATTCGGAACGGGAAATACCTTGGATTCGTCGGTTACATGAAGATACCAAGTTTTATATTCTTTTCCTCCGGAGGAGACCCAAAGATTGAATTCCGCATAACCTGTTTCGGAAGGTTTACGAATATCGTATTTTTCGTAAGGATATTTCCAAGCGCCGGGAAGAAGGATCGCCCAAGGGAATCCGGTGGAATCCAGATATTTGTCGGTTCCGTTTGAATTCTTATACAATCCGGGAAAATGGATTTCCTGTTTCGTGTTGATCACATAGGCGAAGAGATCGTATGGGAAGGCTCCCAGTTTTGCACGTTCCACGGGAGTATCGAATACGATTTCAATCGTCGCGACGAAGCCCGGTTTGAATACGTCGCCGGGATGCACATTCTGTCCACGAATCGTTTTATTCGAATCGGGAAAGATCTCAAAACCTGAGTTCAACTGATTAGCGCTCACGGTCGTGGTGGTCGTATCGGTTTCGACCTTTCCATCGGCTTGAGCTAACTTATAAGTTACCTTAGCGCCGGTAGGAACTGGCAACTTGATGAATAGTTGGTGCTTATACCCCGCTCCCTTGGCTACGTGTTGGTAGATACCGCGCAGGCGAACGATTTTACCGGAGGCATTCAGATCTTCCTGGTTTTTGAATTCGATTACGTAGTCGTTGAAGTCCGCATCTCCTGAAGAAGGATAGAGGTCTTCGTATGCGACAGTATACACTCCCTCCGTAGGATAGGCGATCTCGGTGGAACGAGTTGCGTCGTTCGGATAGATGTCGGTCTCGTCGGGAACCCCGTCTCCATCCGAGTCGGTTACAGGATTGGTGGGAAGAGTAATCGCATAGCGAATAGTTCTGTTGATTCCGAGTACGTCTTGTAGGCTGATATACTGGGAGATCGATTCTCCTCCGATCGAGATATCGACGGTAATATTTCCTACGGAAGTGGGAACCGTAAGAGTTCCGGTTACTTTACCAGATGAATCGGAGACTCCCTGGAAGAGTATATTATTATTCTCATCATAGACTAGAACGGTTGCCCCGCTAACAGGATTGGATTTATTATCCACCACCGTTAAATTCAGGGGAATATTGATCGTAGTATTATAATTGAAGTCGGGAGTTCCCTTCGGGTCTTCTACGACTACTATCGCCACAGGGGGCTCCGGAGTAGGCTCGCTAGGAGTGGTCGGATTGGAAGAAGAAGGATCCGTGGAGCCCCCGGTAGTTCCTCCACTGTTGCTTACATCCCCGGAACCGGAAGAGTTATCGCTTTCGCCGGTAGAACCGGAATTTCCGGTTCCATTATCCCCGGTATTTCCGGAAGAATCCCCTCCTGTATTCGAATTGGAGGGAGTAGTTGTAGTACCTCCTTCTGTTCCACCCGAATTGCCCGGAGTAGTCCCCGTGCTTGGGCTGGTTGAAGGATTGGAATTATTGTCTGTAGGGGTCGTGCCCGTATTGGAATCTGACGGAGTGTCAGAATTCGGCAAAGGAGTTGCGGGATTCCCGGAACCATCGCCCGGAACAAAGATTACACCGGGGCTTCCGCTATTTCCTGGAACTCCTCCGGAAGAATGGGGGCTTCCCAAAAAGAAAAGAAACGGAAACAGGCCCCCTTTCTTCTTATTCGAACATTGAACGATAAACCCGGTAATCAAAACCAGGATTAAGAACTTTTTCATGAAGGAAACACCCCACTAGTCTCTTTAGGTTAAAAGAGACGGGGAGAAGGGGGTTAGTACTACGGTCTGTTAGGTTTTTTTGCCATATGTAATACAGCATTTCCGAATACAAAGTTTACATAACGTACATTCTGAAAACCCGCATTCTCCATTCTTCCCTTCAAAATATCCTGGTCCGGATAAGATAGGGAGGAAACGGGTAGATAGTCGAACATGTCGTTTCTACCTCCCCAGAGAATATAGCCGAAAAGAGGTACGATTCGAAAGAAATAAAAGTCGGCAAAGAATCTAAGGAGCGGATTTTTCACCTTGCCCACGTCCAGATTTGCAAACACTCCTCCCGGCTTGAGAACCCTATATATTTCGGAAATAGCCTTGTCCAGATCGTTCACATTACGTAAACCGAAACCGACGCTGACAGCGTCCAAACTTTCGGTAGCCACTCCGTTCAATTTCGTAGCGTCTCCGATTTCCAATTTGACTCGCCCTTTGATTGCAGGACCCGCCAATCGATTCTTGGCGATTTCCAACATCTTAGGTGAGAAGTCCAGACTCAAAAGAGAATCCACTCTGGAAGATTTTTCCAACCTGACGGAGATATCTCCGGTTCCGCAGCATAAATCCAGAACTCGAATCGGTCCTTCGGTTTCCTGTTCGATTTCACGGACCAACCGATTCTTCCAAAGCCTATGAAGATAAAAACTATTCCAATCGTTGAACCGATCGTATTTGGCTGCAATTTGATCGAAGTTTTCCCGAACGAAGTCGGCCTTTGCTTCTCGGGAAGGCATCTGGAAAGCGGTCATTTCCCTTAGAATTTTTTGCTCCCGCTCGAGCGCAAGAGGGATTTGCAGATTTTGGAGGCTGACAGGATGGAATCCTTGCCCGATGCTGGATAATATAACTTCTTCGAGCAAATCTAAGATTGCCGAAAGGATTTCCAAGGTGGATCATGAGTCATTCTAATATTTTATTCGGATTGGATTGGGTATCCCTGCTTATCTGTCTTCTTTCCGTTTGGAATCTCGGAACTTTTTTGCATGTCTGGACCATTCTACCCAAAAGAAGAAGGTCTCTTTTAGTTTCCTTTTTAGAGGAGCCCGGTCCGGATGTATGGGAAGAAAAAATCTCCGCCATCTTATTTCCGATCGAGACTAAAATCTCCTGGATCAAGCATCTTGCGGGGATCTCCACCATGCTCGGTTTGCTCGGAACCGTACTCGGGATTTCGGAAGCGTTCTCTTCTCTACAAGCGGCAGGAACGGTAAGCTTGGATGCTTTTGCAGGAGGGATTCGTCTGGCCTTGGTTACCACGATCTTAGGACTTTCGGTTGCGATTCCTTCCTTATTCGCGTTTCAGTTTCTTAAGCATAGGCTTCTGGATTTACAGAGAGAAGCCCTGTCCTGGCCTAAGATTCCCCCGGCGGAGAATCTATGAAAAAGTCGTTCTTAGAGGACGAAGACATCGGTGTAGACCTGACTAGCTTTATCGACGTGGTCTTCATTCTTCTCATATTCGTAATGCTCGCGGTGAGTTTTCGCAAAGAGATTCGCTCTATTCCATTAGAACTTCCTAAAATAGGTCAGGGGGAGGACCCGAAAGGGGAGAGAATAGAAATCGGGCTTTTGCCCGACGGGAATTTCGATATTGCGGGAGAGAGAATGGATCGAAAGGTCCTGATTTCCCGCTTGGAATCGGGATTGGTGAGGGAAAAGGAAGTGAGATTCTTTGCCGGAGAATCGGCGAATTACGGAGAAATCGTTCGGACTTTGGATCTACTTAAGAGGTCGGGGACTTCTTCTTTGGAACTTGCGGTCCAAGAAGGCAAATGAAATCCTAATTTAGGATTGGAGCTTGGGATTATTCTTATGCCTGTCCTTATCCCTGGCGGTATTCTTTTCCAGAGTACGTTTCAAAGCGTCCTCCATAGAGATTCCCATTTGGTTGGCGAGACAAATCAGCACAAAAAGGATATCTCCGAATTCCTTAGGAATATTCTCCTCGGATTCTCCCTTCTTGAACGATTGGTCCCCGTAAGTTCTTGCCATTAAGCGGGAGAATTCTCCCACTTCTTCCATCAGAATCGCAAGATTGGTAAGCTCGGAAAAATATTTAACTCCGATTTCCCGGATCCAATCGTCTACGGCTTTTTGCGCTTCGTCGAATGTCATGGTTTTCTTTTAGGAAGGTTTCCGTATTCTTCCAAAAATTCCACTAAGAATTTGGTGGGCTCCTCATAGCAACCTCCACTCAAATGATGAGGGTCTATGAATTTTTGGCATTTCATTCTGTCCCGATAATTTTCCATATCTAAGACTAGAGTTTCCGGGAACTCCTTCACTAAGCCGTCCCGAAGAGAAAGCCAATCGATAAAGAATTGGGAGGAGCGAACCTTTTCCGAAAATTTGGAATATAGAAGTGGAGACCAAAGAACGACCTGGATTCCGTTCTCTCTTGCGGTCTTTAGGAAGTTCCTTAGGAAGAATAATTGTACTTCGGAGGTCCTGTAATTCTTGTAGGACTCGTTGAATACTCTCTCGGACTCGGAGTCCAATTTGTCCTCAGGGGTATTGGAAAGTAACGTATTCGGAATTCCGCCTTTGAATCGATCCGATTCGTTCACTAGAATATTTCGGATAAAGACCAACTTCTCTACTTCGGACGGGTTCTTGATCCGACTCATGGCTTCCTTAAATCTTGGAGGAAAAACGGAGGTCCTAAATACTCTCGCTTTCAGGAAGGAATCCCATTCGTTTGTGGAGAATACGTTCCAATACTCCAGGAAAAAAGGAAAGTCGTAGGAATAACGGAGAGGATATCGGTTCGCGAAATCCGTGGCGGAATCTGGATAATACTCCAGAATCGCATAATCCAAAGGAATCTTCTTCGCGATCAATTTTTCCAGAGTGAAATTATGGAAGGAGAATGGAGCGGAAGGGCCGGATAGATTGTATACGATCAGTCCGGGACTGGATTTTTCGAATTCCGCTAAAGAGAATTCTCCCATATGAGAGGTTCCGAAGAATGTAAGAACCTTTTGTTCCGGCTTTTTGGAATCGGTCTCGGACTTCATCGTCGCGAGTACCTTGTCTTTCATCTCATAAAAGTAATATTCCGCTCCGCTTTCCGTATAAGGGCGTACGGATTCGGAGGAAAGAATTCGGTCCCATATTATAGCGAGTGCCGCGATTCCTAAGGGAATCCAAAGGATCTTTCTGGATAAAAACGGGAGTTTATTCTTTTCCATAATCATATCAGAATGCGAAGTAAATGAAGTCTTGGCCCTTGCCTGCGTAGTTCCCGAAAATCAAAGCGCCGATGAGAAGGAAGGCAAGCAGAAGTTTTCCTCTATTTCTGTGGAACCACATAGGGTATCTTTTCGGCGCCTCCGCAGCGTGGAAAAGTATGCCGCCTATGATATAAGGATATACCAGAGCCAAGGAGAGGGTTAAGGTCTGTTCCGGAAGATAATGGAAGAATATATTTCGGAAGAAATAGATCGAATCGGAAATATGAAATGTCCGGAAGAAGATCGCGGCCAATACGAAAAGGAAATAGGTCCAGAGGATTCTCGTGCCGGTTACTAATTTCCCGTGTTCCGGAAGGATCCTTAATCCTCTTCTTTCCATGGTTCTTTCCACGAATAGAAAGAGTCCATGGGAGAGTCCCCAGGCCAAGAAGGTCCAATTTGCGCCATGCCAAAGGCCGCCTAACGCAAATGTGATCGTCTGGTTCAAATTGGTCCTGAATTCGGAGATTCGGCTTCCGCCCAAAGGAATGTAGATATAATCCTTTAGCCAGGTTCCGAGTGTGATATGCCATCTTCTCCAAAGCTCGTGAATGTTTCTGCTGAAGAAAGGAGCCGAGAAGTTTCTAGGGATATTGAATCCGAATAATAGAGCGCAGCCCCGAGCAACGTCAGTATATCCGGAAAAATCCGAATAAACCTGCCAGGTAAAGCCTATGGCGGCTAACGCAAGGGATCCGGACCCGTATTCTTTCGGATTGGCGAATACCGGATCTATCAGGGAGCCTAGGTTGTCCGCTATAAGAATCTTTTTGCAGGCGCCTAATCCGATCAGAAATAGTCCCGTAAATACCGTTGTCTTGTGAATTTTCAGTCTTTCTAATTTAGGAAAGAAGTCTTCCGCTCTCATGATCGGTCCAGCTACCAGCTGAGGGAAGAATAGAAGGAAGAGGGTGAAATGGAAAAAGTTCGGGATCTCCTTGACCTTGCCTCTATAAACGTCGATGACGAAAGCCATCACTTGGAAGGTATAAAAGCTGATGGCCAAGGGAAGAATGATCCTAAAGCTCATTGTACTCGTATCGAAAAGGGACCATTTCGTAACGTAGAATAGGTTGTCCGTGACAAAGTAGAAATACTTGAATACTCCCAGATTCAGAAGGTCCAGAACCACGATAACGGTCAGCAGAGGTTTACTTTTAGTCGCCGCTATAGGCTTTAAAAAAAGATAATTAACTAATACGATGCCCAAAAGATGCAATAGGAAAGGCGGATTCCAGGACGCGTAAAAAACCAGGGATCCGATCATCAGGATCCATTCTCTGTATTTACGTCCGTTCCAGAGCCAATAGGCTATGTAAACGATCAGAAAGAAGACGAAGAATAGGGTGGATGTGAAGATCATTTTTTCTTCTTACCGGACAATCCTAAATGAGAAGGCAGGTCCGCGGCAAATATATCGGAGAACTTATCCATTCCGATTCGATTCAGGTGGATGAGATCGTAATAATAATCTCCGTTATTAGAGCCGTCCAAACTGTCCTGATAGTCTAAAAGCGAAATCTCCGGATCGATTTTACGGATCTCTTCTTGCCAGATCCTATCTCTTTCGGGGGTTCTCCAGGCTTTTATAATTTCGCTGTACGGTGCGATTACTCCTAAGATTCGGATCTTTTGTCCGTTTTCCTCTCCGATTCTATGGATGTCCTTATAAAGCAGCCCTAATCTCAGAAAATAATTATCCACCGATTTTGTTTTGGTCACGACGGTAGGAGTTCTTTTTGCCAAATCGCAGGTATCCCAGATCGCCTTTTTATGGAATATATCGGAACCTTGTGGAATTGCCTGTCCGTTACCCGGATTAGTAGTCGCAAGACAGGAAAGAACTTCCTTGGCTTCCGGATACATACTGATTTTGGGTAGATTTGTATTTTCGTGAGGCCAAGGAGTCAGTTTCTGCTCTTTTCTCCTTCTTCCTATGTCCTTCAATCTTTTGGAAGGATCTAGAATGAAATCTCGTATATCTCTGCGATAGGCGATGCTCTTAAACGCCAAGAAACCAAGATCGTCGTACTGCACGTTATAATTGAAGTCGTAAATGAGAGGGAAGGCGATCCTTCTGTCTAATTCTCCCAGCATGGCCAGAGTGTGGATTTGAAGGTATTCCTGATCCACCCAGGGAGTCGAAATTTCCAGAATATGGATGACCGTATGGACCTTGGGAAACTTAGGGAGTAGATTTCGTATTATAGAATCTTGAACTACTAACTCGGTTCCTTCCATCGCTACGGATTGGATTTTTTCTCCGTAAGGTTCCAGGGTCTCGTTCAAGGTCTTTAAGGAAAGCCCCTGATAGGCGACGGAGGTCCCCAAAAGAAGAATAGTGGGTTCGAATTCGCTTTTCTTTTCCAGAACGTATTCCGTATTACGGACCACATTCGCGGCGAAGGAGCCCTTCTTTAAATAGGGCCTGTAAACTCCGGTTTGCAGACAAAGATCGAAGAATACGAAGAATAGAACGGGGATCCAGAATTTTTTCTGACGTATCAAACTAAGATAAGGACTCATTTTTTACCTCAGAAATCGAAGTACAGGAAGTTATTCCCGCCCGCTCCGAAGAACAGAATTAAGAAGAAGTTCACGATAAAGAATAACGCGAATTTTCTGCCGTTCTCCACCATATCCTCGATCGTATTCTTAGAGAAATAATAGGAAGCGATAAAGCAGATCGCGAGTAATATTCCATAATCGTAATTCGAGAAGGATTTCACGGATTGGATTCCGTTGGGCACCCAGAATACGAGAGCTTTCATCATGGACCAAGCCTTCTCCATAGTTTCCGCACGGAACATGATGAATCCGAAAGAAAGGAAGAACATCGTCAAGATTCTTGCAAAAATATCGTAAGGACGTCCTCCCTTTTCGTTGATCCAGGCTGCGAATCTGGTTTTGGAATATTCCCTGTGGAATCCCAACATCACTCCCTGCCAAATCCCCCAACCGACGAAATGATAGGCGGCTCCGTGCCAAACGCCCGCGAATAACCAGGTAATGAAAAGATTTCGATATCCTTTTAAAACGGAAACTCTCGAACCGCCCAGCGGAATATAGATATAATCTCGGATCCAAGTGGAGAAGGAGATATGCCAACGAGACCAATGGTCCGCGATATTTCTTGCCACCATCGGAAAATTGAAGTTCGGATCGAATTTATAACCGAATAATCTCGCCACTCCGATCGCAATGTCCGTATAACCCGCAAAGTCGAAATAGATCTGCCAACCGAAGGCCATGGCGCCGACCCAAATCTCCACGGGGTTTAGAATGGCATAATTGGAGAAAGTAGTATCCACCACCTTAGCTAGATTGTCCGCGAATACTATCTTTCGAGTAAAACCCATTAGGATTTGGGCGAAAGCGATTTCTACATCCTTTGCGGTCACAGTAGGAGGGTGGTCCAGGTCTCTAAAGAAGGTATGGGCTCGAACGATCGGACCCGCTACTAGCTGCGGGAAAAAAGAAACGTATAACGCGAAGTCCAGAAAGGAAGTCCTCGCCTCTAGATTTCTTCTGTATACGTCTATGGTGTAACTCATAGATTGGAAGGTATAAAAGGAAATACCTACCGGAAGAATGATCTTCAGGTGTTCTATCTTCAGAGTTCCTACGAAGAATATATCAGACACCACGTCCAAAATGAAGTTCGTATATTTGAAATAAGCGAGAATGCCTAGGTTTGTGAGCAAGGACGCGACTAAGCAGAGTTTTCGGAACTTGTCGCTTGCGCCTTCGCGACTCATAATCAGAGCCGCGAAATAATCCACAATCATCGAAACGATGAGTATGATGATATATAGATTGATTTGAAAATCGCAGAAGGACTTATCGATCCAATATTCGTACCAGGTCCCCGTACGAAACTCGGAACAATCGATGGTTTTAGGATGCCAGGCGTTATAAAAGTAAAGACTGGCTAAAAGTAGGAAGACTCTTCTATAAGTTCCTTTTAGGATCTTTGCCAGTATCAAAACGATCGGCAAAAACACCATAAAATGGGCTGAATTAAACAGCATTCGTTCGCTTTTCCTCGGCTCCTGTGCAGTTTTCTGGACCGAGAGAAACCCACAAGCGTTTTCTTAACCGCCTTCCAAGGCGAATTTTATTCATCTCTGTAGACCTTTTCCGGAGTGATATCCTTATATTTGTCCTCAATACCTTCCATAAAACTTGCTTTAGTATGTTGAGAACGGGGGTATGTGGAGAAACTGAAATTGACTATGAAGAGTAATAATACGTAACCTAGAAGTAGTGAATGAGTCAAGGAGCGGATTCCGGAGCGTAAAGAATCCGTTCTAAGAGAATCCAAAATCAAGCCTGCGAATATCAATAGCCCGATGACGGAAGAGACCCAGAACTCGAAAAAATATCCTTCCCACCAAGTATAGAAAACGAAGGAAGGAATTAGCCAAAAGAAAAGTAGAACGATCTCGATTTTGTAGGACCTCCAAAGTCGGATCGAATTTAAAAGCCCCAGCCCCAAAACCCCGAGCCAGAAGAATAGATTCAAATTATAGGGTAAGAATTTCAATTCGAAGGGTCGGTTCGGATCCACTCTGAGTTGATTTCGGACTCCTTCGAAATTCAAGAATGCGTCTCCGATTCCACGATAGAAATTCATCACATAATTTTTCGCTTCGGCGGAGGCCCCCCATCTTTCCTGGGATGCGTAGAGAAAAAGCCAATGTGCGAAATTTCTTTCGCTTTCGATTCCGGCGGTAAGATTTCTCTCTAATATGATAAAGCCCACATAAAGATAAGAAACGGTAAGAATCAGCACGACCCAGAATAGGTATAACAGAACTAATTTTAGTTTATGCGAAAATTCGAATTTTTTACCTCTCCACTTCTCGGAAAGAAGAACGGAGATAGGAACGAAACTTAAAAATATGGTGTCCGATTGGTGGAAGTAAATATTCCAAACTTGTAGGAAGCCCGCGATGTATAGCAGCCCCGGAGACCAACCGTTTTTGCAATTCCATACGCAAAATAGGTACAACGCGGCGGTAAGGCAGGAATGGATAAGAGGAGTATCGTTGTGTTGAGCATAGAACCAGAATCCCTGGCTGAAATGTACGGCAAAACCTATAAGAATCGCACCGATTATATCTCCGTATAATCTCCAGTGAGCGAACATCAGAACTAAGATAAAAAGACAAGCGGTGCCGAGTATTCTCAATCTAAGCCCGAACATAGCCGAGTCCGGACCGTGAATCCATTTCCAAAATTTCAGATACAATAATCCGGTACTCTCGAAACCTATATGGTGAGGATTAAAGAATACCTTCCATTGTTTGTCGGTGAGTATATTATGAGTGTATACTACCGAGTCCCAATCGTATAATCGGGAAAGAAATCTTAGATCGAAAAGAAATAATGCGCCCGTTATGCAGACTAGAAAAAGAAAGCCGATCCATAGACTCCGAGATCGGAAAATATTTCCAACCTTAGCGAGAAATAATACGCTTTCGAAAGAGCGCTTTAGCATTTATTCCGAATCGAAAAGAGGATTTAAAAAGGAAACGTTGGATTTGGAAAAAAAGAAAGGAGACTCGGCTACGATGGAAGTCCCGGCATCCGATAGATTCGTGAAGAATACCAATCTTTCGAATCCTAGAATTCTACGGAAAAAACCGTTCTTGTGTAGGATTTGTATTCCCGGTTGGTTCGGATTCCATCTCACCGTTTCTTTTCCGGACCAGGACCATTTGGATAAAACCAATTTTTCTCCTTCCCATTTCAGATTGTGAAACAGAGAGGTGCGCAAAAACCGTAGTAGATCCAGAAAGAACGCGAAACTGATATAGCAGACTATCGCTAGTGAGGAATATTCGTAGAGCCTTTTGTCCGTTAGGAAAGAAAGTTTCAGTACTTTGGTAATCTGCAATAGTTCCACGAATTTGGAGATCCAAACCGCAACGAAATCCTTCACGGGGAAAAAATACCAAACGGAAACCGCGTAAATTAGAATCGCTAAAACGGGAGGAATATAATTCTTTTTTAATTCTCCCCCGGAAGCTTTGCGTCGTTTTATGCCGGACGGATTCGGAGCCCAATCCCACCAGGAAGTCGTTGTTTTGGATTTGATTGCGGACATGGATCCCCCCGGATTTACTCTTTTCTTTTTCTGTTTTTCCAAAGCTCGACTAGATAGGATTCCACTTCCTTTGCTGTGGAGTCCCAAGACCATTCTCTATAGGACGGTTTTCTACCCGAAAGACGTTTTTTGCCGGCGAGGGAGAATGCATTCTTCCAACCCTCCACGTTCTTCGGTTCCACGAAACTATCCGTCAACGCATCCAAGACCTCGTGGAAAACGGGAATATCTGATGCGATACAAGGTTTGTTTTCCCGAATCGCCTCTAGAAGAGGTAAACCGAATCCTTCATGCAGGGAAGGAAAAACGAAGTAGGAACAATTCTTATAAAGCCAGCCTAGCTGCGAATCGTTTGGATTCTCCAAAAAGTAGACTCCTTCTTTTTCTAGGGAGCCGTCCTTTAGCTGAGCGGTCAGACCCTCCGATTTCCATCCTAGTCTTCCTGCAAGGACTAAAGGGTAGGGAAAATTCGGCTCTTCTTTCTTCAATTCTCTATACGCCTCCACGATCGTGGAGAGATTTTTTCTAGGCTCGAGAGTTCCTACGGAAAATAGAAAGTGGGAAGGCAATTGTTTGGAAGGCGCTGAGATCGTCGAGAAACCCTGGGCCCCGGGATACACCACTTTCAATTTGGGAGAAAGGTCCGGTAGGAAATCTAGGATATCCTTCTTCGTGTTTTCGGAAAGACAGAACACTGTATCCGCTTTTTTTAAAGTAAGCGGGGAAAGAAAGCGGTGCTGCCAATAATTGGCCGTGGTCATAGTCTCCGGAGCGGATCGGAAATTAAGATCGTGGTAATTTACGGCGGTCGGAATCTTTAGACCGACCACAGGTAGTAATTGGATGGTCCCCCAGAAGATATCTATTCTATGTTTTTTAAGAATGGAAGGAAGGGTAAAATTCAACCAAAGGAATCCGGGCAATTTGCTGGGAAGAAATACCGGTACGGAACGTATGAGTTCCTGGAATACCGGATGGATCGGTTTATTGGAATATAGATAGTATTCCAAGGGAGAATCGGGACGAACCAACCTCTGCAGTACTTCCGCCAAGTATCTGGAATTTCCCGTGATACCGTAGGCGAGGGGACGAGCGTCCACCGCGACTCTAGGTTTGTATTTCAAGCGATCCTTTTTCAACATCTGCCGGATTTCCCTAGCCGGATTCTTTCTCGTCCAGGAAGAAGAGACAAGCATATTGTATGAGGGAAATATAAAGTAAGAAAGAAACCATCAGTAGGGCATCTTCGACAGCGCCTCCGATGATGCTTCTGTGTAAAATTAATACTAAAACGGCAAGAAGGATGTAAACGGCGGCGGCTTTATTCCGAGAGAATCCTTTTCTCCATTCTTTCCAAGAAGGAAGAACGTTCTCGCTCCGAGGCCAGATCTTGGAAACTGCGAAAGCCGTCGGGAAAAGTAGAAAAACGAAAGCGTGGATCCAGGAAATCCCGCTGAAAATCACCGAGAAGAAGAATAGTCCGGATAAAACGAACGCATCCGAGGCTCCTTTAAAGGAGCGATATAGATAGGGTGCGCTGATCCCCAAGGTTAGAGCCGCCGCAATTGCTTTTACTTGGGTTACGGTTAAGGATAAGAAAGGCATTCCGAATTTGCTCTGATTCAGTAGATCCGCGTACGAAAGGAAATATTTAGAAAGAGTGGAATTCAGACTCTGGTTGTTTTTCCAGGCTCGTAGTGCCGGAGATTGGAGATACTTCTCTAAGACGAGATTGTACCAGGTCTCGTTCATTCTAAGGGTGAATTCCGGATCTAAAACTGCCGGTAGGGCGACCCAAGCGATTCCGAAAAGTAGAGTATAAACGATCACTAAATAACGTTTTTTGAATAAGAAATAAAATAAGAAAGCCGCGGGGGTGATTTTGATTACGATCGCCAGAGATAGAAGCGCCCCGGAGGCCCAATCTTTCTGCGTCATGACCGAAGCCAGGATCAGGAAGAGAAGAATAAAACCTACTTGGTTATTGTTTTGGTGATTCTCCAGAAAACGAAGACAAAGAAGAAGAACGGCGGATAGGAAGAGATAATTCTTCTCCTTTCCGAAAAACCCTGCGATCAGAAATAGACTGAGTCCGAGAGCTATACAGTTGATCGTAAAAAAGATGGAAGACGCGGTAGCGAAATCGAAGAGAGTCAAAGGAATCAGGAGAAAGGCGAAAGTAGGAGGATAAATATAGGATCCTACATTATCGATTCTCGCCTTCAGGCTCAAGAATACGGACGGTTCGAAGATCTGCTCTATCTTTAGCTTTCCTGACTCGAAATCCTTTACGACCTCGGAAAGAGCGTCCAGGCTATAGAGATCCTTGCCTTGGATGAAGTTTTGAGCGGCTAGATAATAGTCGGAAAAATCGGACGACTGCTCCGTTCTGCTGATGCCGTTCGCATAAAGGAGAGCTAAAATCAGAATGAATAGCAGAAGGGGGCCTTGCCTTTTCAGGTCGATCCGCATTCAGGTACTCTTTTCGAAAAGGCCGAAAAAGCCAATCAAATAAATTCATTCCTCCAGAAGGGTGTAGGGAGAGTAAAAATCGGTTCCCGTCGGAAAGCCCGGGTTTTCATTGGAAGAATGAAAATCTCGGATCTTTCCGAATTCGATTTCGAGCTCCCGGAAGAATTGATCGCAAAATTTCCGGCACCGGAAAGGGACCGCAGCCGTCTTCTTTGCATCGGAAGAACCCACTCCTTTCTAACGGAAGAGAAGGAGTTCCTAGAAATTCGGAAGTATCTCCGAAAAGGAGACGTACTCGTCGCTAATTCCACTCGGGTATCCAAACGCAGAGTGTTTTTAAGAACCAAGACGGGTAGAAGACATGAGGCCCTTTTTCTTTCCGAGCTGGAACCCGGGATTTGGAAAGCCCTAGTACGTAATTCTAAAAAGTTAAAACCCGAAGAGATGTTACAGGACGAGGTCGCCGCAGGATTCTCTTTTAAATTAGTGGGAAGATCGGAGGAGTTTTCCTTGCTCCAAGCGGGTCCGGAATTCCGAGAGGAAAGCTTCGAACAAATAGGAAGGATTCCGATTCCTCCCTATTTCAAGAGGGAAAGCGGACCGGAAGATGAGATTCGATACCAAACCGTTTACTCTAAGGCATTAGGATCGGTGGCCGCTCCCACTGCCGGTTTGCATTTTACTTCGGGCCTGATTTCCGATCTGAAAAATTCTGGGATAGAGTTTTTGGATTTGGAATTGAGAGTGGGTTACGGGACTTTCCAACCGATAGGAGAGAATCATTTCGCGGAGAAGAGATTACACGAAGAACGTTTCCTCTTGCCTGAGTACACAGTCTCCCGACTCAATCTTGCAAAAAAGGAAAAAAGAAGAATCCTTTCCGTAGGAACTACTACACTCAGAGCTTTGGAATCTTCCTACGATCCGATTTCCGATTCCTTTCGGATGGGCGAGGGAGAGACGACATTATTTCTACAACCCGGAGATCCTGTTCGGAGTTGCGACGGACTGATTACGAATTTCCATCTCCCCCAAAGTAGCCTTTTACTCCTCGTTTCCGCTTTTGCGGGAAAGGAAAATATTCTAAACGCTTATCGTTTCGCGATCGAGCATAAGTTCCGTTTTTTTTCCTACGGAGATGCCATGTTGATCCTGGATCCTATTCCGAACTAAGCTTTCTCCCCTTTATTTTATTGTGGGATTCTCCCCCAAGGTGGAGAATGGGAAAGGTGCTACGTAAAGTTCTTCCTTCCCAAACCGAGATCAAATTCAAGGCGGCGAAGCCTGTCCGTTTGAACGGGCTTCCGGACTTTCTCGTGTTTCATAAGGAGGAAGTGAGGACTTTTCGCCAGGCTCTGGAGAATCCGGGACTCTTCCGGCATATTCTGATCACCGGACCCGAGATTGAATCCAACCTTCTCCGCTTCGAACAGTATTTGGAGGAGATCGTAAAGGACCAACCGGTGGTTGCCGAACCGAATCCCACTCTTCTATCTCTTGCAGGTTTTCCTCATGATTCCAAGTATCGACCGGGCAAGATCGCGGAGGCGAACGGAGGACTTCTTTTACTTCCCATCAAACCTTTTATGGAAGATCCGGATCTGTATTATTTTTTGAAAGGGGTATTACTGACCGGTAAGATAGATTTCCTTTCCCTTCCGGAAGGTTCGGATTTAACCCGAATCGATAGATTTCATCCCAGCATAGAGTCCAGATTCCGTTTAATCTTAGTGGGAGAAGAAGCTGAGGTGGACGCAATCTCCCAAATAGACGCGGACTTTTACGGTAGTTTCGATTTCAAGATTCATATGCCTTATGAGATCAGCCTGGGTAAAGCGTGGCTTCCTATCTTCTCCGGATTATTGAAGTCTTGGGAGAAGCCGGGTTATCCTTCTTTAGACCAAACCGCGTTAGACTCCCTTTTAGAGTTGGCGCTACGTTGGAACGATAGTCAGAGCAGGCTTTCTCTACATCTCTCCGAACTCCGTTCTTTCGTAACCGAAATTCTCGCCTTAAACAAAAAGGCCAAGAAGTCCGTAGGAAGAGCCCAAATAGAAGCGGCTCCCGCATTGATCCAAAAGCGAACCGCCATCCATAAGAGAAAGTATCTGGAAAATATCCAGGAAGGTCTGATCTCCGTTCAGCTAAAGGGAAAGAAGACCGGTAGGATCAACGGTCTCTCCGTGATATTATTACAATCCTCTCTTTTGGATTTCGGGCAAGTGAATCAGGTCTCGGCAAGAGTCTCCCTCGGATCGGGAAATCTAATCAATATAGAAAGGGAAGTGAATCTCTCCGGAAACCTTCACGATAAGGGCGTATTTATCCTACAATCTTATATCAAAGGGATGTTCTCTCATATCCAGTCCTTCGGATTGGACGCATCCATTTTATTCGAGCAGAATAGCTCACCCATAGACGGAGACTCCGCGAGTTGCGCGGAACTATTGGCTTTATTGTCCGCGCTTTCCGGTTTGGAAATAGCATGCAATATCGCCGTCACCGGTGCGCTTTCCCAGTACGGGGACATTCTTCCCGTGGGAGCCGTAAACACGAAGATCCAAGCTTGGTTTGATGTGACCAGGCTCGCTGGCTCCAACAAGGACAAATACTGTATTTATATTCCCAAGGATAATGTGAGGGACTTGAATCTTTCCCGGGAAATTCGGGAGGAAATGCGAAAGGGAAAATTCCAAATCGTTTCCTGCTCTCATGTGGAGGATCTTATACCGGAAATTTTCGGAACACCAGCAGGTAAAATTTCCAAGACAGGGATATATCCTCCGAATACTCTTTTCCGAATCATCGAAGAAAGAATCGATCGCAAGAGAGACGGAGAAGAGGGGTAAAATCCCGAATTTTCGGCTCTAAATTCGACAAAACTCAGGGATTTTCGCCGGAATTCCCCTAATCAGACTGCACTGGATTGGCCGATACTATAGATACAGCCATGAAATCCGGAGCCAGGATCAATATTGAATCTTCTTTGGTGGTGACTCTAGTTGCGAGTCTGGGGTTCCTATTGGTCCTAGGACTTGCTCCGGTCAGAAACTCAGGACAAGACGGCTTCGCCACGGAACCGTATCTTCCGGAATTACTAAGAGATAGATTCACCTGGGAACCTAGTTCCGAACAGATCCGGGATCTTCCCGAGAGAACCAAAGAACCGGGCCCTTCTTCCGTATAATTCTTGCATAGAGGCTTCCTAAAGAAAATCTATTCCTAGGTTCCAAAGGAACCGGGAGTCGTATGTTCGGCGGAAAAAGCTTAGATAATCTTAAACAAATGAACCAGATGCGGGTAAGAATGAAGCGTCTGGAAAAAGAATTAGAGTCCCTTTCTTTCGAAGGAAAATCCAAGAACGATCTGGTGGTATGCATTGCCGACGGAAAGCAAGTCGTTCAGGAAATTAAAATAGAAGATTCTCTTCTCGCTAAGAACGATAAAAAGCTATTGCAGAAAAGTATCAAACAGGCAGTGAACCAGGCCATGGAAGCCGCGCAGAAAGCTGCGGAAGAGAAAATGGGAGAGTTCCGGGAACTTCTTTCCTAATCTCAAAAATCCTAAAAGATCGAGATCGGTTTTAATTTCGTACGAGTCCGGGAGAGTTTGAAAAATTCGTGTGGGCATACCGCACGCACGCCGGAGGATTCCGGTAAGGAGATCGCTTCTTCCCCTTCGTCCTCCGATTCAGTGATCCCTAGGGAAACGGAAATATCACCCGACTTTCTCGCATCCGTATTGATCTGTAAAGAATATTGGGCACCGTCCCAAACCTTCTTGAATAAGACCAAATTGCTCGTCGAGCCCGCATTGGATCTGTCCGCCTTGACGAGTTGGATCTGGCCGGGAGTTAATTGGGAAAGAGGAGTGATCTCGGGAATTCTTAACGGGTTGTATAATTTTCTTAGCTCTCCGCCTTCTTCTCCGCTAAGAGGAAAAGGATAATATTGGATGAGTTGGTTCATCCCGTCTAGGAATGCGGTTCCCCCTGAAGTGTCTGTACCCATCTGACCGGAATCGGGCAGAGTCTCTCCCAAGGATTGCCAGATGAATGTGGGATATATTTTCTGGAAGGAAGTCGCAGAACTGGATCCGAGTAAGTCTTTGATTCCTTGGGGAGCATTCGTGTATCCTGTAGCATTCGAACGGAAAAGTTGGAATAGACCCAAGGCGTCCGAGGCCCGATAACCTTTAGGCCCCTGGACTCCCGAGCGGAAATATGCGTTACGCTCGCTTGTGGTCGATCCTGAAATCATATATAAATATTTCATGAAAGAATACGCGAAAGCGTAATCCACAAGAGTATTGAACTTCGAGGACCCGAATACGGTGCTTCCGTTGGCTCCTCGAGCGCAGGAGTTGGAATTTCTACCCCTATAGCAATTGATCCTACTGATTTGAGGAGAATAACCTGCTATATCGGACGCAACTTCGCTTGTACCTTCGTTGATCCAAGCCTCGTCCCTTCCTCCGTTGCTAGTTAGTATTCTCGCCTCGTATTGGAACCGAATCAAGTGCTGGTATTCGTGCGCAAGTGTGGCAAGGAAGGTATCCGGCTTTCCCGCAGTCATATCCGAAGTCCTCAATTCTACGAGCTCGACTCCGTCCATATAAACTATATTCGAGTAATTGGATCTTACGCTATAACTGGAGCTATCCGGAAAATAATCCACCGGATCGAAGAATCCGGCCACAAAGGAACCTCCAGGTTGGCTTCCGTCTATGATATTGGTTACGATTACGGTTACTTTACCGTCACCGTCCAAATCGTCGGAGTATCCGAAAGCGTCTCCTAAACGAGGATAGATCTTAGTATCGAACTCTTGGGCTATATAATTATAATCGATCGCATTTTCCAGACCGGCACTCGCGTATACCTTCACATGGGTTCCAGAACTCATGAGTTGGGTTTGAGTGCAGGCGGAAGAATTAGTAACTAAATTACGAATCCAAAAGGAAGAAGCTCCCGAGCAGGAGGAGCTTAAACGACTTAAGGAAAGAAGATCGGATAGATTCGGTTCGGTCTTATCATCCGATTGAAAAACGTTTTGTCCTACACAATGGGAAAGAAAGAAAACGAAAAGAAAGAATTTGGAGATTCCAACGAGACGACCGACCCGAGTTTTACGGACCAAAGAAAGAGTTTGCATTTCTTTTTTGAAAGAAACTTTCATGTCTCTACCCGAGAAGAGGGAAACTGCTTTACCAGTCGCCTCCGTCTCGTAAGGTCAATTCTGCGGGGAGGTCTCCGAGGAGCAAGAACCATTGGCGTTTAAAAATTTTAAGGAAAGGAAATTTTTTTCCAAATTTTTCGGCATCCTTTGCATTTTTTCGTTAGAATGCAATTGCGGTTTTCGTCCTTCTCCTCTTGAGAGAGAATCCGGTCAAGGACCGGAACATTCCTCGTTATTCGCCTCTCTTCCGGAAAGCGGAGAATATTTTTCCGAACTCAAAAAAATTCCCACCGGATTTTATATCCGACAAATCTATCTGAATCATAAAACCAAGAACGAGTTCTATATGAGCCAGCTCACCGTTTCCGAGGCCAAGAATTGGGAGGAAATTCGATTCGAAGGAAAGCTGACTAAGGACGATTCCGGTAAACTGTTGAGATTTCGTCCCAGACTTTGCAGGATCTTTACTAGTAAAAACCCCGGAGATAGATGGGCCCTAGTCCGAGCCTTCGAATGCGATCATTTCGAATTTCTAATATGGAAAGCGGGTCTCAGGGAACTGAGAATCGTTCCCGGACCGGAGGGAGAAGAGGACGGAGTACTGTTTCGTAGGCCGAATGCAGGAACTCCCGAAAAAATTTCCGGTATAGTACTCCGCGCTTCGGGCAAAAACACGAGCGTTTGGGGAATGAGATTGTCTAGAGTCCGAAAGGGGGCCAAGGGACAATTAGAGACTTACGACGGAAGGAACCTGGATCTCAGATCTTTGCAAACGGTGGAAACCACGGGTGAAGCCGAGACTACAGCACCGAATCTGGCTCGTCCGGGAGATTTCATTCTATACACGAATCCCAACTCGGTCAATCCTCTCGCTTATGAATGACCTAGTCCGATCCCTTTTCCGAGCTTAAAATCTTTCGCAGACCCGGCATGATTTTTAGATAGGGGAGTTGCTTCCGTATACTTCTGATTTCGTCGTCCGAGACATCCGTTCCGTCCAATTGCAGATGGAAAAGCCCGGAAAGGGAATACAATGGGGCTAGATCCTTTACTTCCGTTCCTTGCAAATATAGCTCTTGCAAACTCGTACAATTTCCAAGAGGACTTAGATCTTTCACTTTCGTATTTTTGATAAGAAGGTGCCGTAATTTACATCCCGGACCGATAAATTCCAGATTCGAAATTTTAGAACCCTTCATTTCCAACCTGGTGAGTCTATTCCATCCGTCGAAGGTTCTCATTCCGGCGTCAGTGATCGGGACTCCGTTTAGAACCAAAGAATCCAATTTTTCGAATCTGCGAAGCGGAGATAAATCCCGGATTTGCGAATCGGTAATATTCAAATATCTAAGTCGGGGGAGATCTGGAAGTTCCTCTAAGGAACGAAGCTCTTTCGTATTCAATTCCAACACTTCTAGTTTGGAAAATGCAAGCAGATCCTTCCAACTGGGTTCTTCCTGAAATCCCAACCAGCGGATGTCCTTCGGATAGGCGCCCAACACTTCTCCGGAAGAATTACGAATCGTGGAATAATTTTCCGGGCGATAAGAGCAGGAAAGAAAGAATAGAAGAAAAAAGAATTTCCTCATACGTAATAAATTCATCCGAATCCCGGGAAAGAAAACTAGAAAATAAACTGAAGCACTTTAATTGGAGGTTTCTTTCAAGAGGACGCGTAGCTTGGAATCGGGGTTGACATGGGTCTAGTTCGTAGCCAGGATCGAAATTGCCCGGAAGATTGGATGGACGAAGATAAAAAATCCGCATCCCGAAACACCAAGCAAAAAGGAGAAATTCTTAGAGTCATCCAGGACGCAAAGGGTCCGCTTTCCGTAAAGGAAATCCACGACATATCTAAGAAATCTATCCAGAATATAGGAATCGCCACGGTTTATAGAGCCGTGAACCATTTACTGGATTCAGGTTTAATCCACGAAATCCAATTGCCGGGAGAATCCTCTCGGTTCGAAACCAGTCATTTGGACCACCACCACCATTTCCATTGCAAGATCTGCGATCGGGTCTTCGACGTGGGGCTTTGCCCTTTCCCGGTGGAGAATCTTCCCAAAGGATTTACAGTGGATTCCCATGAAATCATTCTCTACGGAGTATGTTCCGAGTGCAACTCGTCCAAAAAATGAAAGAAACATCAATCAAAGTTAGAATCATATATATTAGTTTTTTATTATTCGGATTTTTTCTGCTCTTGGACAGAATCCTTCTCCCCGAGATACTATTCGGCGTTCCTAACGAGCTGGAATGGGACACATCTCCCTGGTTCAATTTCTTGGAGAAGAGGAGCAAAATCCGCTTCGACAAAGAGGAGCGGGGAGTCCTGATCGCGGGCAGTAGCGTGGCGTTATATTCTTCTCTTCCGGAAAGAATGAACGATAGATTTCGAAATTCTACCGATCTCAAGGACGTTAGAGCCGAGTTCTATTCCCACCCCGCTTTGACTCCTTCCGATTTATACCATTACAGAAAGGATATAGTGGATAAGAATCCTTCTCTTTTGGTTTTCATACTGAATCCCGCCGACCTGCAATTGGACTTTTTAATCACTCCGGAAGAGGAGGCCAAGAGAAAGGAGCAATTCGAAAACAGGATCGTATACAAAGAAAAGGAGATTCTGGATCTGACCAAAGTGGAATACGACGAGATGAGATTGGCGGAAACATCTGCAAAAACTCGCCACCAAAATCGGATGTTATACCCGTTCGAATATCTCACCGAGAATTTTTCCTCCGTCTTGGGAGTGGGTAAATCCGCGATCTTATCCCTTTTATCCAGGTCGATCTTTTTTACCGTAAGATACAGAAGCTTTCTTTACGATCCATTCGATGCGATGATAGAGAATCATTTTAGAAGCGGTAGGTCTTATCATTATTTTACGGGCATCCAACCGAAAGAAGGAATCTACCTAAGAGGTTGGGCCAAACCTGAATTCCATATATCCTGCGAACTAAAAAGCGGGGTCCTGGAGGAAAGTGTCTTCTTCCAGGAAAAAGACACGAACCTAAAAGTATTTCAGGGAGAAAAAAACGTATTCGATCGGACTTTTTCCAAATCGGGATGGCAACCTTTACGTTTGGAATTTCCCGAAAAACCGGAAACAGTATATCTCAAATTCGTAATGAATCGTCCCATTTCTTCCGATCGCGTGGATTCTAGGATCTTTGGAACGGAGGAAATCTACGGAATCCGACTCTCCCAAAATTTTTGCAGAAGAGAGATTCGGACTGGAATTTCCTACTCCCGCATCCGAGGCCTGGACGATACTCGTTTGGCTTCTATGGACGATTCCACTTATGATAAGGATTACGCGGCGAGAATTTACGGATCCAAACCAGGAGCCTCCACTTCCCGTTTGGTGACTCTAAGAATGGGAAAACTGAAATTGGCAGCGGCCCGCGACTTCTTTATCTGGTCCGAATTGGATTACCTCAAGAAGAATGTGGAGTATTTCCGTTCGAAAGGAATCCGAGTGTTGCTCGTTCATTCTCCCGAAAATCCCGTAGAAAGAAGCGTTTACCAGGAGAGTCCATGGTATAAGGGATATGTTTCCTATCTGGAAAAATTAGGGACGGAAGAGTATCGGTTCCGGAATGCGGCGCCTAGCTTCGAGAAAAAGCAGGATTTTTTGGATCCCCATCATCTTACCTACGACGCTTCCGAACGTTCCACCGACTTGTACGCCGATTGGATTTCGGAAATATTGTCCGAGAAAAAATAGAAACCATGAGAAATCCATTCGATTCCTTCTCAAAGACCCGGCTTTTTCTTTCCGATTTATTTTTGCCTTTCTTGGCGGATAAGAATCGGGTTCTCGTTCTATTCTTTCTGATGTATTTTTCCGCCTCCTTCTTTGTCTGGAAAAAATACGAATGGAATCCTACTTCTCAGATCAATTTCGGAAAGGAATTCGCCGATCAGAATGCGCCAGAAACACCTCCGGGAGCCGTCGTATTTCTGGGAGAAGAAGGGAACCTAGGCGCCGGTTACGACGGACAAATCTTTTATTATTATTCTAGGATGCTGTCCGGATTTCACCTGGATTGGCCCAAGGGTTTCGAGACTAGTTTTAGAGCGCCAAGGATCGGATATCCGCTTTTGGTTTCTCCCTTCGGTTGGTTCGGGAGATACGGAACCGTATTCGGGATGTATTTTTTACATCTGTTGCTACTTCCTCTTTCTTTTCTAGCGCTACGCGACCTATTATCCGAAGACAAAAAATACCTGGCTGGTCTATATCTTCTCTCACCCTTTACCTTAGGAAGTTACGTGCTTCTGGTATCCGATACGGTCATGATCGGTCTTGTCGTTCTATCGTACTGGGCTTACAAAAAGAAAAGGTATCTTCTCTTCTCACTTTTGGGCGGGGTAGCGATTCTCACGAAAGAACAGGCTCTCTTCCTCCTTTTTCCTTTGGGATTAGAGGCTTTATTTCGAAAAGAATGGAGAAATGCAATATGGGTAGGATCGGTTCTAATCTTGCCGGTTCTATGGAGCGCCTATTTACGAACCCAATTTCCTTCTTGGAGTCCCGCTCACTTAGGGAGCTTTTTCGAGCCTTTTAGCGGAATATCCGCCTATTTCCGGGAAATCTACGAGGCTGTATCCGGGGCAGACGCGGGCTTAAAGGTGTTAGTAAAGAAATTCTCTCGTTTCCCGCTTCTGGTTCTTCTCGCTTCCGGCGTCTTTTTATTATTCCGAGGTCGAATCCGCCTGGGGATTCCTTTCCGGATCGGATTCGGAATCACGATGTTTACGATCTGCGGGGCAGGATACATATTGTATTGGGCCACTTATGAGAACGTTTCCAGGATGTTTGCGGTGAGTTTGCCGCTTTTGGCCCTTTGGCAATCCGAAGACGAGGAACTCCCCGGCTGGATCTACTGGACCCTCTGCGGTCTCGTTCTATTCTTCTTTTTTATAAAATTGGCAATCGTTTCGCAACCATTGCGCTTCTTGGTTTGGTAATTTGGCGACTTTCCCGTTATTTTCGTCATTTTTAGGAAAGGCAGGTTCGTAAAAAATTTCTTAGACTTGATTCTTCTCGGAAAAGAATTAACTTGGTCGTATTGTAGGTCCGCTGTTCAGAAATCCGCACGTGTCAAAGTACTAGTATTGTTAGAACCAAAGACTCTCATTCTTAAGTGGTGAGATCTTCCGCGCTTCTACCGATCGTTCACCAATCCCGCCATTTTCTAGAGAGTTAACTGTCTGTTAAAAGGCGAATTGGGTCTCCATTTGCGAAGTCCAGGCTGCCTAAAAAAATCGTTCGAGGAAAGCATGCAAAATCGCAAACTTTTTGTAGGAAATCTTAATTACTCCGTCGGCCAAGCCGAAATCAGTGAGTTGTTCTCTAATTACGGCGAAGTATCGTACGTAAAAGTAATCGAAGGCAAAGGATTCGGATTCGTCGAAATGGCGAATGACGAGCAAGCTGCTAACGCTAAAAACAGTCTGAACGGAACCGAGTTCAAAGGAAGAACCTTGAATATCGATATCGCTAAGCCTCAGACTTTCAATAAGCCTAGAAGAAACTAATCCTTTCTATCTCCGGGAGGCCGTGCGGCTTCTCGGAGATCAGACTATCGTTCCCTTTTTCCTGCCGTATTCCAGAAGTGCGGCGTAGGGATCCTTTCCCTCCAAGTCTAGAATTTCTACAAACGATTCTTCCGTGGTCTTGCCGGAGCCTTTGCGCTCTAAAACCTTCTTCCGAATATTCTCTCCGTTTTCCTCCAATATCTCTTTTTCTATGAGCAGATGTAGGTAAGATATTTGTCTCCGAGTGGGAATGGCCTGGGCCACAATTTCCACTTTTTCCGACTCCAAATGGAAGCGGCAAACCAGAGAGGGGACACCTCCCAGATTTCTTTCGGACAGCATATAATTAGGAAAATGGGAGAAGCCCTCTAAAATTCCCACGAGAGAAGGTTGGATATTACAAATGATGTCTATATCGGAATCGGGAAGATCCACGGAAATAGGAATCGAACCTACAAACTCGGGATCCGAATCCTTTAGTTTGGACAAGATCCCGTGTTTATCCAGTAATTTTACGCATTCGGAATAGCGGTCCGATATCATGGGTTTTCTGGAATTGATCCAGCCGAGTCAGGGGCGGTAAGGCCGTAGATGGGTAAGGAAATTCCGGAATCGGAATCCTTATTCTATGCTATACTCCTACTTCTTCTTCCGCGTCGTCGTTTTCAAAAGTCAGGAGTTCCAATAGCTCATTATATGCTCTTTCTTTTTCCTGTACTCCGGTTTTCTTAATGGCCTTCTTCAATACATCATCCCATTTTTTTTGGGGAAGAATGGCCTGCATTTGCTCGAGTACTTCCAAGACGTCGATATCGTCTTTCGTATTGAAAATCTCGGTTACGTCGTAGCGGAACAATCCGGAAAGTTGGTCTATAAAATCCCCAACACTACTTCCGTTGCTGGCTCGTCCTTGTAAGGCTTCTTGTTTTTTTTGAGCTTTGCGGAGATCTCTTTCTCGTCTCTCCAATTCGGTCCGTTTCATAAAAGAACCCTCTCCTACCGACTGTACCTACCATCTTTTCGAACCCTGTTTCGTGGCATAGAAAAAACCCTTGGAAAAACCGGGAGAAAATCGAGGAGGATCGGTCAGTTCCATCTCAAAAGTCCCATTTCCGGCCGAAAAACTGGCCCATTCGCGAAATCCGGTCTTCCGGTCAGGACTTCGGACTTATTTATTAGACCGCGGAAAATGAGAATTTATTTCGGAGTTTCGGAAGCAAAAGGCGAGTTTCAGCGTTCGCCCATGGCTCCGTTAGGGATTCTATATTCTGTTTGGATCCTTTTGTTTGCGGAGGAAAGATTTTCCTTATCTAAAACTACATCGGTTCCGTCGTCTAAGCGAACTTCCACGAATCTGGTTCCCGATTCTTTCACCTGCTTGGCTATGTCTTTGACGGAGCGGACCGGTTTTCCGTTTACGGACTCTACGATTCTTCCTCCGACTTCATGGTATCCGTTATTGGATTCGTCCGGAATGACTTGGGAAAGTATTACGATCTTTCCTTCCTTACCGGGAGAACTGAACTTATTATAATCGTATAGATAGAGAAGTTTCCGATCCACTTTGGATCTCCAATCTTTTCCCCATTCCAAAAGATATCCTTCGGAAAGTTCCACGAAGAGAAAGCCTCCGTTAAAATAATAGTCTGTCTTTAAACCCGGATTTCTATGGGGGATTCGGATCGCTGAATAAGGAAAAGGTTTTAATGGTAGCTTGATTTCTGAAGGCTTCTTATCCCGCAAAATAGAAACCGGGATTTCTTTGCCGATTTGATAACCGAATTCGTCTCCGGAATGCGCTATATAGGAAAGAACCTGTTTTCCGTATTTTGGATGTTCGAAATATCCTTTAGAATCGATCTTCTTTCCGCCGAATTCTAGAATCACGTCTCCCGGTTGCAGAACTCCGTCCGCGGAACTGCCCGGCAAAACTTCCGCAACCACGATCCCTCTATCCTTTTCCGTGATTCCGTAAAAGTTCTTAGTGGCAGTGTCCGTTACCGGTCTGTAGCGAAAACCTTTGAATGCAATCTCGGATTTTCCGAATTTACCTAGGAATTTTTGGATCAAAAAGGAAGGAATAGCTCTACCGGAATTCTTATCTCCGGAGAATTCGAAAAGGATTCCGGTTACATTACCGTTTTCTAATAATACTTCCCCGTTGCCGTTCAATGTCTCCGCGGAATTCACGTCTAAAACGGGTAATTCCACCAAACCTTGCGGATATTGGTCCAAGTCTAGACTGATCAAAGAGCCGGAGGAACTTTGAATGGATCCGGAATTATCCAATTGGTAGATGGAAACCTGTTTCGGATAGCTGATCGAGGACTGAAACTCCAAGGGGGTCAGATCCTTATAGAATCCTTCCTCCTCCACTTTCAAAAGTGCTAGATCCGTCTCGGAATCGATTTTAGAAATGATGGCCTTTGTCTCCGCATAAGAGGAGAATTTTTTCACTTCCACCAAGGTAGAGTAGGCGAGCAGATGAGCCGGTAATAGGATCCTTTCTCCGGGAACTACGATGCCTACTCCTCTCCGAACCCTGGGATTTTTCTTTTTCCAGGGGTTGAAATAGTCGGGTTCCTGGTAGGATATCTTTACTTGTACGATGCTTTTCTTAAATTCCTCTTCGGATTTGGATATGACGGAATGATCCGCTTTTGGGGGAGAAGAGGGCTTAGGCTTCTTCTTAGCCTCTATTACGGAAAAAGAAACAAGGATTAGAGCCAGGGAAACGATACGTTGCAACAAGATACTTTACTCCAAACCGTAGGTACTGCGGATTTGCGCGTCCGCTTTTCCGACTTCCTCTCTATCCAAGATGAGCGGAAGTTCCACATCCAAAAACTTAAGTTTGAGAAATCTGGATTTGGAATCGGAAACGATTCGTTTCAGATCCGCCAAACTGTCCACCTTCTCTCCGTTTACGGATTCCAGGACTAAGTTCAGATAAAAATCCGCGGAGGCGTTTACGGGATGAGCGAGTTTTCTGTAGAGGACCACATCGGCCTTTTTAGTTCCGTTGAAGCCGTCTTCTATGAAATAATCGTAACGATATAGAAATTGGCTGCCGCCGGAAGTATTGCCGCTTCTGCTCCAAGCTCCCAACAAATCCCTGGACATTTCCTGGAAAAGAAGACCACCGATCATGGAATAGTCGAAGGAGAGATCGTAGCGATTCCGCATAAAATCGAAATCCGGCATTCTCTTGGCCTTGAATTCCACGGTGATGAGCTTTCCATCCCTAAACACACGGAACCGGATCGGTTCTCCCGAGTATTTATCGTCTATGGTTTCCGTAAAATCCACACGGGCATCCTTATCCAGGGTGATGGTTCCGTTACGACCGATTGCGAGTCCGTCGACTTCCGTCAGATAATCGCCTTCTTTCAGGTAACCGTCAGCGGAACCGTGGGGAAGGATACGGGTTACGAAAACTCCTTCCATCCCTTCCGGGATTCCTTTGGATTTTCTCAGAGAAGCATTAAAAGAATTGAATGTACCAATTCCTAACTCCACGTATCCGTCGTATTTTCCGTCCTCTATATCCTTTAGAAAATGACGTATGACTTTGGTGGGGATGAGATATCCTATATTCTCCCCTTTGGTGGCGACTTGGAAGGCGACTCCGACTACCTTGTCGTTTTGGATTGCCGGCCCACCCGAGTTCCCCGGATTGATGGCGGCGTCTACCTGCAATACTAGGTGGCTGTCTACCGAAGAATGTTCGTATTTGGATTGTTCCTTTCTGGAAACGATTCCTCGGGTAACGGAGACCTTATTTCCTCCGATCGGATACCCTACCACGATGAGAGGGGAGTTCAGTTCCGGGATTTCTCCCAAGGTCAATTCTTTGGAGTCCTTATAGAATTCGGGATCTTCCGCTTCTAAAACGGCGAGATCGCAATCGTGGGCAACATGCAGTACCTTGACTCGATACCATTCCGTTTGGTTGTATCTCTGGACCTGGATGAACTTGGCGTTGGATATTACGTGGGCATTCGTGAGGATTCTTTTGTTTCCGATCAAAAATCCTGTTCCGGAACTAGCTCGGACTCCGTCCGTGGTCCAGGGCGTATAAGCGCTAAATGCCTGGGAATATACTTTGATTTGGACAACGGATTTACGAACGCTATCGAAGTCCGTTTTTTCTTCCGCATGCAGATGGGCATAAAAGAAGAAAGCGAGAATTACTAGATGTAATCTTAGGATTTTTACCAAGGTTCAGTGACCTTCGAACTCGCAGATGGAGAATACATTCACTCCCAAATCTTTTTGGAGTTTGCCCGCTCCTCCTAGATCAGGAAGATCGATGATGACTCCCGCTTCAGGAACTTCCGCACCTAATTTTTGCAATAATTGCACTGCGGCGATCATGGTTCCGCCGGTCGCGATTAGATCGTCCATGAGTAGAATTCGATCTCCCGGTTGTACGGAATCTTTATGTACTTCGATGGTATCTTTTCCGTATTCCAAATCGTATTCCTGAGATACGGTTTCGGAAGGAAGCTTTCCTTTTTTACGGATGGGAATGAATCCCACTCCTAGTTGGAAGGCCAAGGGGGCTCCGATAATAAAGCCTCTTGCTTCTATCCCGGCGACTTTGGTGATTCCTTTTCCGGTATATCTATCCACGAAAGTACCGATCGTAAGAGCAAGTCCCTCCGGATCCAAAAGAAGGGAGGTGATGTCTCGGAATAGAATCCCTTTGCGAGGGTAATCTGGGATGGTTCGGATTTTGCTTTTTACGATGGACATGGGTTCGATGTCCTATTCCATTTTTGCGAAAATAACTAACAATTCTTTTTTCAGGTCCGGAAAGAAGAGAGGGCCCTTTCGGGCCCTCGTTTTCATCAATAGGCTTTTGCTCTAAGAGCGGCGATCCTTTCTTCCAAAGGAGGGTGAGTCGCAAATAATGATGCGAGTCCTCCCGCCCGATTGGAAATCTTCAGGGTCGCTAAGGATTCTCCTCTTTGGTCTACAGGATCCCTAGAAAATGCGATATTTAGCTTTTCCAAAGCGGCGATCATATTATGCCTTCCTGCGAGTTTCGCTCCACCCGCATCGGCTCTATATTCTCTAGCGCGGGAAACGTAGGCTACCACGATAGAGCCTAGAATTCCGAATACCATTACAAGAACCTGCTGGATCATATATTGCATGAAGAACCCTCCGCCGCCTCTTTCTTCTCGGTCGTCTCCTCGGTTGAGTTGGGAAACGATGAGAGTACTCACGATCCACGCGAAGAAGAATACGAAAGAGTTCACCACACCTTGCACTAGAGTCATGGTCACCATGTCTCCGTTGGCCACGTGAGAGAGTTCGTGTCCTAGGACTCCGTCCACTTCTCCGCTTTCCATACGGTTCAGTAGTCCTGTGGAAACGGCGACTAGAGCGCTGTCTCTACTAGGGCCTGTGGCGAATGCGTTGATTTCGGGAGATTCGTAGTATCCCACTTCCGGCATAGGCAATCCCGCCGCCTCGGAAAGTCTTTGTACTCTCACGAGTAAGTCTCTTTGCCAGCCGCTTGCATTTCTAGGATCGATGACTTGGACTCCCATGGCCATCTTTGCGGAGAATTTAGAAATCAGTAGGGAAATAAAGGCTCCGCCCATACCCCAGATCGTACACATGACGAGGATTCCTCCGTAGGAAATCCCTGATTTTTGCAAATAGGCTCCTAAGCCTGAAAAATGCACGATCGCGATAATCGTGGATGTGACCGCGATATTCGTGAGTGCAAATAGTCCGATTCTTCGAACGAGCGACATAGATAAAAGAAACTCCTTTTAGAAGCGTTTAGAGGATGATCCCCCTCCGGCCTTCTAATTCCGGTAGTGATTAGACCGCTCTTGGTTCCTTTCTGAGAAAAGAAGCGATCAAGAAAAGTCCCGCAAGTAATAAATATCCCTGCGCAAAAGGTCCGAAATTCAGCTCAAAAGGGGTTAGAATCGCGTTTCCTCGTAGGGAATATGCATGTATAAACCCGGTTCCGGAGAGTATCACCCCGACCAAACTCGCAATAATCGCTTTTTTGAAATCCCGGTCTATGATAAAAGTCGCAATCGAAGCCCAGACCATGGCCGAGAGAAGAAATCCTTGGGACAGACTTAAAAGCCCTCCGAGTGGATACGGAAAAATCGGTTGGTCCAAAGGAACTTGAGAAAGCCAGATATTAGGCGTTTGGGAAGCTGCATTGGTTCCTTCTATCGCCTTGGAAAGAATAGGATCCGAGAAATTGAAAGCGCTTTGCAAGAGAAGAACTCCCCATCCTGCTAGTGCCGGCAAGAGTCCGATCACGACTGCGGGAGCGTGACGAGTGGGAGTCGCCTCGAATGCTTGGGATCCGATTACGATTCCGATCCATAGAACGATCGCCATTCCCGCTTCGATAGGAACCAGTTTGGATACGAATCCCATGAGTCCCAGAAACGCGATCGCAGTCATGAAGATTCCGTTCAGAGTGGAGTAGCCGGATCGGGCGCCGAGAGCCTTCCATCCCGGATGCCCTATGTAAATGGTCGTAGGAAAAGGAGATCCGAATAAGGATCCTACTATGGTTCCGACTCCGTTCGCCATAAGAGAATTACGGGTATTGAATTTATCTCCCGCTGCTTCTGCGGATTCTATATTTTGCAAGGAACCGATTACGTTGAAGATCCCCATAGGAAGGATGATGGAAAGGTATTCTCGGATATCCGCTTGGCTGAACGCGGAAAATAATTCTCCTCCGCTCCAAACGGGCAGATAGAGTCCGATACTAAAGGAAGATTTTAACGCATCCGGATCCATCAAAGTCTTTCCGGAAAAATAAGGAGAATACCAAGCGAGTAGCGTTCCCGCAATCACGGAAATCAATCCTCCAGGAATCTTAAAAGGAAATACTACCCTTCCGAAATACTGGAGTAGTATGATCCCGAACGGAACGAATGCAACCAGAGGATTCTGAAACGTCCGAATCAGAAAGTCCATGGAGATAAAGGTGAGCGCAATCCCGGCTAATGCGGAGAGTAAAGCCGCCCTAGGAGTCGCCTTTCTCACTCTCTCCGCTACGAAGGATCCGAAAAATTCGATCATACCGGAGAGAAAGCTCGCGAGAAGCCCGACGGACCAAGCTGCCTTATAGCTATTGGTCTTGAGATATACCGGAAACATAATGAAGAATACGAATGCGAATAGGGAAACCGTATTGATTCCGTAGGGAAGAGCGGTCACATCCGAGCGGTTTTCTTCTAAAGCTAGGCGTCTTGCCTGCCAGGCATAAAACAGGTTTCCGATCAAAAGGGAAATTGCCGCCCCTGGAATCACGACCTTGAATACGAAATCTTGGGGCATACCGCAAGGACCAGTACAAAGCGCGATCAACACCAAGATCTGGATCAGGTTATCGATCATCAATCCGAAGAAGCCGTCCAGGTCTCCGGCAACAAACCATTTGTATTTGCTCATTTCTTTGTTTTACTCCCGAAATCCACTTGGATCACATTATCTTTTCTTTTCGTTCCTTTGGCCTTGGAATCCGAAACCGCTTCGGTCGAATCGGGCGTTTCTTGCGAAGATTCCGCCTTCGGAGCCGGTTCTTCCGTTTTACCTAGATAGATTCTCATCTGGGTAACCGTTTGCTGGGATTTATCGAAATAGCGGAAAACGCTATCCCAAGGAATGAAGACCTGCTCCCAGGTGTAACCGAATTGGAGCTCGGAATACACCCATTGCTCTTCTATTCGGATATCCCTGGCCGCACGCGGTCCTATGACTAGAATGATTCCGGACTCGGGTTCCTCTCCGACCAATCCTCGTTTACCGATTTTCAGATCCGGATGAGGCATAGCGTGCACATAAAAAGTTCCAAACCTTTCCCAGTAGACTGTGAAAAGTTGTTTTTTGAATTCGCGAAGCGCTTGTAGATCCTCTTGATTCGTATTATCCATTTGTTTCGATTTTACGGGACGCTTCCTCGCTGATATAATCCTTATGGATTCTGTATTCCGGAACCAAGGCCTTAAAGCAGTAGAAGATTTCCTCTTCTCTATCCGCTCTCGCTGCCTCCAATAGTGCCAAAAATCTGGCCTGGAAGCTGCTAGGATCTCTGTCCACTAAGGGAGCTGCAATCCTGATTTTTGGGTGGTGGGTTTTTTTGATCCCTTCCAGGTCTAACAGCAGTTCTTCGAAGAGTTTCTCACCGGGACGCAAACCCGTAAACTCTATTGGTATATCCGTATAAGGTCTTAAACCCGAAAGACGAATCATATCTTCGGCAAGTCGGAGAATGCGGATCGGTTCTCCCATCTCCAAAAGAAAGATCTCACCTTTTTCTCCCATGGCTCCCGCTTGTAATACGAGCTGGGTAGCCTCCGGTATGGTCATGAAGTAACGGATCACATCCGGATGAGTCACCGTGACAGGACCTCCGTTGCTGATCTGCTCCCTAAAACGGGGAATCACTGAGCCGCTGGAACCTAACACGTTTCCGAATCTCACAGTAATGAATTTGGTCTTGGTTTCGGGAGAAAGAATCTGAAGATAAAGTTCGGAAACACGCTTGGATGCTCCCATAATATTCACCGGATTGACCGCCTTGTCCGTCGAGATCAGAACGAACCTCTCCGTTCCGAAGGCCACCGCGATATCCGCCAGATTCTTGGTTCCGAATACGTTATTCAAAACCGCCTCGGAAGGATTGATCTCCATCATTGGAACGTGCTTATAGGCCGCCGAGTGAAAGACCACCTCCGGTTTATGAGTCTGGAAAACGGAACCGATCCGAGAAGGATTCTTTATATCCGCGATCACCGCGGAGAATTGAATCTCCGTGTCCTTGAAAGATTTTCGTAACTCGTAATCGATTTCGTAAAGAGGTGTCTCCGCCGAATCCAATAGAATCATTTTCTTGGGATGGAAAACTGCCATTTGTCGGCAAAGTTCGCTTCCGATCGAACCTCCCGCTCCGGTGATAAGAATGGTTTTTCCCGCGATATAAGAACGGATGGACTCGATTTCCAAGTCTACAACAGGTCTACCCAGAACGTCTTCTACCCGAATCTCTCTCAGTTGTTGGACCCGAGGAGGATCGAAGAATAGGGATCCCAAGGAGGGCAGAATCTTGAAATCTACTTCCGAGGACTCGAAGGTCTGGATTAGCTTGCCGATGAATTTTCCGTCCGGACGATTGAAGGCTATGAGTACTTTTTTCACTCCCAGATTGCGGATCGTGTCCTCCGCCTGGTCCAGTTTGCCTAGGACCGGAACTCCTTGGATATGAGCTCCGATTTTGGACTCGTCGTCGTCCAAAAGACCTATGGGGAGTAGATTCAGATCGTTATGCCTTCTGAGTTCGGTAAGAAGAGTGGCTCCGGTTTTACCCGCGCCCAAAATCAATGTAGGAATTCCTTCCCCCTTTCTTTTGTGAAGAATATACTGATCTCTCACTAGTCTCCAGGAAAGACTGCGGATACATAAAAATCCTAGGAGAAGAAGAGTGTCTATCACCGGAATCATCCGGGAAAGATGCTCGAATCCGTTGTAAAAAAGAAGCGCCGTATTGGAGATCAGAGAAGATAGAATCGTGGTCTTTATGATCTCCACCAAATCGTGGATGGATGCGTAGGCCCAGATGGATCTATAAATATTCGAAAACAGGAATACGATGGAACGACAAACGACTACGATAGAGAGAGGGATGAGGAACTCCTCGAGTCGGTCCAGAAAGCCCAGAGACTCGAAGCGGATGAGGTGAGCCAGAAAATAAGAGGCCACCATAAAGATCAGATCAAGGGGGAAAAGAAGAGTCCTACGATTCCATTGTCCCATTACGTAAAAAAAATCGTCGAAAGAGGAAAAGTCCAATCTTTTTGGCATTTTTAGGTTGCGGAAAAGCGGTACCGGATCGAAGGTTCGAAGGGTTTGCACTTCTCGTGAAAGAACTGATTGTCAACCTGCAGGGAAAACTAGATTCTATTCTTGGAAACAACTTCCGGGAAAAAACAGATCCTCTACTGCGCTCCGAGCCTTACTATATTCTCCTGGATGCGAACGACTTGCAAGCCTGGGACGAAATCGGGCTCGGACTACTGAGAGATTCTTCTACCAGCCACCCTTCTTCTCGTTTTGCGGCTTGCGGACTTTCGGAAATTTTAACGAAAGATTGGGAAAGATTCGGCGTCTCTAGAACGATTCCTTATTTCCGAACGAGAGAAGACGCTAAAAACTATTTGCTTTCCGGTCGGATCGGAACACCTGTGCATACGATCACCGAAAGTACTGCTGCTTGTCCCGCCTGTTTACAGATTTTGAGAGTGCAGGGTAAGGGAAACTACAGATGCCCCGCTTGTTCCCACACATTCTATCTGACCGCGGATTATAGAACCGCAAGTTACGAGAAATTATTCTAATCCTTTTTCCGGATTTCTTCCGTAAATAAATTTCCGGAATATATGCTTGCCAGAAAAAAATCCCGTGGCTGTCTTTCTATATGAGTCAGAACGATTCCGAAAAACCGGGTTTCACCGGTCGCTTCTTGCATATATTTTTAGTCGCCGCCAAGGCATTCTATTCCGGAATACGGGCAAAATTGGCCCTTTTCACCGGGAGCCTGATCGCTCTCACGATTTTCATCCTTTCCATCATATATGTCCGTCAACAAACGGAAATTCTTACCGAAAGCTACGAGAGAGAAGCGGAAATTTCCCGAAGATATATCTCTTCTCTCGTTCTTGAATTGGACAATATCTCCCAAAGCTTGATCCGAATCGAGGAGTTCCGGGAGCGGGTCAGTAAACAGACGGAAGCATTAAAAAAATATAAAACGACTAAGACTCTAGTAAAAGAGAAACAAGTCTCCTTTTTCGGAATCAAGACCAGCTTATTCGGCGCATTGGGTAAGAGTAAGGTCAGAAAGACTCTGGATACCTATTACTCCGAATATCTTTCCAAGGACGATATCCAAATCCTGGAAAAGAATATTAAAGCGCAACTCCAGCAAGGAGGGCATGAGACCTTATCCGAAAAGGAATTCGACAAACTCCAAAATTTGGCCAAGAAATTCGTTTTGGCGGATCGGGACATGGGGATCCTAAAAAAGCGACTCTTCGAATTAAAGGAAGCCCAGGAAAAACAGGACCCTACTGAAATTTCGGCTATCGAAGAGGATTTGCGCAAACAGTCCCTTTCCGTTCGTAAGCTCCGTAGCGAACTCGATTCTCATATCGTAGCTCATATGGCGGAATCTAGAAAACGTAAAATAAAAGAATTGGGTCTGGATACGGGCAGATTCAGGATCCAAACGTTTCCGATTTCGGGAATCATACCGGGAGAACCCTCCGAAGCGACAGTAGACACCAAGATCTTCGATCCCGAATCCGAATTAAACCAGGCGCAACTAGGGGAGAATTTGGAGGAAGGATTAAAAAGCGCGTTATCCTCCCTTGTGGATATCGGAATTTTAGGCGAACTCGTACCTAGTTCCTTCCAGCAGAACAGTCTGGAATTACAGGCCTTGTATTCTCCTCATTTTCGAAATCCCGCTTCTACGGAAAGAGCCAAACTCGTGGAGAGTAGGAGGACCATTCTAGGATCCTGGAGCAATTATCTTTCGGAAGAAAAAGCGGTTCTGGATGAACTCTCCAAAATTCCTCCGATCTTGGATGCGAGAGTCAAGGAACTGAGAGAGAAGAAACCTCCGATTCCTCCCTACAAAGACAAGGAATTCAAAACCCAGTACGATAAATACGCGGGACTGGTGAGGAAACGCAAACTTCTCTATGCGAGTTATCTGCGCAATAATCCTCCCAAGGAAGAAGACGAGCTTGCAGTAGAGGCGATCGGATCCATACGAGACTCCGCTTTGGAAGACCAGGTACTATTGAGATTCCGACCAGACGGTTCCGATTACGGGAAGTCCGTTCAATCCGAAGAAGGGAGGGAAATCTTCGAAAAGAGATGGAACGGTCTGAGAGAATGGATCTATTCCGGTCAAAGCGAAACGCCCACCGCGAAACTGAAGAGTTTATTTCCGGACGGAATCATAGGCAATAGCCGCACCGAGGCGGAGCAGATTCTTTGGAAATTGGACACCACTCCTTTGCTTTCGGAGAATACGGACGATCTTCCTACGGTGGTTCTTTCCGCGAATTTTGCCGGAATCACACGAACCATAGTGGATCGCACGGAAGGACTTAGGTCCATACGAAGTAATAGGGACCGAGCTGTGCTTTCGGCATTAGTGATCTGCGGATTCTCCATTCTTCTCGCGGTCTTCATCTCCGGATTCGTAGTCCAGAAAATCAAACGTCTCATTCGCAACGCCGAACAGGTGGGGAGAGGAGATCTGAATGTGGAATTCGAACCGGGAGGATCGGACGAATTCGGAAATCTTTCCATCGCTTTGAACCAAATGGTGACCGGACTCCGGGAAAGGGAAAAAATCAAAGGGATCCTGGGTAGTATGATCGACCCTGTGGTGATCGGCGAAGCCATGAAGGATCTCGCGGCTTTAAAAAGAGGTACCGAAAAAAGGGTGACCGCATTCTTCTCGGATGTGGCTGGATTTTCTAATATTAGCGAAAAGTTAAGTTCTGTGGAACTCGCGGAGCTCTTGAACGAATACCTTTCGGCGATGACGCTCATCCTGAAGGAGCACGACGGAGTCTTGGATAAGTATATCGGGGACGCGATCGTAGGAATCTTCAACGCTCCCGTGGAAGTGGAAGGTCATTGCCTCAAGGCGACTAAGGCGTCTTTAAAGATGTTGGCTAAACTGGAAGAATTGAGAAGCTCTTGGAAGAAAGGTCATAGATATATTCCGGAAGCTAGAGACATGAAGATACGGATCGGTTTGAATACGGGACTGGCAAAAGTGGGATTCATGGGAACCGACGCATTAGCTTCTTATACAATGATGGGGGATACCGTGAATCTAGCCGCGCGCTTGGAAGCTGCGGGTAAGGATTACGGAGTCTCGATTCTCGTTTCCGATGCTGTCCATTCCGAAATCAAGGATCATATCTTCACTCGAAAACTGGATCTAGTCCGAGTGAAAGGCAAGAACGAACCGGTGATTTTGTACGAAGCGATTAGCGAACTCAAAAACGGCGCCAATAAGCAGAAAGAAATAGTAGGCTTATACGAAGAAGGCCTAACGCTCTATTTGGATAGGAAATGGGAAGCCGCAATTAAGAAGTTCAAGGAATCCGAACAGGCCAAAGGTTCTTCCGATAAGGCAGTCCAATTATTGACGGACAGATGCAAGGAATACAAAGCCACTCCGCCTCCTAATTCCTGGGACGGAGTTTATACCAGGGATCATAAATAAGGGATTTCTTATAATTCGAATCCGGTAACACGTTCGAAACGGTTCTCTAACGCGAAGCCCAGTAGTTTTTCTCCCGCAGAGAGGATTACGTTCTGTTTAGCGCGGGTAATCGCTGTGTACAGGATTTCTTTGCGGAAAAGTTCCAAGGACAGATCGTTCGGATCCAGATCCTGGGGATCGGGCGGAAATAGGATGAGTATGGAATCGTATTCCGATCCTTGGGATTTGTGGACCGTAATCGCGAATGCAGGCTCGTGAGAAGGCAAAGTATCTAACGCGAAATCTCGGATGGTTCCTT
The DNA here is from genome assembly GCF_000306115.2 of Leptospira wolffii serovar Khorat str. Khorat-H2. Classification (NCBI taxonomy): domain Bacteria; kingdom Pseudomonadati; phylum Spirochaetota; class Leptospiria; order Leptospirales; family Leptospiraceae; genus Leptospira; species Leptospira wolffii. Next base: position 288,840 of record NZ_AKWX02000013.1, read on the forward strand.
CTATCAAGAATAGGGCGCGTAGCTCTTTTTCTCCGTTCGGAGTCTCCATTTCCAAAACCAATCCCGTATCCCCGTTAAATACTCCTCTGGCTCTGTCATTACGAGTGATCATCACCGGCAATCCTGGAAAATAGGTCCTGTTTCCGATTCTTACGATCCTTTCTTTTTTTCGGGATAGAAGGGAAAGAGTAAGTCTACGATTGATGGAATCGCTACCGTAGAAACCGTTTCTGAGTATCGTGAGAATACGGGAACGATTTATATCCTTAGTTAAGTATCTTTGGATGGCGTTCGAATCCTTTGGATCCGGTAGATTTTCCAGATTCGGGAGAATTGCCTTATCCGAATACGTTTCGAGTAATGTCTCCAAATCTTTAGAATCTTCCTTCCGGATCGTAAAAAAACCTTTTCCATCCAAGGCAGATTGCAGATTTTCCAAGCTAATTTCGCTAACGGCACTGGATTGAAAATCGCGTAAACTACCGTTCTCACGAATGCAGATTCTTGCCGCCTGGGAAATCGAACCTGCACCTTCCTCCTGACGACGACTCACTTGCAACTCCAGAAAATGAGAAGATTTTACTTTAGCCAAAGCTTTTACCAGATCGGAAAGAATCGCTCCCGCCTCCACGCTCGGTAATTGATTGGCGTCCCCTAGAAGAATCAGTCTGAAATTTTTCTTTTGGGAGACGGGCAGGGCTTCCAGTAATCGACTCATCATATTCAGGTCGACCATGGAAGCCTCGTCGATCACGATCACTTCATAGGGTAGGGGAAAGGATTCTCCGAATTTGTAGGATTTCCTACGAGGGTTGTATTGCAGTAGTCTATGTAAAGTGGAGGCGGAGAGTCCGGCCAAGGAAAGATCCGACTCTTCCTTTCTTTTCGCGAAGGCCAAGGAATTGTCCAAGGACTCTTTGAGCCTTTGCGCGGCTCTTCCCGTAGGAGCGGCCAAACCGATACCGGAAGAGGAATAGCCCATGCGTACAAGTCCGCGAAGTAAATTCGCGATTACGGTCGTTTTGCCGGTTCCGGGACCACCGGTCAGTACGAAGAAAGGATGAGCCAGCGCAGCTTCCAAAGCTTTTCTCTGTTCTCCTTCTCCGCAAAGAACGAAATCCTGGGAGCCTTTTCGGATGAGTAAGGGATTGATCTCGGTGATATCTCCGATTACGGACGGAATCTTCTTTGAATTTTCCTCCGAATTTTGAAGCGCCAATAGACTCCGAAAGCCTTCTTCCAAGTATTTTAATCTTTTGAACGTTTTATGAAAGTATAATAAATTTCCGCGAGTCTTGAATAAATCCGATTCGGGCGGAACGCGATCCCCGACAGGAACCGCTAGACTTCCTTGCTTGGAGGCTCGAACCAGGGAAAGATTCCATTCGTATATTTTTTCCGGAGAAATCCCGGGCAGGAAAAACGCGAATTCTTTAGTTAAGAATTTTGCATATTCTTCCTGAAGTTCTAGGTCTAAATTCTCTTCGTTCATTCGGTCCTATCCTCGAAGCCTTTCTTGAACGCGAGGGCCTCCTGCACTTTTTCCTTAGAGGTTTGTAGAAACTCCGGACTCAGTTTTTGTAGAAACACTCCCTGTTCTATTTTATTAGGATCCATTCCCCTTAAGAATAGAAAATACATCCCCCCCATTAGGTCCGGGTCGTAATCCTTTCCGTACTTGAATTGCAACCATCTATCCAGAACCACGGAATATAGATAGAGCTGTAGAGAATAGGAGGTCTGCACTTTCTTAGAAATCGATTCCTGCGAATATCCGCCTTTTCCTCCGGAATCCGACTCCAAAAGATTGGATTTCCAATCCAGGATCCAATAGCGGTCTTGGTGGCGGAATATGAGATCCACGGTGCCGTTCAATAAATCCTCTCCGGCGGAATCCGACTCCAAATAAAAATCCACCTCGTGCTTTCTGTCGTCGGTCCCGATATTCGCCAGACAAATTCCGTCTTCCAGAAAAGGAGAGCGTAATGTATTCCAAAGCAGTTCAGCTATGCGGTCCGAGAATTTTTCGGATAATTCACGATCGACGGAGTATCCGTACATTCTTAATAAATCGGAGAATTTCCTTTTTGTAGTCGGGGAAAGTTCTTTGGGAGATTTAGCCTTCCTGTATTCCTCGAAATCGGCAGTCTCCAAGAGTTGGTGGAGTAGATTTCCCATTCGACTGGAGGAGGGGAGGTCCGTAATCGTTTCCTCTTCGGAGGGAGTCTCGTCCATTTTTAGAGTTCTGGACTCTTCCGGTTGGAAGTTTAGATTTTCATTTTGTAGGAATTTATCCAGGGAAGAATAACTTTCTAATACGATTTTCCGGGCCTCTGCATCCCTTGGCCATTCCGGTACGAATATGGGAGTTTTTTTGGCTTTCTCCGATTTTTTACCGGGAGCCGATTCTTCCTTCTTTTTTCCTTTCCGGATCCACTCCGTCGCATATCCGTCCCCGTCTTCCAGGCTTCGTATCATTTGAACGGAAGATTCTTCGGGGAATCTATGGATAGAGGCTTGGAAAGATTGGCGAAATAGCTCCAACGGTCTTTTTGGGTCGGAGGCAGGCAAAAGAGGAAAATAGAATTTGTACATTGCGCGGGTAACCGCCACATAATATAATCTTTTGTCCTCGTTCATCGTATTCCGCAAAATATCGACTCCCGGAGAGGGTTCAAGGCTTACGACCTTCCTCTTCCCTTCCTCTCCGTTCTCACCCTTTACGGAAACGGAATATTCGAATATCTTGGATCGAGAGGCGTTTCCCCAGCCCGTAAATCCTCCGAAAAGAAATACGATAGGAAATTCCAATCCCTTGCTCAAATGCATGGTAAGAATTCGCACCCGATCCTCTTCGGAATCCCTTTCCAGATAATCGTCGTCCTTGTCCGAAGCGATTTCGCTTTCCAAATACGAGACCAATTCGGAGAGACCTAAATTCTTACCGGAAGAATATTCGGCTAAAGAATAAAAAATCTGTCGGAAGTTTGCGATCTTTCTTTCCCAGTCGGGAAGGGATTCGTTTTCGGAAGGAGAAGAAAGTCCGCTTTCCGTGAGTAAGGAACGGAATAATCCCGGATAATCTTTTTTTCTAGCGAACCTTCTCCAGGATTCCAAAAGACGTTTTTCTCTGGATTCGATCGGATATTCTTCGTAATCCTTCAGGTTCAAAGGAGAGATATGGAATAAGTCGGATACTAATAGTTTATAAAAAGAATCCCGGCTACCTTCTTCGTGGAGACAGATTAATAATTCCCTAATGCGGATCGCTTCTCCCGATTTGAATAAACCTGCCTGTTTGTGGTATGTGTATGGAATACCTCTGGCACGCAATTGTCTACGTAGTAGGTCCGCATCCTGCCAGCTCCGTACTAAGATCGCGATATCGGACCAAGTCGCATAACCCGAAGAATTTCCGTTTTCTCGATTCAAGACCAGGGACTTCTTAGATACTAGATGTAGGATTTCCTCCGCTAAGAATTGGGAGTATTCTTCCTTTAAACCGTCCGAATTTTTTCCGGGAGAACAGGCAAAGGCGTTTAACGCGGCTCTTCCGCTTTTATCCGAATATAACACCGCTTTTCCGGGCTTCTCAGGAGCCCGGACGGAAGAATATTCTATAGGAGGATAATTTCCCTCCTGGATCGGAAACCATCCTCCGTCCGAAGAGGCGAATAAGGTATTATAAGCTTCGATGAGTTCAGGCAAGGATCTCCGGTTCGTGTCCAATTCAGGATAAACCAGAGAAGAGGAAGCGAATCTTCCCCCGGTATCCAGATCGGACTTCGCGGCCAAATAAGTATTCAAATCCGCTCCTCTAAATCCGTATATGGATTGTTTCGCATCTCCGATCAGAAATAAGCTACCGGGTCGCTCCGGACTTTTATTTTCTTCCAGAAACAGGGTGCTGAATATCTGGAACTGTTCCGAATCGGTATCTTGGAATTCGTCTATGATTCCATAACGGAAACGTTTTCTTAATAGTGTGACCGTTTCCGATTTTCCGCTCAAAGCGTTCGCTAAATGGAGAATCATATCTCCGTAGGTGATCTGGCCCTGTTCCGATTTTATGAGTACTGAATCTTCGGCTAAATCCTCAGCCAAAGAAATTACGAAACTCGAAACCGAATTTTTTAATTCCGAAAATACGGAACCGATTTGCCGAAAGGAATCCCTTTCCGAGATATAAGAAGGATAATCTTCCTCCTCGGTGGCTTTTTTTAATTCTTCCTCGTTGAGTAAGATAACGTCCCAGCCGGTTCGCTTGCTTCTTTCCAAATTCAGAATTCTTTTAAGAGCCAGGGTAAAGGAAATAGAATCAAAGGAAGCTTCGTTGGCTTTTAATATGGAGAGGGATTCTTGGAAATCTTTTTGTCGGATCTGGATTGCCTTATAAGTCTGGGCATTGATTCCTTTACGAATATTCTCCTGTCTTTGCAAGAGACGAGGGAAGGATTCGGACAAGACGAGGATGGCTTTGCTTACTCTTTCCCAAGAAGGAAAAGGTTCGGGGCGGGGGAGTAATTCCACCGTATCCGGTGCTCCCGCCTTTTTAACTGCCAGATCGCATACTAGATTTTCCCAGGTCTTACGATGAAAACCGTCTTTGTAGGATTCTTGGGCTTCGTAGATCAGGAAAGGTAAAAGCCATTTCGGATATTTTTCACGGAACTCCTGTCGCATTCTGCCGTACAAAGCTTTTGCGATCGGAGCGGTTTCCTTAACGAGTTCCGTATTCTCCGGTTGCCCTATCTCCAAGGAATATTCTTTTAAAATCTTATGAGCGAATCCATGGATGGTGGAGATATACGCTTGGTCCAATTTTGCGGATTGGTTTCTAAAAAAATCCAACTCCTGGATTTCTTCCGGAAGAGAATCCGTCTTCCTTTCCAATTCAGAAATCCGATTCTTGAGTTCCGCTCTTACTCTTCCCCTCAGTTCGGAAGCCGCCTTGTCCGTATAAGTAAGTATCAGAATGGACTCGATTCCGATCGGGTTCTTTTCTCCTTTTAAGGAAGAAAGAAAAGATTCTTTCAAAATTTTTAATACTAGAAAAACGATCGTATGTGTCTTACCCGTACCTGCGGAAGCCGCGATGAATCCGTTTTTGGAGATATCGATCCCGTCCACGAAATCTCCCGACTTTGCGCTTAGGTCATTCCTTGGCATAGATCGCCTTCATTATGGGTTCGTAAAGTTTCAAACAAAGGGCAAAGTCCCCTTCCGTGACGTAATCCTGCGGATAGGAGAGAAGTCTAAGGACCCGGTCCAAATAGATTTCCGGATCGTATTGAACGGATTCCTTCGCCCAAATCAGATATTCTTCGGAAAGCTCCCGAAATGAATCTTGGTCTTCCTGCGCTGAGGAATTCGAACGGTCCGGAAAGTCCTCCCATAATTTCGGGGAGATTAGCGAGGATTTGGGTTCTAAAAATTCCGTGATCAGGTCGTCTAAAAATTTTTTTCTAATATTCTCCTGTCCCTTTCGGTTCATGGGTAAGACTACAGGAGAATCTCCGTACCCTAAAATCGCGATCACGGATCTAGGATGGGAATTCCCGGACAAGCGATCCAATAAACATTGCGCCAAGTAGGGCTCTATTAGATTTTTTAATTTCTTGGAAGAATTCGGATATATGAATAAAATCGAATCCTCTCCGTTAGCCTCTTTCTTGAGCAGAATATTCTCCTTGAGGCCTTGCAGATCCAAGGAAAATTCCTTCTTTTTCCAGGGAACGGAAGGCAGGGCTAATAAAGGTTCCTTCTTCTGAGAAGCGCCGAAAGACAAACCGGTATAGACTTTGGAACCGGAAAGAGTTTCCTCTAGAGAACTCGCTAGATCGCGGATCTTACGAGCCTTGGAAAGAAACTCCACATCTCGATAAATTCCTCTTGGGGTCATTCCTTTCTTTTCCCAGAGAAAAAAGACGTCCTTTAAAGAATCGTACAGATTCCTAGGTTCGAAATTCTCCCTTGGACGCAGACTATCGTTCCAAATATCCGATAAAAACCCGAGTTCGTTCGAAATCCGAAACGGTTCCTCCGATTTCGTATCGGTCTCTGAAATTTCCTCCACATATAATCCGAATCTTCTCTGCATATGATAGGCGAGGGGGGATTTGCAGAATTTTACAAGTTCGTTCCAATCTATTTCCTTCGTTTCGCCGACGTTCTGAATCGCCGAGATCGCAGGGGAGGAATCCGCTCCTAAAATCTTTTTAGAATATAATATGCGATCGGAATCCGAACCGTGTATGAGCGATGAGGATAGATCGTAATTTTTCAGGAAATCGTTTCGAGCTTCCGTCTCGGAAGAGGAAAAATATTCCTTACTATGCTTATTCAAGGGGACCTTAGAACGCAAATGACTTTCCGGAAGAAGAACATTCTCCTTTAGAGCCTGCTCGATCAGAAGGAGAGAAGAGGACGGAGCAATACTTTCATCATTCGTAATATTCTCCGAAACGAAGGACAGCACCAAACTCTCTTTGGCGGAAAGAATCGTTTCGTATAACAGGGATTCGTTCAGGGAACGCAGACCGATATCTCCTTCTCTGGGAGAAATATGCCTTAAGTTAAAAGCGGACTTATCGTCCGAACCGGGAAACAATCCTTCTCCCAGGCCCAAAATATAGATATGACGAAAAGGAATCGGGCGCATGGGCTGGAGAGCGGAAACCGTGATCCCTCCGGTAAGGTATTTTCCTTTTCTGACTTGGATCTCTTGCGAAGACTGCTTCACGAAAGCTTCCAGGAATCGGATTCTATCCTTAGGATCTTTGGGATCCCAATCAAAGTCCTTGAGTTCCTCGAAGGAATCCCTCAAATTCAATTCTATCTCTTCCTCCTCCGATTCGGGAATCTTGGAAGTAAGAATCTCCGACACCAAGGAAAGGAAGGATTCCAAAATCGAAGATCCGTCCATCTTCGGATCAGAGAGCCTCTTTTGGAATCCGTTCAGACTGCGTGATATTCTAGCCCAAATCGAGATCCAAAGTTCCGAAGACTCGGATCCGGAATCGTAAGGAGAAACGGGAAGAGAAAATTCTTCCTCCTCGGGCAATATGTAGCCCGCAGCCAATCGTACAAAACCTTTCCGAAAGGAAAAGGAAACCGGTTCGGATTCTTCCGTGAAATCGTCCTGGTAAAGTTCCAGATTCTCCGCAAGTAAAGACCATTCCTCCACTGTGATCGAATCGATCCCCCATTTGGATTGGAAACAAGGACTCTTAAAAAGCTGAAAGAGATCCGCCCTGGATCTTTGTCCGGATAAAAGAGGAAATAGCGAAAGAACGGCACTAGTATACTTACTCGCCTCTCCCGCGAGAACGTCCCGTATCGTATAAGCCAAGGTTCTTGTTCCCACCTTGGATTCTTTTTGGGACAGCTTGGCGATTATCCCTCCGTCGAATACCGTTTCGATCGCGGGACGATAAGAAGCCAGATCCGCGCAGAAGATTCCGAAATCGGTCAATTTAGTCTCGGGAGAATCGGATAGCTTGGCCAAGATATTCTGGAAGACAGCCTCGACCTCTCTTTGCTTCCCGGGAGCTTCCAGAATCGTAAGGCTTCGATCGGGAGGAAGTCGATCCTTATTCAAGGATCCATAAATTAAATATTTCTGAAATTTCCCGAGAACGCTTTCCTTTACGGATTGCTTCGAAGCGCCTGAATTTTTTAGGTCTACGAATTCGGCACCGGCCTTTTCCCAAGTCTTTCTCAGAGAACGGAACGGGTTGGCCCAGTTCCTACATATCTCGGATCTTTCCCGCCCCGGAACCTCCGAATCCTGCGGGATTCCGAATTGATATACTTTTAGATTCACTTCGGGCAATAGATTCCGAAAAATAGCGATATAGGTTCCCGATAATTGGGATAATGCGAAAAGGTGCAAATCGATAGGAGGGCCCGTAGGAGCCTTTTCCTCATCGGTTCCTATTTTCATCGAATAGGAAATCAGATTTTCCTTCTGTGACGATTCGGAAATATAAGAATATAATTCTTTTTGAAAGAAGAAGATTTCGGATTGGGTCGCGATCTCTTCCCAGATATCCTCTCCCGGCACCCTTAAAAGGGAATATTTCTCGCCGGTCCAATTCCGGATCCAGTCCTGACGGTGTAATTCGTAGTCCTTGAAGTATTTGGCCATTCTTCCCGAAAGATCCAAGAGTCGATCCGGATCGGGAGTCTCTCTGCCTTTAGGAAGCAGATACGATTTTAGAATCGGATATTTCCGGATCAGATCGGGAGACCTCAATAGAACGGAGTAAATCTGGAACTTTCTGCTATCGTTTTGTAGAAAGGGTCTGGATCTAGAATCGATATTCGGGGAGAATTTACCTAGTAGCAATTCTTCCAGAATTTTTTCGAGAAACAGAAACCTAAGATTGAACACCACTCCGGATCTTCTCACAAGATCCAGATACAACCAAGTCTCCATACTCTTATTGGGAATCACGATTAAAGGGGAATGCAATCCTCTCTCCCTACGGATCTCTTCCCGGATGGATTCGTGTAAGGATCCCGAAAGGTCGGAAAGATCGTCTGATCCGAAAACAGTAATGGACATGAGGCCTTATTTCAGGAGAGCTTCGAAATAATCGATGCTATCGTAGCGATTCGTAACGAGCTGGTCCGGTATGTATTTCAAATATTCCAAAAGGTTTCCGTCTTTTTTCAAAAGTCTCAAAAAATTTCCCGCCTGATAAACGGAACCGGATCCGCTACAGAATTTTTCCAAATCCACGATCTTTTCCTCGTCCCCGTCGGCGCATTTCGCCAAAGGAAGAAGGTGTCTGGAGGCCTCGGAAAAAGACATTACATAATAATAATTAAGTTCCCCGTTCTTACCGAAGGAATAATTGATGCAGGATTCTCCGATGCAGGAACTGAATTCGAAAGGATTCATATCGGAAACCTTCTTGAATTGGCTTAACGGTATAAAATCATATTTGCCGACCCAGCCGGAGACGCATCTTTCTCCCTCGCAACGCCCGGTTCTGATTTCGAATAACTCGTTCCCCTGAGCGTCCTTTTTCTTATTCAGGATTTCCACGATTTCCAGTTCGTCCAACGGAACCTTTTTCTTGGAATCTCCTCCCAAACCAGGGAGATCCACGTTTTGCATTACGATGACCGCTTCTTCGGATAAGATCGGGCCGGAAAGAAAAAATAAGGATAGGATTAAGAATGGGAAATATTTGCGTTTGGACATCTTTGAAAATCAAAAGTCCTTCTGTGGATTCACATTATAATAGGACTGGATCCCTCGGGATAGAGTGTAGAATAAATACCAAAACATAGAGATCGCCGAGTCCGCAAAGAAAAGAATCGCTTCATTCCCCGAACCTTGTTTGTCCATTTCTACGATTGGACTTTTCGGGATCGAGAGTTCGAGAAGGAATACGCCTAGTACAGCTAAGGCAAAACAATGGACGAGAAGAATGTACCGTATCGCTTTCCAAGAGCCCGCTACGGTGACTCGGAGATATCTCATGAAAATCAGGGTGAATACGAGTATCGTGAAAAACCCGTAGAAAATACGAGCGAACCATCCCGTAGGATCTTTTTCCAAATAAAGAGAGGCGCTGCAACCCAGGCCGGCGGTGGCCCAGACTCCTAAGATAATTCGAAGAACGCAATAGCCGGAGAAGATTTTCAGAATCAAAGAGAAATCACCGTTTTGAAAAATGGGTGGCAGCTTTTTGGGAAACTGCATGCATAAGAGGGAGACTGAAAGCTCAGGTCTTTTTTTCAAGCCGGAACATTCTTCTCATGAGACCTTCCGACCGAAAGATCGAAAATCCTGAGAGAGAGGGCGAATCGCCTTTCTCCGGAATCTAATGCGACATAATGCTGATTATCGGAAGTAAGGGCCTTCTCAATAAGGATCGATAGGCCAATCCCGCCGTGTCTTCACCCGTATTTGTAGTACCTTCTACAAATACGGCGCCAGAATCCGATTCGTGGCCTCTCGGATCTTAGATCTAAGCCCCGAATCCAGGGCGATTCCTTTCCAGGGAAGTTCTTTACGACCGTCGAAATACTTTCCCGAGACCTTTTCCAGACCCGGAGCATCCGCAAGATAAATGGAGGTTTGGGCTCCTTCTTCCGGGCTGATGAAGAATAGATTCTGGATCCCTGCGAAAATCAATCTCAAGGGACCGGATACATCCCTAAAAAGAGAACTCCGTACCACCCCTGGATGCAATGCGTTGATCGTGACCTTACTTCCTGTTCGTAGTTCCTCCGCCAAATCCATCGTGAAGAACGCATTATAAAGCTTGGAATCCGAATATGCTCCCATCCAGGAGAATTTGATCCTCTTATCTAGGTCCTCGGGATCCGGATTCCCATTTTTATGTAATTTGGAACTTACGACTACGATTCTTCCCTGGGAGGATTTTTCAAGATTCGGAAGTAGAATCCTCGTAAGTAAAGAATGAGCTAGATGGTTGACCGCGAAATTCAGCTCGTAACCGTCAGAAGATTCCTTTCTTCGCAAAGGCATCACTCCGGCGTTATTGATAAGACAGTCTATGACCGGATACCTTTCCTTCAACTCCCGACCGATCCGTTGCACGTCTTTTAAGGAAGATAGATCGCCTATCACGTATTCCACTCTCGTGCTTCCGGGAATCTTAGCGGCTTCTTCTATTATCTTATCCGCTTTTTCCTTACTTCTCGCTACTAGAGTGATAGCCCATCCTCTTTCCGCTAGACCTTGTACCGTGGCTCTCCCGATTCCTTCCGTTCCGCCGGTGATAATGACGCGCTTCAAATTCTTTTCCTCCCTAGGATCATTCGAATATAATTATAATGCTTTGGACTTAGACGGATCCGACTTTTTAGGAAGAAGATCTTTGCATCTCTTACTTAAGTAGTCCGAATTTTCCGAAAGACAACGTATCACATTTTTGCCCTTGTCCGAACAAAATTTGTCTCGGTCTTCCTTACAGGCCTCTAGCCGCTGTTTGGCGAGCTCCCGGATTTCCCCGATCAAAGCCTTACATTCCTCTCCTAAGGAATCCTCCTTGTCTTTGAGGCAATTGATAGTCTCCCCTTTAGGGACGGTTTTGCAGAATTTTTCAACGTCCTGTTTGCAGGAGTCCTTATGCGCGTGAGGCGCACCTTCTTCGTGAGCGTATACTGAGAACGAGATCCAGAAAAAAAGGCATAGATGCGCCGTAAGTTGTTTCATTCTGACTCCAAAAAACTTTATCAATCCCATACAACGTCGACTCAGACCTTGAAAAAGTATTTCGGTTTCCACCTTTTGATATTCTTTCGAAAGGGAGTCCCATTCTTACCACGAGAAGCCGTATAATTCTTGTAGCCGATTCTGTGATGGCCTTCGAAAAACAGCCAAGATTCGCGTATACTACAATCTTCTTTCACTTCTTTTAATAATATTCGAGCGCTCTCAGTCGTTTTTATGATAGGATGAGATTTGTGAATTTACGTAGATTCTTGTCCATACAGTGCCTAGTGCTTCAACTCATGAGGTTGCATACACTTCGTCGGACCCGTGTTCAAGAAACTTAGTATACTTTAAGGGGCTTGCATCTTCTGAACAGATAATTTATTTTGCAAATAGGGGATTTTTGTTTTTTCCGCACTCTATCGGAAAAAGAGTTTCGGTATTGATCCAGGTAGAGAACACTATCCACCTATTCAGATAGAAAAAACACCGCAAGGGTGAAACAGAAATCGCAAGGCAAGGATATGGATTACGAAAAGGAAAAAAAGAAACTTCTCTCTGCGAAAACGCCAGAGCAGTATATTGAATTTTCCATCAAATCAAAGTTAGAAGGACCCAAGAAGTCCAGTATTACCACAGAATGGTTAAATAAATCCGGTTATTCAATAGATGACATAAAATATGCAAGAAATAGGCACCCTTTTTGGAGAGAAAAAAGAAATAAGGGCTCCTATGAAAGAAATAGCCGTCGTCTAGAGTATCACAATTACTACAAAACCGACGAGAAGATCGTATGGGACGAAGCCAAATTATCCAAGTTCTACGATCTCAATCAGGAAGGTAATGCGGATCATGAATTGGCTAGGATCTTCAAGACTTCCATTCCTGCAGTGAATCATATTCGCAGAAAATTCCGCTTCTCCACTATCCTTCTGGAATTGGAAAAAAAGAAACCGAATAAGGCTGCAGTAATCAAACTAAGCAACCATTCAGAATCGGTTCTGAAGCGACTAATCAAAGAAAAAGGGAAAAAATAAAATCCCTCTCTCGCTTCCTTTTCAAAAAGGATATGCGAGTCTAAAATGCGAAATCCATTCAACCGCTTGAGCCTGGTCCTAGGGAGGAATCCCTCGGACAGGCGACCATCCCTATTCTCTCCCAATCCCGCGAAACACTTGCAGATCGCCGAGGTCTCAGAAATTTGGAATAATCCGTTCCAAATACGATGCAAATTAGAAACTTATCAATAATTTTTTTCCTACTCTTAGTAAATTCCTTCCTGATCGGCGCCCCCGTAGACGACTTTTTGACCCCCGAGCCGACTTCGGAAAGAAAGACCAAAAAATCCGGGGAAAATTCTACCGCTCCCGAGAAACGCGAAATCCCTAAGGAAGAGGAAACTAAACCTTCTCCCGCAATTCATTCTAAGAAGGAGAAGGAAGAATCCGTCGCCTCCCAATCTTCTTCCACTTCTTCTCATAAATCCAAAAGGGTGCAGAGAAGGAAGAAATCCAAAACCGCGTCCAAGAAGGTCTCTCCGACCGAAAAAGGAAAAGAAGAGAAGGTCGCTCTTCCCAAAAAGTATGAGAATACGGTTCCAGGAGTCTCGGATCTTCCTCCTAAAACTTCCTACGATTCTAAGAGCTCCGGAGCGGAATCTCCTGGGCACGGCAAAGGAATCCCGGTACTATGTTACCATCACTTGGTGGGAAACGGGGATCCGATGGGCGGATACAACTTGGATCCGAATCTTTTGGAGGAGCAATTTAAGTTTCTACAAGGTCTAGGCTACCAAACGGTTAGTCTGGATCAATTTTACGCGTATATCCAAGGAAAGGCGGGTAACGATTTTCCGAAACGGCCTATTCTTCTTACTTTCGACGACGGCTCCATAACCCATAGAAATGTGCTTGTTCCCCTCTTGAAAAAGTACGGCTTCCGAGCTTCCGTCTTCATTTATCCTACCGTTATCTCCAATCCTAAGTACAAATATTATCTCAGCTGGGCGGAACTGAAAGACGCCTTGGATAGCGGAGTTCTAGACATCGGATCTCATACGGTATACCATCCCAAACTGCCTGCGATGAAAAGAGCGGAAATCAGGCAACAGTTACGGGACTCCAAAGCTACTTTAGAAGCCAAGACAGGAAGAAAGATCCAAGATCTTGCCTATCCGTTCGGACTATTCGATGTGAGAGTCATTGAAGAAGCTAAGGCCGCCGGATACAGAATGGCATTCACGGTGAATCGAGGTAAGAATATTCCCGGTACGGATCCCTATACGGTTCATAGAGCCTTGATCGCTTGGGGAATCAGCCAAAAGACTTTCAATGCGATTCTAACGACCGCTCCCCCTTCCAAAATTCGCTTGGGGATCGCGGACGGATCCTGGGTCAATCCGGGAGAAACATTTAACGTAGGAGTGGAAGGATTGGAGCCTTCCTCTATCACGATGCAAATCGGCGGAAAAGATAGAATCGTATCCAGAAAATCGGATACCGAATATACGGTTCGTATACCGGACTTTCATAAGACTACAAGCTATCCCACAATGGTAATCCGGGGTAAAAGTAAGGCGGGGATCACGAGCGAGACTCAGTTTCTATTCGTGAATCGACGAGAGTTCAAAAGAGACCCGGACTGATCTTCGTTAGTCGGATAGGATTCCTATCTTATCCGATATTATACTTAAGGGAGTATGGTCGGATCTTCTGCAAATCGAAAGAGACTTTAGAAAGTTTTTTGACTGACAACCGCCCCTAGGTAAGAATATTTTCGGTATGCCGAAGCGTTCGGAGAAACGAAAATCTACGGATCCGAAATTTCCATTCCTTGGACTTTTCCCTCTATTTCTTCTTTTTTCTCTAGTCTTATTCTTTCCTCAAAATTCCTTTTCGGAAGAAAACCGAACTACATCGGAGCCCATTTTTCTGGACTCCCATTCTCCCCGGAGGATCTATTTAAAATCGACTTTATCCTATTTAAAGGACGTATCCGGATCGCTAACCTGGCAGGAGCTCTCGGGAGGAGAATCGGATCTGGAATTCAAGAAACATCCGGATAGGATTCCGGGTTTCGGATACGACTCTTCTCCTTATTGGCTTAAATTCGAAGTAGAGACGGAAGAGCCTCTCTCGGAAGAACGCTTTCTAGTTTTAGAATATCCTCATATAGATTATATCGACGTCTTCTGGAGAGACTCCAAAAACAGAGAGGGCGAATATCATACCGGAGATATGCTTCCCTTTCGGGAAAGACCGATCAAGGACAGGTATTTCGTATTCCCCCTCCCCTTGGAAGATAAGGGCAGAGTGGAGGTTATGCTCCGGGTCAAGTCCGAGGGCTCCCTTTCCCTTCCTCTGCAATTAGTCACTAAAAGTGAGTTGGAATCCTCCTCCCGTATTTCTCTTCTATTGAACGGAATGTATTTCGGCGCCTTGGGAGTAATGGTCTTTTATAATTTCTTCCTACTACTGGGCATCCGGGAAAAAGCGTATTTATATTACGTATTTCTAATCGCCGGAGTCACCTATTTTACGATCATGATTTCCGGCTACGGATTCTGGCTACTTCTTCCGAATTCTCCCCGATTCGTTAACTCCTCTTTTATCACGGTCACATGTATCATCATGATTTCTCTGGGTCTATTCGCCGAAGAATATCTGCAGACCAGAAATCTCCATCCGATCACACATAAGATCATCCGAGGATTTACAGGCATTTGGATCGTATGCTTATTTTTGCCCTTTTTCGTCCCGCTCCAATATCTGCTACCGGTTAGCGCCATTCTTCCGATCGGGGAGATACTGCTACTGATCGTCATATCGGTCATCCAGACGGTGCGCAAGGATAGAAAGGCGACCATTTTTCTAAGCGCCTGGGTCTTAAGCTTGATCGGGACCATCATATTCTCCCTAAACAAGTTGGGATTTTACGATTCCGAAGAAGTGGCTTCGGGAATGTTAAAACTGGGTTTATTGAGCAACGTTATTCTACTCTCTCTCGGACTCGTGGATCGTATCAATACTTTCCGAAAAGAAAAAGACGAGTATAAGGAAAGGGCGGACAAACTCTTAGAACTTTCCCTCTTGGATCCTCTTACCGGAGTGGCCAACCGTAGATTCTTCGACCAGGAATTGGAAAGAGAATGGAACCGTTCCCTGAGAACGGAGAGACCCTTGTCGGTCCTCATGATAGACGTGGACTTTTTCAAAGCGTATAATGATACTTACGGGCACTTAAAGGGAGATCAAGTTCTAGAACAAGTAGCTCAATCCTTGAAGGAATGTTTGAATCGTTCTTCGGATATGATCGCGCGCTTCGGCGGGGAAGAATTCGCGGTCATACTACCCGATACTCCGGTGGAAGGTGCGATCGTAGTCGCCTTAAATATGCTACAGACCGTCGAGGATATGGGCATCGAACATTCTCAAAGCACGTTCACTCGGGTCACCGTTTCCATAGGCGTATCCAGCAATACGGATCACGATATCCATTCTTACCAGGAGTTACTGGGCCTAGCGGATAAGAATCTGTATGACGCGAAGGCATTCGGCAGAAATCATATACGTCATTGATCGTTATAAAACGATCGTTCGACAACTACAGGATATCATAATTTTTGAATTTTTCCTGGACCCGCTTTCAGGTAAGGATTAAAATCGGTTCCCGCAATGGAACCCTTAAGACTCCCCTTCCTACATTCCCAAACCTTATACTGTGTACGTCCGGGAACATAGGTAACAGTTTAGACCGGAGACATGGGTTACACTTTTAATATCCTAGAGACCTTCTGTCTTTTTTCATCAAATATTCCTATTTTAACAAAGCTAAAATAAATTGTCCAAATACCATCCTCCACTGGCTCGAAGCCTATATACTCGCCCCCTAAACTTTTAGTAACAAAGAACCTTTTATTCTTCCAATAAAAATTCCCATCATCCACCTTCCGGACCTCGAAGTGACCAGGGTAAGAAATCTCCGGTATACGATTCGGAAATGATCTTGTAGATGCCTTATAAAAATGAGATGGTGTCTTTTGCCCTAAGGCTTCGTGAGGACGTTCGTTATTGTATTCTTTCCTAAACCTATCAAAAGATTTTTGCTGCTGCTTCATATTCGAACGGATTGGGATAAACAGCTTCTGCCTTTAGGGTCCTGTGCATTCTCTCATGCCTTCCGTTCTCCTGTGGCTTGCCCGGGCTGGATACGTTCGGGTAAGATTCCTAATTTGATCCACCAAGTAGAAAGTAGCGAAATTCCTAATCCTGCTGCAAAAGGGATCCCGTTGTCTGTTCGTATTGCATTAGGAAGTCCATATTCCCTAAAACATCTCTCGAATTCCTTTTTAGTTTCATATGTTCTTGTTCCGGATAAACCCTTGCAACAGAGTAAGAAGCGGCTATATCCGTCTGAAATCGTTAACGGGTAACAACGAATCCCATCCTTTAACTTAAAATCTCCTTTGAAATCTGCACACCATACTGCGTTTGCATGATCATACCCCTTGAAAGGTTCAGAGTATCTTGCCATTCCCTGCCGTTTCTTTTTAGATTTTACTAAACCTCTTTTTTGCAGAATGATTCCTATCGTGCTTGCAGCAGGCCAGTCCAACTCCGGATGAGAATTTTCCAGAAACGCAAGAAGCTTTCGAGGCCCCCAGGTTGGATGATCTTTACGAATTCCTATGATCATCCTTTCTTCGGCAAAGCCCACTTGATTCGGATTTGAATGTGGAGCTCGATTTTTATCTAATAATCCTTCAGGACCTTCTTTACGGTAACGGTCCAGCCATTTATAACCGGTCTTCCTACTTATACCAAATGTCTCACAAAGAGAACTCATCGATACATTACCATCGCAGACTGCTGCAATGAATTTTACTTTCTCGTCCATAGGTGACACCTCTTTCCACGGCAAAGGATTAGCCCTCCTTTGCATACGTTTAGTGTTACCTATGTTCCCGGTCTATTTTGTTACCCATGTCTCCGGTTTGTACCCTGGATGATGAAATCCTCTTCGGAAGCGTTTTCGAATTCTCCCGCTCAATTCTTCAAACCTGACGGCAAAACATACAAATCCCTAGCGTTCCGAGAATTGAACGATTTGGTAGTGCGTATAGGATTAGGACTCGTTTCGATCGGTGCGCAAAAAGGTCAGAATATAGGGTTAATCGCGGACTCGGGACATCGTTGGATCTGGGTTAGTTTAGGAATTACGAATATAGGGAGCGTGGACGTGCCTAGGGGAACGGATTCCACGATAGAAGATCTCGTATATATTCTAAATCATGCAAAGACAGAGGTATGTTTTGCAGGGAATTCCGAGGTAGTTCGTAAGATTTCGGCAAATGCGGACGCCTTTCCTCACTTAAAAACGGTCATCTTATTCGAACCCTCCTCCCATCCCTTTTCCAAGACTCCTTTCCGAATCCTACATTTGGACGACTTGATTTCCTTGGGGGACAGATGGATTCAAGAAAAAGGAGAATTAGAATTTCATAAAAGAGGAGAATCCGTTCGCGAAACGGATCTGGCGACGATCGTATATACTTCCGGCACCACAGGAAGGCCCAAAGGCGTTATGCTTTCCCATCGGAATATAATCTTCAACGTAAACATGTCCCTTTCTCTGGATGATATCCGAATCACACCTGCCGATAGGACCATGGCTTATTTGCCTCCTTGGCATATTGCGGAAAGATTGATAGAAACCGCATGTATCCGCGCCGGAGCCTCAGAAGCGTTTACCTCCATTTCCAGTCTGGGGCAGGATTTACAGGATATCAAGCCTACCTTTCTGCTTTCCGTACCAAGAGTTTGGGAGAGTTTCTATAATAAGGTTCAGGACAAACTCAAGGACGCTTCTCCCGTAGGCAAGTTTCTGTTTAAGACCTTTCAATCGGTCGCCTCCTCCTATTACACTTATAAGAGTAGGCTCGTAGGCCTCGAATTCACTTTACATAAACGGAATTTACTTTTGGAGATCGTTTACCGTTCCGTAGCCTTCTTCGGAGCGCTCTTATACTTCGTTCCGAACATTCTCGCCCAGGCGCTATTCTCCAAAATCCGCAAAAGTCTGGGAGGAAATCTGAAATTCGCGATCTCCGGAGCCGGGGCCTTACCCGAATACATCGATCGATTCTTCAATTCCATAGGTATCCCTATTTTGGAAGGTTACGGTATGACCGAGACCAGCGGAGCGTCTACGAGAAGAAGATTGGATCGGATCTCCGTCGGAACCCTGGGCAAATGTATCCCAGGCGTCGAGATCAAGATTTTGGACGAAAAAGGAGAGGAAATCCACGAACCCGGGATCAAAGGTATCGCCTGGCATCGAGGGGATCATATCATGCAAGGGTATTATCTGGATCCGGAAAAAACGGCAGAGACGATCAAAGACGGTTGGTTGAATTCGGGAGATCTTCTCTTATGGACCGCCCAGGGCGAATTGAAATACGCGGGAAGAGCTAAGGATACCATCGTACTCCTGGGAGGAGAAAATCTGGAGCCTGAGCCGATCGAATTCGCACTCACACAAAGCGAGTTAGTACTACAAGCGATGGTTGTTGGACACGACCAAAAGGTACTCGGCGCCCTACTCGTTCCGGATTGGGATGTTTTGGACAAACAATTGAGAGAATGGAAATCCAGACTCTTACAGGAGATCGAAGATCCTAACTCGGATCCGGACGTAAGAGAACTATTCAAGAAGGAAATCAAGGAAAGAGTCTCCGCCAAAAACGGATTCAAGAATTTCGAGAAAGTTTCCAACTTCTATCTATTGCCTAAAAAATTCGAGCCGGGAGACGAACTCACGATGACGATGAAGATCAGAAGAAACGTCGTCTCTGATAAATATAAGGACCAAATCGAAGAATTATATAGATAAATTTTTGCATTTACTGTAACGAAACCCCGGGGAGCCCGAATCCTGGGAAAGGAGCGTTCGATGGTGGCTTTGACCCAGACTACGAAAAACCGTATTTCCACAACTCTGGCCGTATTTTCGGCCTTGGTTTTCATTCAGACTTTATTCTTCAAATTCACCGGTGCCAGCGAATCGGTGAAAATATTCTCCACTTTAGGTATCGAGCCCTGGGGCCGAATCGGCACCGGCTCCGTAGAGTTCATCATCGCTACATTGCTCGTCTTTCCCGCTTCCCGATTCATCGGGGCTTTAGTCGGCTTCGGACTGATGGTTGGTGCCGTACTTTCTCACCTTCTCTTCTTAGGAATCGTAGTGGACGACGACGGAGGATTATTATTTATCCTAGCGGTTTTGGTCCTGCTGTCCTGCATCACTATCATAAATTTAGAATGGGACCGACGCCCCCCGACCTAAGTCCGATTTTATTTTAGATACCCGCCTTTTCGAGGGAACGATTCTTTAACGTTCCCTTTCTAACTTTAAAAAGTCCTCTTGTTCTTTTTTTTCGGATCGGAGTCCCCCTGAAAAATAGGACTTTTTCCTAATTTATAAAAAGAAAATACAGATATAAGGACTATGAGTTCGCATTCTATTTCGAAACCGATTCGGTCCCGATTCATTCCATCCGGTGTGACAGTCCTTCTTACCTGCACTCTTCTCCTCCCCTCCCTTTCCCCCGAATCGAAAGAAAATACTGCTGCTTCCGTTCCGACGAATAAGACCAAAAAGAAGAAAAAAATCGGAAAGGAAATCGCGACCGTCCAAGCTAAGCCACAAGACAACGTGCTCTTGGATATGGATTTCGGTAAAGGGATCTCTTTGCAAACTCCCGATTTGCAAAGCTTCCTAAATATCCGGGCGAGACTACAGGAAAGAGCCACGGAAACCATCGTGCACGAACAAGACGATACCCGGGAAGAAACGGAACTCCAAACCAGAAGAGCGAGGCTTACTCTCGCGGGAAATTTTTTAGGCAAGGATTGGCAATATTATATTCAATTTTCCTTTTCCAATTTGGATATGGA
The DNA here is from genome assembly GCF_000306115.2 of Leptospira wolffii serovar Khorat str. Khorat-H2. NCBI lineage: Bacteria > Pseudomonadati > Spirochaetota > Leptospiria > Leptospirales > Leptospiraceae > Leptospira > Leptospira wolffii. The sequence continues at coordinate 308,994 of NZ_AKWX02000013.1, forward strand.
GAAGGATAGGCCCGTACCTCTTAGAGATGCCAGCATTTCTTACACGGGATTTCGTAACGCAAATCTTAAGATCGGGCAAATGAAAGTTCCCTTCAATCGACAAAGATTCATTTCCGACGGAGTCCAAGAATTCGTGGATCGTACGATGGCTAACGACGAGCTGAATTTGGATAGAGACGTAGGAATCCTAGTCTCCTCGGGAGATTTATTCGGTTTGGATCGTTTCGGATATTCCGCGGGAATCTTCGGAGGAGACGGACGAAATCGGACTTCGGAGGCGTCGGGAGTTCTTCTCAGTGGTAAACTTACCTATTTCCCGATCAGAACCTTCCAAGATAATGGGGAACCGGATCTGAAAAGAACCGATCGCCCGAACCTTTCCTTTTCCTTGATGGGCGCGTCCAATCGAAACACGAACCGGGATCATTCCACCTTCGGAAATACTTACGAATTCGCCCGATTCGATTATTCCCATGCAGGTGCGGAGTTTCTTTTTCAATGGAAAGGAGTATCCGTCTCCGGAGAATCCGTGGCGAGAAAAGCAAATTCTCCTTTCGTGGAGAAAACGATCGGAACGGAAACGCATAGGGAATATTCCAGATCCGTAAAAGGAGGGTTCCTACAGATCGGATACCTGTTTCCGAATAATTTGGGAGTCGCAATCCGCTATTCCGAATATCGTCCTTGGGGAAAAACGGATCCCAAATTGGTTTACTCGAAGGAAAGAGGCGTAGCCTTATCTTATTATATGAGAGAGCATAATCTGAAATTCCAAGCGGACTACGCCTATCTGGACGGAGGAACGGTGGAGAACCTGGGCTCTCATAGAATTCGAGCTCAAATTCAAATTTTTCTGTAATAAAAACGTAAATCCGCTCCGGGAAATTCCGTGAGGAAGCGCATTAGTATTCACGTATTCTACGGAGTTTCACATTCTATTCCGTTGACAAATGTGAATCCTATCGTCATATGGAATTAAGGCATCCATTCTAAATGAAATTCCGGAGAGGGAGAATCTACGAAGGCTTTTTCATTTCGGATATCCATTACCTCCTAAACAAAAAAATCAAGACCCATAAGCATAAGGAACTTTTCCAGCTACTGGATCATCTGGATCGGAAAAATATCCGTTTCGAGAATCTTTACCTAGTCGGTGATATCATAGAAAGTTGGTTCTTTAGCGCGGATAGACGTTTGCGCCGAGTTAAAGGAAAGAAAAGGTTCAATAAACTTTTCGACCGGTTGGACAAGCTTTCCGCGGGTACGGGTAGCGGCAAAAAATATTATATCGTCGGTAATCACGACACCACTTCCTACCTCATGAGGTTGTCCCCGAATGTGGAAAACTATCTGCGGGAAAGGAATTGGATCGTATGCGAGAAGGCGGAAAACGACGTCCTAATCGCTCTACATGGGCATCAGGGCCAATATAATAAATTCACTTGGATGGGTTCCATTCTAGTTTTAAGAATTTTGCATGTATTCGCTTCCATTTTCCCTGCTTTGTTCAAATTTTCCGAGAATTTCTACCAAAATCACTTAAACCGCCAGGATCCTAGCACGATAGAGGAGACTCTGCATTATTATCAGAGACTTTCCAAAATCACTCACCAAGGTAAGAAAGTTCTGATCTCCGGTCACACTCACGATTTTCTCTGCATTCCCAAGATCAATATCATCAACACCGGGGACTGGGTCAAAAGCAACACGTTCGTAATTCAAAACGGACGAAAATTTCTGGGCATCAAGATGACCGCTAGAAAAGAGTTCAAAAAAGAATTCGTCCTAAAAGCCTAAGATACGTTTTAGGTTTCTTTACTTCGCTTCCCGAAGAAAAACTCATTTGCAATTTCTTTCCTTTCCGTTATACTTCGGCGCATGTCAGAAGAAACGATCTTGGAATATTGGCAAATTTTCGACGCTCACGCTTGGCTCTTTTGGTCCATCCTAACCTTCGTCTTTTTGGTAGTCGTATTCATCCACGATCTCCTGCAAAGAAAACACACGATTAAACACAATTTTCCCATCGTAGGTCATATCCGTTACCTATTCGAAAAGATAGGTCCGGAGCTCAGGCAATACTGGGTCGCAAACGATAAGGAAGAAATGCCCTTCAATCGCGCTGAGCGATCCTGGGTATATGCAACTTCCAAGATGCAAAATAATAATTTCGGGTTCGGAACTACGGAATTATTATACGACGCGGGATATCCCATTATCAAACACGCCGCTTTTCCTTTTGCGGACAGTAAGGCGACTTATGTGGAAGGGGATCCTTCCATGATTCCCGCACTGAAGGTGATGGGAGAGTTCCATAATCGCAAGAAACTGTATCGTCCCGCATCCGTAGTAAATATTTCCGCTATGTCGTACGGTTCCTTGGGCGAGAGGGCCGTTTCCGCATTGAACCAAGGCGCCAAACTCGCACGTTGCTACCACAATACGGGAGAAGGAGGCTTAAGTCCCTATCATACCTTCGGAGCGGACGTTATGTGGCAATTGGGAACCGGTTATTTCGGAGCCCGGGACCATAGCGGAAAATTCTCCATGGACGTTTTCTTAAGAAAGATAGAGGAGAATCCGAACGTTCGGGCCATAGAAATCAAACTCTCCCAGGGAGCCAAACCTGGAAAAGGAGGGATCCTGCCCGGCGCCAAAGTGACCAAGGAAATCGCGGAAATCAGGGGAATCAAACCTGGAGAAGATTGTATTTCGCCTAACGCACATACCGAGTTCGACGATGTGAATAGTTTGATCGAATTCATTGAGAAAATCGCGGGTCTCTCGGGACTTCCCGTAGGAATCAAAAGCGCCGTGGGAGAAACCAAATTTTGGGAGGAACTAGCCGCGAGAATGAAGGAGACCGGTAAAGGTCCCGATTTCATCACCATCGACGGAGGAGAAGGAGGGACCGGTGCGGCTCCCCTCACCTTTACGGATCATGTGTCCCTTCCGTTCAAAGTAGGTTTCGCAAGAGTCTATAAAATCTTCCAAAGGGAAAAACTATCCAGCCGTATGCTTTGGATCGGTAGCGGTAAGCTGGGCTTTCCGGATAGAACCATCGTGGCCTTTGCAATGGGTTGCGATCTGATCCACGTCGCAAGAGAAGCCATGATGTCCATAGGATGCATTCAGGCTCAAAAATGTCATACGGGACATTGTCCCGCAGGGGTCGCTACCCAGAGCAAATGGTTACAAGCCGGTCTAGATGTGGAATTGAAAGCGAAGCGGGCGGCAAATTACATAAAAGGATTCCGAAAAGAATTACTTTCGGTAGCGCATGCCTGCGGATACGAACATCCTCTCCAATTTACCGGTAACGATATAGAAATCGGAGCCGGGCAAAATCGTTTCCGAACTCTTTCCGAAGTTTTGGAATATGAGCGGGATCCGGTAAGATTCACGACTATGTTGGATTACGCGAGTTATATCCCCGACAAAAAATAGCCCCTTCCGAGTCGGAGAGAATCGCTTGCATTCGGATGCGTGTGTAGGAATATTTGCGCGTCTCTTACAATGAATTCGATTCGAATTTTTCTCTCCGACTCCTGGAAATTCCTATTAAGGCCGAGGGAGCAGATCGCAAAAGCTTCCTACCAAGGCCATCTATCCGTAGCGACCCGAACTTTCGTCTCCGTTCTATTCGCGTATACTCTGAGTCGTTTTTCCTTCCAGAAAATCGGCTTACTCTACGTTTTTTCCGGCGGTTCCATTTCCAGGCTTCTTTTTCAGGCTGTCCTTCCGGATTCCCTTTACGGAATTTTAAATTGCATTCTACTCTCCGTACTTTATTTGGCGGTCGTTGGCGGGATCTTTTACGGAGTTTCCAGATTGTCTTCGGTGAGATCGGATTTTCGTCCGTCCTTAGAATTCGCCGCCGGTATATCTTTCCTGTTAATATTCTGGGGTTTCCTGGATTTCCTTTCTCCGAGGGGGATATTCGGAAGCGTACTTTATATCGTTTTCTTTATATACCTTTCCTACGTTTCGATCTTAGTCCTATTCTACGGAATCAAGGCGGAGAGAAGAATCAGCCTCATCGGAGGATTGGCGATAGGACTCATCGCCTACGGCATATCTCTCTACGGGGTTAGGAACGAGATGGACGGATTCATTCGACCTCCCGAACCGGAAATAGTGACCCCGGAAGAGGAAATGGAAAGAATCAAAGACGCGGAAGATACGATTCGAAAATTGGAAGAAGCTCGGCGAGCCCGGGGATACAAAGAATAATACCACATTAAGGAATCATCATGGCCAGAATACAAGTAGACGTTCCGGAACGACTTTCTTGGTCCACTAGTTTAAGAATCAGAATTTACGACACCAACTTTGCCGGGCATTTGGCTCACGACAAAGTAGTATCTTTACTACACGAAGCCAGGGCGAGATTATTTAAGGAAAAAGAATGCTCGGAACTGGATGTGGATGGACTCGGAATCATCCTGACCGACCTTGTGGTGGAATATAAAGCGGAAGCATTCTTCGGAGACGAAGTTCTCGTGGAAATCGGAGCGGGAGATTTTAGCTCAAAGGGTTGCGACCTATATTATCGTATGATCCATACCGACGGTCCGATCAAAGGAAAGATCATATGTAAGGCTAAAACAGGACTCGTGTTTATGGATTATTCCAGTAGAACCGTGAGTCCGATTCCGGAAACCTTCAAAAGTTGGTTTAAATAGTCTTCTCCGACTTTAACGGGAGGATTTCTGCGAAGCGGATTGCTTTTTTCTGGAGTGATAAGTCAAAGCGTCCGCGATGCATTCTTTCAGCGCTTTTTCCGGGATTTTGGTTTTTGTAGTAAACAGAATGCTCCTATCTCCTTCGAATCGGAATTCCTGTCTGAATTTTTTTCGAAAGGAGGAGATCAGATTGGTCTGGCAATGAAAGAATATGGCAAAACCGTTCTCCTCGGCTTTGTTTTTATCTATCCGGATCGTACTTCCACTCTTGGATTCGGGAGTGATATAACTCGGTTGGCCCCATTTGATCACCTCCTCTATCCGTCCCACGCCTTCGGTTTCGGATGCGACTTGGAAAATCAGTCCGCGCAAGTATAAAAGTCGCTCCCTTAACTCAGCAGGATAATCGGCGAATATTTCAGCTATGTCTTGGTTCTGAAATTTCACGAATTTCTTATCTTTCATTCCGAACTCCCGCACAGGCGTTCGCGCAATTCATCCCGTCCATAGCGGCAGATACGATCCCTCCGGCGTATCCGGCTCCTTCTCCGCAGGGATATAAACCTCCTATCCTTATATGTTCGAGAGTCTCGGGATTTCTAGGAATACTAACCGGAGAAGAGGTTCTGGTCTCCGGTGCGTGAACCACAGCTTCGTTCGTAAAATAGCCTTTCATACTCTTATCGAACTCCTTAAACCCCTGCGCAAGAGCGTCGTATACAAAACCCGGAAGTACATCGCGGAGATTTACGGACGCGATCCCTGGAGGATAAGATGTTTTGGGCAAATCCGAGGAAATCTTTCCTTCCGTAAAATCGACCAAACGTTGTGCGGGAGCGGTCTGGGTCTTGCCTCCCGCAACCCAAGCAGTCGTTTCGATCGACTTCTGAAATTGCATCGCCGCAAGAGGTCCGGACTTTGCAAAAGGTTGAAAATCTTCCGCTCGTAATTCCACTACGATTCCTGAGTTTGCGGTGGGCCGAGCGCGGCGAGAAGAAGACCAACCGTTCGTCACCACCTCTCCTGGCTTAGTGGCACAGGCCGCTATCACCCCTCCGGGACACATGCAGAAGGAATACACTCCTCTACCGTCCACCTGTCTCACTATGCTATAAGGAGAAGGGGGCAAATAAGGCCCCCTATCCGCACAATGATACTGAATGGAGTCTATTAAGGATTGCTTATGCTCGACTCTTACCCCCACCGCCAAAGGTTTTAAATCGATTTCGATCCCTCTTCGATGCAGCAGTTCGAAAATATCCCTCGCGGAATGTCCCGTCGCAAGAATCACTTTCTTGGATTCGATTTTCTCTCCGTTTTTGGTGATTACGCCACGGATAGAATTTCCCTCCAGGATGAAGTCTTGGACCCTAGTATCGAAGCGTACTTCCCCTCCTCTCTCCCGAATCGTTTCCCGTATTTTTCCGACTATATTCGGTAACTTATTAGTACCTATATGAGGATGCGCTTCGATGAGAATATCCGGATTCGCTCCAAAACCGACTAGGAGTTCCAACACGGTCCTTACGCTTCCTCGCTTCTTGGATCGAGTGTATAATTTTCCGTCCGAATAAGTGCCTGCTCCGCCTTCTCCGAAGCAATAATTGGAATCTTCGTTTACGACATGATGGGCGTTGATGGATTGAAGATCCTTAGGACGATTCTTGACGTCCTTGCCTCTTTCCAAGACTACGGGCTTCATGCCCAATTCTATCAGTCTAAGAGCGGCAAAAAGACCCGCGGGGCCCGCTCCTACGATGATCACTTCTTCTCCCTTGCTTACATCCGGATATTCGGGAAGAGGTATCGGGCGAAACTGAAATTCCTCTCCGATATATGCGCGAACGCTCAGTTGAAAGAATACGTTTCTTTGTCTGGCGTCGATGGACCTATGCAATATCTCCACATGACGAATATTTTCTGTCGAAGTCTTTAGGCTTTTTGCGACAAAGGACTTTAAGGGACCGTCCTCTCCGGCGATTTCCGGAGCGACTCGAATTTGGAGTTCTCGTATCATCTATATTTCCGGGTCGATCCGATTTTTAGGACTTCTCTAATAGGAGAAAAAGGAAAGGAAGGATGCCCGCAAGAATTTTCTTGAATCTTATCCATAAATCCGAATCCTTTCTATGATCTTCCGAGACCGGAATCCGCCTTGAAGCATCATCGTAAGCAACACAAAAATTTCCTAAAATTACTCAAGGAAGCGAGACTAGAGGCGGGACTTTCCCAGACGGAAGTGGCGGACTCTATAGGTCACTGTCAGAGCTTCGTCTCCCGAATCGAATCGGGAGAACTGCGTTTGAAATTGGAGGATTTTCTGAAATTGTACCAGTTATACGGTAAACCCGCGACCCACTTTTTTCGGGCATTCACCGAAGAAACGGAATAGGCCGACTTATTCCGCCGGATTTTCTTCCGAAACCTCGGACTCCCACATAGGTTTTAGAACTTTATAATCTAAGAAAATAGTTCCGAAAGGAATCATGGAAGCCAAAAAGAGCTTCGCGGATAAGGTCCACTTCCATCTGTACTCGACGGCGGCTCCGAGCAAATTCATGCAAAAGAGCAGGAAGAATGCTCCGTGAATCGGCCCCAAGATTTGGACGAGTTCCGGCGATTCCCAAATTCTCTTTAAGGGCACGCCAATGAAAACGAGAATTATGAGAGAAAATCCTTCTAGAACCGAAAGTACTCGTAACCAACCCAATTTTGAAGTGAATAATCTCATTCTACGGTATCCTAAAAAGAGGTCTTGTAACGACGCTGATTATGGGCCAAGGGATTGCAACGACTATAAGAAATAAAGCACTAGTAAACCAAGATAGAACGATCCGATGTTTTCGATTTTGATCCGATTCTCTCTTGGCCTTTGCGGATCCGACGGTAAATATCACTACTGCCGAGAACATCACCAACGCGTGAAAAACGGAAAAGAAGGAAAGTTCGAGAGATGCGAAATTGTCCTTCGCATTGGTAAAGAAGGCTCTTACAAAAGGGCTTTTAAAATATACGATCAAACCCAAAACCAATTGCAGATGCAAAACCGAAGTGGTTATCAAATGCAAATGTCTAAGAAAACCGGAAGCAATCTCTTTCCGATAAATTAAAGCGAAGCAAGAAACTAAGAGGCAAAGCGCGAGTAGAACAAGCACGAGCCAACGATTATAAGAATGTAGGAACAGTAGTACAGTATACATTTCGTAGTTCCATCAATCGGACCGTCAAACAAATAGACGGGAGTCGATCAGCCGAACCTCCTCTGGATCGGAGAATAGGAAACGGCTCTATAAGAGCACCAAAAATTTAATCGAATCCTAGTATATAGGGACACTAAATCGTACAGACTCGGGTTCGGTCCGTTTTTCTATAGAAGTTTTACTTTCTTAGTAACACGTTGTCCGAACTCCGAATCATCTTATTTCGAAAAATAAAGATCAGGTACCTTCTTCTTTTCTCATATTCTTAAGTAATACCAGAACCGAAATCACAAGCAATCCGGTAAGAATCGCGCATATTAAGGATACCAATTGCATGGAATCCGTGAACGCTTCTTTGGCGGACAATAATAATGCGGCACCGAATTGGTCCGGCAATTCTTTCGCAAGAGCAACGGCCGCTCCCAGAGTGTTTTGGGCCGCATTCGTAGCTTCTTGGCTTGCACCGATCGCCACTACATCTTTCATTTGATTTCTGTACACCGCCGTTCCGATGCTTCCTAATACAGCAATTCCCAAGACCCCGCCGAATTCCGCTCCCGTCTCGGAAATAGAAGCCGCGGCGCCGGCTCTCTCGGGAGGAGCGGCAGCCACTATGATATCCGTTCCTAAGATTACAACCGCGCAGATTCCCAAAGAGAGAATAACGGATCCGACTACTATGTTCATGAGGCCGGACACCCCGTCTACCTGAGAATAGAGCCAGAGTCCTATGGCAGCCAGGACGAGCCCGCCGATTATGATATACACCGGACGAACTTTGCGAATGAGAACCGGAACTGTCAACGATCCAACTATGTTAGCTATAGCGGAAGGAATCGTCCAAAGCCCCGCTTGGAGAGGAGAAAGCCCCAGAACCAATTGAAGGTATTGAGCGATGAATAAGAATGTGCCGAGGGCTACGAAAATCGTAAGTGTATTCGCGATTAATGCCCCGCTAAATTGGGGAATACGGAATAAAGCCAGGTCGATCAAAGGATCCGCAAGAGTCTTTTGGCGACGTACGAATAGGACACCTACTCCGATTCCGGAAAGAATAGAGAGGATGCAGATGAGATCCCAGCCGGCTTCGGCGACTCTCTTAAAACCGTAGATGATCAAAAGAACCGAGGCCAATGATAAAATCGCGCTGAGTATGTCCAAATTTCCTGCATTCGGATCCTTGAACTCCGGCAAAAGCTTCGGTCCCACGATGAGTAAAAGTATCATCACCGGGACGCTAAGTAGAAATACGGAACCCCACCAAAAATGCTCGAGTAAAACTCCTCCCACCAAAGGGCCGATTGCACCGCCGAAAGAAAAGCTGGTTCCCCAGATCCCGATAGCCATGGTCCTCTCTTGATCGTCCAAAAACATATTACGAATCAAGGAAAGTGTCGAGGGCGCTAGAGTCGCTGCTGTAATACCGAGGAGAGCTCGTGTGGCAATGAGCATCTCCGAAGTGTTGGAGAATGCTGCAAGTACGGAAGCCACGCCGAATGCGGCGGCCCCGATCAATAATAGTTTTCTTCTTCCGATCCTATCCCCCAAGGTTCCCATAGTGACTAAGAACCCGGCGACTAAGAAACCGTAAATATCCACGATCCACAGAAGTTGGGAGCTGGAAGGTTTTAATGCGGCAGTAAGATGTGGAACCGCCAGATACAAAACCGTTAAATCCATCGCATATAACAAGCAAGGTAATGCGATCACTGCGAGGCCGATCCATTCTCGGTTCCCTGCTTTAGGAGGAGTATTCGTACTCATTTATATTCCTTTATTTTTCGAACGCTAACTAAATAATATATTTCAGACCCCGGACAAAAGCGCCCGGGGACCGCAAAAAAAGGACGTACGGATTCTTTTCTCCGCATCATCCTGTAGGAATCAAGCCATCTTCGTAAGGTATTCTTCCAGATGACTGAGGGTCTGATTCATGCCCTCCAGGGCTCCGTATTTCTCTATGACCTCGTCTCTAGCTTCCTTAGTTTTGAAAATAGAACGCATCACCAGTTCAGTTTTTCCACCCAGGTCCTTAAAAGTCACTGTGACGAAAAAATCTCCCGGATGATCCGTTTCATCCGAGCCGTGGGTATAAACTAATTTCTCAGGTTTTACCACTTCGATAAAGGCGATTCGATTCGGATAGTCCACGCCGTCAGGACCGTGCATGACGAATTTCCATACCCCTCCCGATCTTACGTCCATGGACTCGATTGTATTCGTAAATCCGTTCGGACCCCACCAATGGACCACATGATTCGGATCCGTCCAGGCCTTCCATACTAATTCCCTGGGCGCGTTCAAAAGCCTATAACCTACGATCTCACGATCGGAAGTGTCTTCGGCGGCTTTTAAATTCTCACTCATAATCGTTCTCCTACTCTGGTCCTTGGGTCGGAAAAAATACTCCCGCCGCATATTCTTAGAAACGATTCTTCGCTTCTTACGAAACGTATAGAAATATTCCGTCGGTTTCACTCCGAAGCGACTCCCACTTCCGATCGCCTTACGCGTTCTGGTATTCGTTTAACAATTTTTGAAGCTTATCGAAAGATTCGTTCCAACTTGCGCCGGTCATCTCCACTACTTCTCCCGGAGGCATTCCGGTATGAGTAAGAATCATTCGGGTCCTCCGGGAATCGACTTCTTCAAAGATGAGCGTGACCACTAATTCTTCCGGCCAATCCACTTCCATTCCGTAATAGGAAGCGGGAACCGCATTCCCCTTATCATCCGCAAAGCTGTCAGTAAATACTAGACGGGAAGGAGGAACGATTTCTCGGTATTCTCCCGTACTCCAATAGTCTTTACCATCCGGAGAACGTAAGGAGAAGTGATATCTTCCTCCGACCCGAAAGTCCATTTTACAAAACGGAGATGTGAAGTCTTTAGGACCCCACCAACGCATGAATAATTCCGGATCCGTCCAGGCTCGAAACACAAGTTCCCTCGGGGCCTCGAGAATTCTGTCGATTATGAGCTCCCCATTCTGCCCGAATCGAATTCCTTTAGTATCCATTTGTTTCTCCGATAAAGTACATTCTATTTTTATACTATTCTAAACTAACTCAAAATCCCTGCAAGCTTCCGATCCGCAGGTCTTGACCACCAGGAAAAAGCCGCGAAAACCAACATGACGAGCGGAGTGATGATGTGCGGAATTTCAAAACCGGAGATCGCATTGGATGCGGCAGCGGCGGTAAGATTGAATAGAATCCCCGCATACGCCCATTCTTTAAGAAGAGGCAAACGAGGAGCGATCAGAACGACGGCCCCCAGAATTTTCCAAATTCCTAAAATCGTTATGAAATAAAGAGGATAGCCTAGCTGCCCCATTCCGGAAATAACCTGGTCGTTTTTGATAATATAAATGATTCCCGCATAAAGATAATTCAGCGAAATCAAACTTGTGATGATCCAATACGCGATTTTCTTTATTCTTTCCTTTTTCTCACTCATTCTGATTCTCCTTCTTTTGTAACTCTCGTAGGTAATCTTCCAGTCGGTCCAATCTATCCTCCCACAATTTGCGGTATCGATCGATCCAAGCCGAAGCCTCCTGTAGAGGCCCCACTTCCAGCCTTGCGGGTCTCCACTGAGCTTCGCGACCCCGAGAGATTAAACCGGCTTTTTCCAAAACCTTCAAATGCTTCGTGATCGCGGGCAGGCTCATCGCGAACGGCTCGGCCAATTCTTTCACCGACCTCTCTCCATCCTTTAAGGACGCAAGAATCTGACGTCGGGTAGGATCGGCAAGTGCGGCGAATGTAGCGCTTAAGTGATCTGCAGTGGCAGAGAGCTGAACCATATAGTTAATTAACCATCTGGTAAAATAATAAAAACAAGATCTATAGTCAAGAGAAAAAGGGAGAAAAATTTTAGGATTCGGGGAGAAAGATTAGAAATGCCCCTGGGAAACAAGGGGATGTGGAGGAAAATGGGGGTAGAATGTAGTACCTTCTACCCCTAAATAAAACCTAAAAGAACGGGAAATTGCAATAACCCGCCGATTCCGGGCCAAATAGCAATTTTTGGGAACTTAGATTTGGCTAAGTGAGAAACCTAAGACTTTTTAATCAACGGGTTGCCTTTTCCATCCCTGTAGGAACCGGTAAGAATAAGGATAAAATCTACGACGGCCCAGATCCCACAGCAGCCAAAGGTTAATAATTGGGCGATACCGATCCCCGTATTACCCGTATAAAAACGATGAATTCCGAAAGTTCCTAAGAAGAAGCAAAGAAGAAGAGCGGTTAACCAGTCGGTTCCGGAGCCGAATGTGTCGGAAGAAAATTGGCGGACACCGCAGTTCGGACAAATCTCGGCGGCCTTCTTGATTATGGAGCCGCAGGTCTCGCAGTATTTCTCGTCGATTCCCTTCTCTTTTTGACCTGCCATAAAAACCTCGGTTTTCGGAATGTAGTCTCAAAAGAGACCAGCGCAAAAATAATTTCCACTTCGAAAAAAGGCATTCAAAAAATCGAATTCTTTATCATAAAATCGGAGTTTCGGTTAACCTCAAGTTCCCCGTTCTTAGCGATTTTGGGATAGAATTACTTAATAGAAAAGGTCCATTTTAGATCGATTTTTCCATCCCGCCTGACTGGAAGAATTCACGAAATACACTTTAATATCCGCCTGGCTTTCATGAGCCACGAAATAGATCTTAAACTTTGCCTGAGATTCGTAATTGGTAAAAAACCATTTACCGTCGTTTGCTCCCGCTTGGTTGGCATACTTGACCTTATAAACCTTCAAGTCCGCCTGGTTCTCATACTTCACTACGTAAACTTTTACGTCCGCCCGGCTGGAATGATTCTCGGAGAATACGCTCTGTCCGAAAATATTTCCGGAAACCGGAACAAAAAACATTAATAGCGAAAAGAGAATGGATTTCATATGCAGTCCTAATTTCATTATACTTTTTTTTAATACTATAAACCCGTTTTACTGTTCGGAAGACAAGAAATCGTTTTTGATTCCCTCAGAATCCGACAGGTTTTTGAAACCGAATCTGAATCAAACGAAAGAGCGAGAGGCATCCGAATGTTACAAGACCCGTTAAGCTTTCGCTCTCCTTTTTCCGGATTCGAAGTTCTCCTTTACCCTGAATTTGACGATCTTCCCGATCAATCCGAGCGGCAAAGGTTTTTCGATCGGGAATTGCACCGTTCCCTTGGAATTCTTGAAACCTTTCAGCTCTTCTTGGAAGACACGGATAGCTTTTGCGCCGGGATAGAATCCTATATGATTCTTGTACGCAGCAAAATGAACCAAATTTCCATAGAAATCGAATGTAGGGATTTGATAACTGATTTTTTCTTTCGCCTCCGGAGCATTCTTTCGAATGAAGGCCCGCAAACCTTCCAGAATTTCCTGAACGTCTTCCGGGAACGTGCTGATATAATGGTCGATATCTTTATAATCTGTCTTCATGGATTTTCGGGGTCCGATCCGGAACTTTTCGTATATCCGAATATTTCAATTTTTGAATTCCAGAATTTTATACTTTTTTTAAGCGAGAGCCAAGCACAAAATTGCAATCAAAAAAGTGATCGGAGTAAAGATCAAGGTCTCCATCCGGTTAAGAGCATTCAGATTTCCGATCGTATTTAACGAAAACAGGATCACCATGACCCACAATGTCATTCTCAGGATTCCGGGAGCTATCGGCGTTTTTATATATTCCTGTCTGGCAAGAACGACATAGATAAAGAGAAAATTCAATGCGAGAGAAATGAATTCGAACCAATACAGTTCTTCCTGTTTTTGAATGCGTCCTCCCCAAACCATATCGAGTGGGACCAGCCCGATTATGACGAACACATGAAATATCGTAACTAAGGAAAAGAGGAGCAACAAAACATTTCCGGCCATTCTTTTCGCTTTAGGATTTTTTAAGAACATATCACCATCACCTTTCTTTATATTCTTTCCATTCGATTCGAATCCGTTTCTCTATCAGCCTGAGTCAACGAAGGATCTCCTTGAATTCGAAATTCTCACACGCATCCAACCATCGAAAAAGCATTTCACTCTTTCCGAATTCGATCGATCTGGAAAAATATTTACAACCTAAAATCCATTCTCCTTGGAATATATAAATCGTCCCTATATTTTGTAATAAGGAAAAGTCCTGTGGGAACTGTGCTTCGGCGGATAATAGGATTTTTTCGGCCTTCTTCCAGTCCAAAGGATCTTTCGAAAGTTCCGAAAGAAAATCCGAGTAGAATCCCCCTAACCTCTCGTTCCCGGAAGCGTTCGTAAAGAATTCGTTTAACGGAGTTCGGACGAAATATCTTCGAGGAAATACGCTTCGAACAAGATGCTCTATCGAGGCATAAACCCCCGAACGAACGGTTTGAGAGGAGAAATGGCAGGAGTTTGATTCGAATTGGGACTCCGAGAGAATAGGGCTCGGCGCTTGGATGGGTTTATTACCGGAAGAAAAACGAAGAACGGAAGAAATGCGTAATATTCCCCTTCCTTTCATGCATTTCCTTGTTTCATTCAGCCTTAAGGAAATGCAGAATTCGTCGCGGTCTCCGTCGCAGGTCTCTACTTGCTGAAAGGCACCGATACGTTCGATCAGTATTGGAAGAGAATATACGGAAATCTTTTCCTTTCCGGTAATTTCTATACTTAGCTGTTCGGAAATCGTCCCGAGAAGGTAATTTCGAACCTTTGCGCTTTCCTTTGTATCCGGAAATAAATAAACGGTCACTCCGACCGGTCTGCATCCGGAGAGAAAAAATAAAATTCCGAGAAGAATTAAGAATTTATTTCTCATTTTTGAATACGAAGTTTCTCGTCTGGATTAAAAACTTCGTTTCGAGAATACTGGAAAGACATTTTTATCGTTTATTCTAAAGAATGCGATGAAGCCTTTTCTTCCGTAGTCCGATCGAATTATAGAGTGAAGACTTTCTACTTATCTTCCGATCTTTGACAAATAACTTTCCAGCTTATCGAATGTGCCGCCCCATCCTTCTTCCATGCCTTCCATAATAGAGTAAAAGGTTGCGGTTTCGCTTTCCGTAGAATTGATAGGTTCGCTCACTAAAGTGATTGTGGTGATTCCATTCTTTTCTTCTAGGCTGATTTTATTCAGAATTTCTTTCGGTAAATCCAAACCTTCGAAGGGCGGCTTGATGATGGTCCCATTCTTATCCGCAAAGGAATTGATCCAAGTGATCCGATTCGGCCTTTCGATTTCCTTGAATAGAAAAAGACCGTAATGTTCCTCATCCCCCTTCATCTTATAATGAAAAACCCCGTTTACCTTAAAATCCAATCGGATTACTTCGATCGAAACTCCGATTGGCCCCCACCATTCCGCCAAGGCATCCTCCGTAGAAAATGCCTGGAATACCAGCTCCTTGGGGGCTTGGAAAGATCTTTGAACTGAAAATTTTTGATTCGTCGTGCCCATACTGTCTCCTACTTCTTTTGAATCCGGTTAAGATACTTTTCCAGATCGTCGAATTTGCGATCCCAGAACTTTTTATATTGGGTCACCCAGGTTTCCACCTCGTTCAACTTACCCAATTTCGCAATGCAGTATCTTTCCCGACCCTGGCGTTTGATACTTATAAGACCACATTCGGAGAGAATCTTAATATGTTTCGAAATGGCCGGTCTGCTGATCTTGAAATTCTCCGCTACTGCATTCAAGTTCATCGGTTCCTTGGCGAGGAGACCGATGATTTGTCTCCTGGTCGGATCCGCGATGGCTTGGAATACGTCTCTACGCATGTTCGACCGCCATTATATATGTAACCGATCGGTTACACAAATACTTAAAGTTGAGGTTTGGATTATTTTTTTCTAAGGATTCTTCCTCCGAGATAGCTCGTAGGAAGATATGCGACCACAAGATCCAGTATGATAAACCAAATAGGCGCCGGTATCATGAATGCGCTCACTATTCCTCCCAGCAAGAAAAAGGCTCCTATCACCAAGGCGAGTTCCGACGTGTATCCGGCACTCATCCGTGCGGTTACTATAGCCCCGGCTAGAGTGCCGAGAGCATGAGCCAAAAACGGAAAGATAAAGTGCTCAGGCCGGAATAAATGGGCCGATGCCTTCAGGCCTTCCATAGTGGTCACATCTGCCCCTTCGGGAGGAGGAATAATATTCCCGCTGACGAGAACGATCCCCATATTCACGATGCTTCCGAAGACAAGCCCGGCGATAACGGCTAAGATATTTTGAATGATTGGATGCATACCCGATTCACCTCTTTCTTTAGGGAGGGACAATATAAGGCCGCTATTCAAAGGAAACAAGAAATTTCCAAGGATTCTCCGAAAGAAAAGATTACGGTTCTTTCGAAATCGATGTCCGAATAGCACCTAGAAAAGAAGAATCGACCGAATTCTTTTCCAAATTCTTCAAAAAAATACTCAACCCTTTGGTATAATAATTGACGAAAAAATCCCCGGTAATATTTATTCAACTAAATGGTTGGATTATTGAAAGCTGAGGAAAAGTTGGATCGGGTATTCGCCGCTCTATCGGACAGCTCTAGACGCCAAATGCTTGTTCATTTGCGGAAACGTTCGCTCACAATCTCTGAGTTGGCCGAACCTTTTTCCATGTCGTTTGCAGGGGTAGCCAAGCACATCGACGTGCTTACCTCGGCGGGTCTTGTACGCAAGGTGCGGGATCCAAATGACGGACGTAGTTTTAGATTGGAATTGCAGAATCGTTCCCTTTCCGAAGCAAGTGCGTGGCTCGCTTACCATCAGGAATTCTGGACCAACAAATTGGATAGATTAGAAGCATTTATAGAGGAGCAAGATCATGACCGAACCGGTCCTAAAACTAGAAAAAAAAATTAACGCCGATCCGACACGACTGTTTCGAGCCTGGTTAAACGCCGAAGATTTGTCGAAATGGTTTTTACCCGAAGACGCGGTCAATATTCAATCCGCTACTCTGGATCCTAGACCGGGTGGAAAATTTTTAATCAATATGGTCCTAAACGGCAAGGTTCTACCTCATGAAGGGGAATACAGAGAGATCAATGAACCGAAAAGACTGGTATTTACTTGGAAGTCTATCGCAACGGGCGGTCGCGATACTCTCGTAACGATAACTTTCGATTCTATTGCCGATCCTTCGAACAAAAAGCAGAAGCCGCAAACTCTTGTGACTTTGATTCATGAACGACTGACTAACGAAGAAATCGAATCGCATAGAAATGGATGGACCGGGATCCTGAACGGTTTGGAAATCCGAGAAGGGATTAAAGAATAGAATAACGTCTTTATCGGCAACGCCGTGAAAGAAGAAGAAAAACAACGTAGATAAAGGAGAATAAGATGAACGGAATATATCACAAAATAGGCATTCGCGCGGAAGCACCGAAAGTCATCCAAGCGCTTGCAACGAAAGACGGTTTAGCGGGATGGTGGACTAGACAAGTCGAGGGGGAATTCTCCGGAGGGACTTCGGGAGTTGGAGAATCCATCCGCTTCGACTTTGGACTGGCAGGTTTCGAAATGAAAGTGCAGGAACTTGCTCCCCAACGGGTCCTCTGGGAATGTACAGAAGGTCCGGAAGACTGGGTGGGATCCCATGTGGACTTCCAATTGACCCAAGGATCTTCTCCTGACGGAGCTAAGATGACACTAGTCCATTTTCGTCATCAAGATTGGAAAAACGAAAGCGAGTTCACCGCGCATTGCAGCATGAAATGGGCGACCTTTTTACTCAGTTTAAAAAGTTTAGTCGAGGCAGGCAAAGGCCAACCGGCTCCGGACGACCTAAAGATAGACGATTTCAATTAGGATTTACCGCGCGCATCTTTCCCGAAGATGCGCGTAATATTTCGAGCATTTTGTAAACCTTAAATCGACTTTAACTCCCAAACATTCTCTTTTGCAGGACATTGTCCTCGCAACCCACCCTGCACTTCCAAACTAGCCAATCGAGTAAGATGAAACTCGCTTTTATAATGCGATTCTATCTCTATTTGTGGGACCGAAAAAGGAGGGCCCGACATCACATTTTGATCGTAATCGTATGCAATCAATAACTGAGGAGCATGATCCGTGATTTTTACGAGATGTTTGGTATAAAGTATCCTAGTCTCGGGAGGAAGAGCAACTAGAGCCGCTCGATCGTAAACGGCGTCCACCTGTCCAAGAAGTTCCTTGGTCAAATGGAAGAAATCTCCGACATATATATCGAGACCCTCCGCGCTATACCGAACGAGTTTATCGACTTGAGAAATCTTAGGCGTAACCTTCAGCTCGGAAAACAATTGCCGAATGGCTAGATCGGCGAATTCGACACCAACCACACGAAATCCTTTGGATAATAGCCAAGCGATATCCAAAGTCTTACCACATAAGGGCAGAAAGATCCGATCTCCTTTTGTCAAAGCTATGCTTTCGAAATATTTAACTAAAAGAGGGTTCGCCTCGCTTTGATGAAATGCAATATTATTCTCTTTCCACCTTTGCTGCCAAAAATCTTCGTTCATTTTTTACCTCTATACTTCATTTCCGCTCCTTTAGACTTCGATCGGATGTTTCCGGTTCCTTCTTCTATTTTAATCTTTGTATATACAGAGTTAGCAGGATGAAATCCAAATAGATAAAACCGACACCCGCAAAATATAGAAATCGATTTACGAATTCAAATTGATATCCGGTTAAAACGATTGTAGCTACAAATAACGCTATAATTGCAAGATACCCGCCTACATAAAAATACGTTCCTCTGTCCGAGAATATTCTTCTCAAATTAGAGAAATAATCCTTATAAGACCTCTTTGCAATGATCAAAGATAAACCAGCAAAATATATAGAAGTCAGAAATACGTATCCTGTCGCAAAAATGATCATTTTCACAATGAGATCGAAGGAGACTTCTTTCTGATTCAGATCGATTCTGCTAAAAAGCGCAAAAAGCAGCGTGTAAATTATAGTAACAAACCAGCAGCCGGATACGAATACCGATACTTGCAGAAGAAGCTCTAAAAACGGGATTTTCGGCAGATCGCGATCTTCCGTCAACAGCAATATGGAGATAACCGCAAACGACAAAGATAATATAAGTAAGAGAAGTAGAATATAAAAAAGTGTGTCTGATGGATGCGTTTGCTCTTCGATTCCAAAGTAACTCGAAGGAATCAAAAAAACTTGATAAGCAAAATAGCAGAAGAACGCCGTTCTCGCAAACTGATTTTTTGCGATGCGTCGGAGAGTATCTATCGTATTATTCATTCTATTTGGCTACCTCAGGTGAATCGAAATGTTCTAATAAGGAAGCATATATACTAATCGAATCTTGGGCTAATCGGAAAAGTCTAAAGAAATAAATTTATAACGTTGTCCGTACGAACGAAAACCGTTGATCTCGCTATGAGTATCTATGACAAGTTCCTCGCCTAAAATATAACCCTGATACTTGACTGCGGCAGAAGGTATGCCCAACTCGGCCGCATAGCCGGAAATCTCGGTGCTAAAGACTATTTTGCTACCATCCACAGAATAAGTTCCCGACGAAATTCCAGATTTTTCTGCAGAAAACCAAGTCTTGATATCTTCCGGATTCCCGGTACTACTGACGCTAATCACGCGACCATCCCGATAGAATCTAAGGTAATACCAATAGTCAATATTCGGGGCAGAGCCAGGAGAACATCGATATACTCCAGTAAATTTAAGCCCGGAGTAGGATACATTGCGATCGGTAAGCGACTGGCAAGAAAAAAGTGTAATACTCCAAATGGATACTACGCAGAAAAGAAAAAGACGATATTTCATAAGACTCGATCGGATCAAAAGGACCTGCTGATCGAAATGGAAGCTCCAGCCAATGAACCGTTCAATCGAAAAGAAGTATTAGTGTCCATCGCTCTTTGAAAAAAATAATTCGTAAGTAGCATCGCCCCAAGCGTGCTCAAGACGACCGATTGCTGGATATCCGTATCTATTTGGCGATTTATGTGTCTCACATTGCTTGCCGCGTCTTGGTATACGTATATCGAAGCGGGCAAATTGCTAAAATTACCGGAAGAATAGCTTTCGGAACCTATCCAAAGCGCAAAATACTGCACTTTATGATTGTAATCCTGTTTAGAATTTTGCGAATAAATATGATGTCCGTAGGAAATCCCTCCAAGTAAGGCAAAGATACCGATTGCAAGCCTAAATCCTTGTCTCTCTTCCGCCTTCAATCTATCCTTTTCTGCATCGGCAAAAACATAGCTCGAAGAAGAGATTAAGAGAATTATAATAATGAACTTTCTCATTTGTCGTCCGAATGATTATTATTAAAGAAAGAATCCGATCTCAATGGATCTCATTGCAAATCCTTTTGAATAATAGCTTCGTCTGTTTCGTTATTTACGGCATTGATCAAGAGAATAGCCGTTTTATCGAAATCATTATACGACGCGTATAGAACGTACAAGTATACTTCCGATTTAGCATTGGAGAGAGTGTATCGAACGAGCACGTCTTGAAAATATAAGACTACTTTAAATTTTCCTTTCGGAATTACCAATTGATAGGTAAAAATATCCTCCAACTTGAAGGGGGTCTGCAAAAAATCCGTAAGAGATCCCAAAACGATATACCCGTATTCGTCGACTTTGGTGGGTAATTTCGGAAGCTTATACTTAATCTTATACCTTGTATTGATGATCGCTACCCCGCCGTCTCCTTCGGTCTCATGGATATTCTTTGCAAGCTTGACTACTTCATCCATTGTAGTCGGCACATAGGCTTTGAAATCGAAAGCCGGCTTGGGTTTCGGGGCTTCCTTGATCTCCGTCGACGAACAAGCGATTGCAAAGAGGGCAATTGCGATGGATACGGATATTCTTTTCATTGTATTCTCTATTAAAAGTTTCAAAAAGCGAAATATTGTCAAAGGAAATGCGGATTTTAAATCCCCAAACGATAGTGATCGGGAGAATCAGACGCGCAAGGAACCTCGAAAACCTCTAACGGCGTAGTAAGATTGCGCACCGTTATGGTAAACGAAGACGGTTCCGTAACGATAATCGGCAAAAAGGGCTCCGCCAAGCTTTCGAATCGAAGCGGGCGTCTCGATCCAACTCGAGGTTTTTGCGTCGAAATTTCCGAGGGACTGCAGTTCCCGATATTCCTCTTCCGTTAAAAGTTTGATCCCCATGGCCGAAGCCATATCGATCGCATTATCCTGAGGTTTATGCTCCTTTCTAGAGTCCAGAGCATCGCGATCGTAGCAGACGCTCCTTCTTCCTTTCGGAGTTTCTTCGGAACAATCGTAAAAAATGAATTCATTCGCCTTCTTATCGTAAGCGACTACATCCGGCTCACCGCCTGTCCTTTCCATTTCATTCAAGGACCATAGCTTTTTCGAGTTGTCTTCCAACTTCGCTTGTACGTCCGCCCAATGAATATCTTTGTGGCGGTCTTTATTTTTCTCGAAACGGACTTTCAAAACTTGGAGTAAATCTTCCTTCTCTTGCTTGGATAAGTCTTTCTTATTATTACCGGTTTTCTTCATTGGTCCTTTCCGATACGTTATACAATCCCGATTCGAAGTTGCGATCCGTTCACTTTAAAAAGAACGTATCAATCGTCCAATCCTTTACCATTAAGAATTTTACGTATGCATTTCTCGATCCGAGATTCTCGCGTCTTAGATTGCTTAGCGGAGGAGAAATGGAGAAGATACCCTCGCTGTCGTCCGGGAGTCAATGCGTCGAAAGCCGTTTTTAATCCCGGGACTTCATCCAGTTTGCTTAAGAATTCCTCCGGCACGGCGAATTCCGAACTCTTTTTGAAATTCACTTTCAAGCCGGACTCCTCCACCTTGATCGCTTCGGAAATATAAGTCTTTAAGACGGTTTTTAATTTAGTTATTTCCCGAACATCGGTGAATCGAATTTGGCGGGCAGATTGTACATTCTCGGTTTGTCTAATTAGAATCCCTTTAGGGTCTTTTAACAAAGCGCCCTTAAAAAATAGAAGCGCGCAATATTCTTTGAATCCGTGCATTAAGACTATATTATTCTTTCCGAGAGTGTAGCACGGCACCCCCCATTTCAATTCTTCGGTCAACTTGCATTCCAGAAGGATTCCCCTCAACTTCTCGAATTCTTTCCGCCAACTTTCGGCCTTTATTAAAAATACGTCTACCTTGGGATTTTTGTTAGTCTTTGCCATAAGTATCTTACTTCGTTTTAATCGCTACGCTCTGAAGTCGCCTGATACAATCTAATGAACGGACCCGCGCAATATTTTATCCATGGCTTTGCCTTTCGCTAACTCGTCGATTAATTTATCCAAATATCGGATTTTGCGCATAAGCTCGTCTTCAATTTCCTCTACACGATATCCGCAGATAACACCTCGGATCAGCGAAACGTTATCATTAATATGCGGGGCCTGTTCGAAAAATTCTTCGAAATTAACTTCTTTCTTAAGTTGTTTTTGAAATCCCTTCGCATCGTATCCCGTGAGCCAAAAGATGATTTTATCGACTTCCGCTTTGGTTCGCCCTTTCCTTTCGGCTTTTTGAACATACATGGGATAAACACTTGCAAAGGATGTCGTAAATATCCTATGTTTTTCCATTCGATTTCCATCCTTATCCCCGCCGGCCTGACTTAAGCTAAAACATGCGGCAACGCTTATGTGTATTCGCGGAACTTCTCTGAATGAGGGCTCAAAAAGTCCGTATATCCGCAAAAAACCCCACTTTTCAGCCGTTTGCAACCAAAAAAGCCCCGATTCCCATCTCCTCGCGTCATTCAGGAGGATATATAATTATGAAGTCAGTGCAATTTTATATTTGCTATTAATTTGTTGTTAATAAAAATAGGAACTGAATCCAATTATAGGAACGATTCGAAGATGGGGCTGCGGGAACAAAAGAAAGCAAAAACTAGAAAACTCATTTCGGATATCGCTCGCGATCTTTTTATAGAAAAGGGATTTGAAACCGTTACAGTCGCCGAAATAGCTGAAAAAGCCGAGGTAGCGGTTACCACACTTTTCAATTATTTTCCTACGAAAGAGTCGCTCATTTTCGATCTTGAGGACGAGATCGACAACGACATCTTGGAAGCGATTCGGGAGCGAAAGAAGGACCAATCCATTTTGGATGCCCTTCATCAATACTTTCTAGCGAGTAAGCTATTCAATCCACCTAGTAAAAAGACATTCTCGGGGTTCGGAAAACTCATCAGAACTTCGCCCGAATTGAGTTCTTACTTACGCGGATTATGGGGACGATATGAGAATACTCTGGCCAAGGAAATTCAGAACGATTCCGGCGCAAATAAGATGGAAGCGGAATGTGTGTCAAAGCTGATTCTCGAAGGCGTAAGTTTTGCGTGCAACTCGCATTCTCCCAAGGATACCTTGAATCTAACGTTTAGAATCTTAAAGAATGGGTGGAATAAGTGAAACAAGACTTGTCGATCCATGATGTAATCATTTCCGGGGCGGGTCCGGTAGGACTTTTTCTCGCGTGTGAATTGGCCTTAGCCAAATGTTCGGTATTGATATTGGAAAAGGCGGAAAATTCTCATTCCCCGTTGAAACGGATGCCTTTCGGGATACGCGGACTTTCCGCACCTACGATCGAAGCGCTTTACCGCCGAGGATTATTAAACGAACTCGAAATATACAAACGCCTAAAAAATCCCCACTCAACGGCCGTGCAACACGGTCCTCGTCGTCAGGTAGGACACTTCGCCGGCATTCCATTTCATGAAGGCGATATAGACAATTCTCAGTGGAAACATCGTCTGCCAAGTTCGACAGATACGAATCTGATATCCGAAATGGAAGAGATGGAAACGATACTATTACGACGCGCGGAATCCTTGGGAGTCGAAATCATGCGGGGACTTGCAGTGACTTCCTTCCATCAAACCGAGGACGAGGTGACGGTTCGATCGGGTGAGAAATCTTTTAAGAGCCGATGGCTTGTGGGTTGTGATGGAGGTCGCAGCGTTGTGCGTAAGGTGGGAGGTTTTGAATTTGCCGGTACGGAGCCGGAATTTACGGGCTATTCTGCCAAGGTAGATATTACCGACCCGGAGAAGCTAAGTCCGGGCCGAAATCCTACGCCGACAGGCATGTATTTGCAATCGCAGCCGGGTTTCTTAATAATGCAGGATTTCGACGGAGGGGAATTTCACAATTCGGAAAAACCGATCACGTTGGAACATGTGCAGAAAGTTTTGCGCTATATCTCGGGCACCGACGTTACCATCAACGCCTTACATTTTGCTAGTACATGGACAGATCGAGCCAGGCAAGCCACGAACTACCGCAATGGACGAATTCTTTTAGCCGGAGACGCCGCACATATTCATTCTCCTTTGGGAGGCCAAGGGCTAAACTTAGGATTGGGAGATGCAATGAATCTAGGCTGGAAGCTTGCCGCAACCGTTCAAAATGGAGCCCCGGAAAGTCTATTAGATAGTTATCATGCTGAACGATATCCGATCGGTGCGCGAGTTCTGGATTGGTCCAGAGCTCAGGTTGCGATCATGAAACCGATACCTCAGGCTCGAGCGCTGAATGCGATTATCCGCGACCTTATGGAAACACGCGACGGTGCCACGTACATGGCAGGAAGAGTATGGGGTATTCACACTCATTATAATCTAGGAGGCACCCACCCTCTATTAGGGCACAGTGTTCCCAACTTTGAGTTCGAAGACGGGACAAGGATCGGTGAGTTCATGCATGATGGCCGGGCGATACTACTTGATTTCGGTATACATACTTCCCTAAAAAATTTAGCGGGTGAATATGGAGATCGAATGAAGTATGTTTCAGGTAGGGCAAAAGAACAATTAGGATTGAGCGCCGCATTGATACGTCCCGACGGGATTATCGCCTGGGTCTGCGACGGAGAAGAACCGGAAGAACAGCAGCTGAAGCAAGCAGCTGCTCAATGGTTTGTGAGATAGCCGAAGGCTCACTGCGAACAGAATGACCATTTCTAAGCGAGACGTTTAAGCTCATAGTGTGGCCGGCTTAAAGCGATTTCAACGGGGCTCCCACAGCTCGATCTTGTTTCCTTCAGCATCCATAATATGGACGAATTTTCCATAATCGTAACTCGCAATATCATCGAGTACGGTTACGCCATTTTCTTTCAATTTGGTTATGAGCGCCTCGATATTCTGGACTCGATAATTGATCATAAAATCCTTTTTGGATGGAGAAAAATATTCATCCCCCTTTTTGAAGGGAGTCCATTGGAGAGAATTTATCTCGTCAGGCCTATCGAGATTCCTGAATTCGAAGCTTGAACCCCACGAATTGATTTCCAATCCTAGATTTTTGGCGTACCATTCTCTCGTTTCCTGGGGATTATCGGAAAAAAAGAAAATACCGCCTATGCCGGTCACCTTAGGCGTTGAGTCAGCCGATGAAGTCGATTTCTCAGCTTGTTCGTTCGGATCTTTCATATTACTAATCGTTTTCGCAGAAGAATAGCAGATCGAAAGACACGATACAAGCTAAATTATCTTGATCATAATGAATTCGTATAGAATCTCGCGACAGTATTATCCCGGGTCCGGCGACCCGAATGAGGATAAAAGGGATTTCGACATGTAAAATACCTGCTGCCGTTCTTACACATTTAAATTTATAATAATGATATACAAAACTCGTTAAACTTCTCCGACTCCTCGAAATTCGGAAGATGACCGGAATTTTCAAACCAAACGATCTTTTTCTGAGGCGCCTCTAATATCTCTAGATATTCTTCCACAAGCTCGAAGGGAACCGTATAATCATATTTTCCCTCGCAAAAATATATCGGTATATCCAGCTTCCGGATCTTCCGCATTATATTAACCCCCATTTGTTCATTCTCCAAACTTTGCAACGAGAACACGATCCCCTTTACGAATTTGATAATGTACGAAATACTAATATCGGACAAGGCAATATTCACGAAGATGGTTTTGTAAATATTCCCTTTCTTCATTATCCCATTGAATCTCGATAACCATTTTCTTTGGATTCCGGCAGAATCCAAATCCGAATATGGCGGAGGGCCTATTTTCCTCAATTCTCGGATCGCTTTATCGTTACCGGATTCGGTCGCTTTTCGAAGAGTATAGTTGTATGATATCGTTTCGCCCCTTATCATATCCACCACTTGACCGATTCCAATATAAGCGAATAGTAAATCGGGTCTTGCCGAGGCCAGTTTTATTCCGAGAATACTCCCCCAAGAATGCCCGACTAAGAAAATCTTTCGCCTATTGAATCTTTTGATTAGATATTCGATTAACTCTTCCGTATCATGCAGAAAAGCACTAATAGTCATATCCGATCTTTGTAGACTTTTACTATACGATTTGCCTGAACCTCTTTGGTCCCAGTTGACTACTATGAAACGTTCTTCTAATTTTTGTTGAGGTTTTCGAGAAAAGAAGATTTGAGCAGTTCCAGGACCACCGTGTAAAAACAATAAAATCGGACCTTCTAAGCTCTTTGAACGAATAGAAATCCATTGCTCAAGACCTCCAATTTTGATTTTCTCAAGAAAGTCGATGGGCGAAGTGAGCAAGTTCATAAATTAGAATAATATGAGGTTCGATAAATTAAGGATCAACCCCTAAAAGTTGAAAAGTAATCGGATTCACTTTCACTAAACGAGCGGTAATCAGTTTAGCCTTTTCCTTATTTAGTGAAGAAAACGAAGGTTTATACCTTGTAACTATCAAATTGATATTTAGATCATCATCTGTCTTTACTAGCAAAAATTCCTCCCCTTGGTTTTCGAATTGGCGCACGCCCACTTTTTCCGTTGAAATAAGAGCGCCGTTAAATTGAAAAATTTGATTCAGGTCATTCTTCGCTAACGACCGTAGCGATTTAGAGTCGATTTTCCATGAAACACCGGTGGCTAAAGGAATAATGGATTTGAGCGAATTATCTAGCGCCGTTTCAAAATCCCCTTCTCTCAAATACGGCACCATATCGTCAGCAATCCGCGAAGTTAATTTATCGCTAATAACCCATTCCATGCCTGACCCGATCGAAATTCTAATCATCTGATCATTTTTCGACATAAATAGCAAGATCCCATTATTAACATATCTCGCACCCACACCGTTCTGGTTGGCGATTTCCATAACAAAGGATTCTATATTCTTATCTCCAATGGAATCCACGATCAATATGGCGATTTTCACCGAAGAGCTGCTTTCCACTTCTGATAATCTGGAATTAGTCCGTTTAATATACGGATCGCTTAAGGTATGAGTCCTATCATCAACGTAACCGTTTATTTTGAATGTTTGCCTTTCCTTTCCCGAGCAGAAGAGATTGATGATCACAAAAGAAAAAAGTAAAAATCTCATAAATATCCTTACACTTTTATTGAATATGTTCTAACGAGCAAGGCTCGAATAAATCCTAGACAATAGTCGCGAAATGAGTTCGTAATGCAGTAATAATTTACAGTATTAGAGATCTCATCGATTTAAAAACTCATACTTAAATGCTATTGACGTTTCGGAATTTTTGTTTAAAAATTGAGCCGGAACATTCTTTAGAAGGTACTGAGCCATGAGAAGAATTATTGTACTCGAATTCCTCACTCTTGACGGAGTCATACAAGGACCGGGTGGTCAAAAAGAAGACACCGACAATGGCTTTGCTTATTGCGGTTGGCAAGTCCCCTATACCGACGAAGTTGTCGGAACAGTCATGAATCAGCAGATGAACGTTCCATTCGATCTACTGTTAGGACGTAAAACCTTCGATATATGGGCACCGTACTGGCCGAAGCATGCGGACTTTTGGCCTTCCGCTATGAAAGCGACCAAGTACGTCGCTTCGAATACCTTAGCCTCTAGCGAATGGCAGCCCTCCGTATTTTTGAATGGAGATATCGTGGAGAAAATCACCAAACTTAAACAAGAAAAAGGACCGGATCTACACGTTTATGGAAGCGCAAATCTAGTTCAGACTCTCATGAAGCATAATTTGGTCGATGAGTTTTGGCTAAAGATATATCCGGTGACGTTAGGAAGTGGAAAACGTCTGTTTGTCGAAGGCACAATCCCCGCGGCATTCAAAGTAACGGAAAGCCAAGTCTCTCCGAATGGAATCATTATTGTAAATTACAAACGTGCAGGCTCGGTTGAAACCGGAAATTTCTGAATGCCCCTATCCGCTAAATAGTTTAAGAAATTTTTATCATTCAATACGTCGAACTCTGCTTAGTAATGTTCGATGGAAAAGCTAAACGAAAGGGGTCAGATTTATTAAAATTAGAGATTCATTAATTCTTTGAGGCGCAAACGATCATCTTTATCCGCTTTTTTATGTTCAAAGAAATAGCGTGATTGCCAAATTTGGGATGTAACCGCCTGATCATTAGAAGGCGATTCCCAAGGAGGATAAATTCTGAATCCCCTTTTTCCTTCTTTACTTGAAGAAATAATTCCTTTTTCAATCAGAATTTCCTTATTAAAAACGAAGTGCCCAATCCGGCTGGATTTTCTAACCTCGACTACGACTATATCAATATTATCCTTTTTATGAAAAGGGATCGCAGTCCCGTTTTTACCTCTTTTCCAAAGAGTAACAAACATACCCGTTTTCTTAGGGGTAATTTTTGCCAACCTAAATATGACCTGCTTCTTTTCCAAATGAAAGACGGCTGCATTATAATCGGAACTTTCTTTTTCTATTCTATAGCCTTGGATTTCTATGTCACAGTTTTGTGAGAATAACATATTAACTTCAATTAAACTCGACGCAAGTGTATTCGATATCGAATTTTTTTTCTGCATCCAGTGTCACAATAATAAGTAGCGGTGAAATTTTCCGTTCATATCTCGTCACGGAGCCGCTCATATCGCTCCCTACGTCGTATGTAAACTTTTTCTCGCCGATTACACCCTCTTGTAGTGAAGAACAATAGCGCCGGATTGTAAAGTTTCCGAACCAAGAAAGTCAAGCAAAAGCCTTTCTTGTAATTTCTGGCTATCGAATAACTTAGGACCTTTTCCGACAATCACTGGATGGATTACGAAACGATACTCATCAATCAAACGGAGTTCCGAGAGTTGAGAAGCGAGACTCAAGCTACCCACGAAAATATCTTTTCCAGGTTGTTGCTTCAATGCGATTACTTCGTCCGCAATGCTCTCGCGGGCCAGTCTGGCATTTGTTCCCTCTAATCGTTTCAATGTGGTGGAGAATACGACCTTCTCAAGTGAGTCGAAGACCCGAGCGAACTCATTCGTTACTTCCGACATTGATTGGTTTCTCGCTACTTCAGGCCAAAATGGTGCCATCAGTTCATATGTGATCCGGCCATAGAGAATATGACCTGCAGTACGCAGGAGATCGGTGAAGTATTTATGCAGCCCATCATCAGGGATCATGTCCATATGACCGAAGTATCCATCGGCAGTAATATTGATCGCAAAAATAACTTTTCTCATAGACCAATTTATACAGAGTTAGTTAAAAAATTCAAGTACTGATCGATCGAACCGTATATTAGTATTGAGCACGATACTTAATTATGCATTGCGTTTTCGAAGAATGATTTTCTTACCTTTCATTGTTTTACTCTCCCTTTGGAGCATACCGAAGAACGACGCCGTTAGTAGATAATGGACGAGTTTCAAGTAGCTTGAGTTTCTCATGAGGAATTCCTTGGTTAAACAAAAGTCTACCGTTCCCTAAGAAAACCGGGGCAATACATAGGCGAAACTCGTCAAATAACCCTGCTTTCATTAAAGATTCGGAAAGGATACCACTACCGAATACAAACATGTCTCCATTTCCCTGCGATTTCAGTTTAGGAATTTCAGCTACGGCATCTTTTACAACGATCGTATTATTCCAATCGGCGGTTTTAAGCGTTGATGAACAGGCAACCTTTTGAATCTCATTCATGAATTTGGCGACTTCTCCCTCCTCCCCCTTTGCATTTGTCCAGTAATCCGCCATACCTTTGTATGTTGTCGCACCAAATACAAGCATGTCGGCCGATTTCAGTTGAGTGAGACTGAATTCCTCGAGCTCCTTACCCCAAACTAGCCCGTGAAAGCTCAAATCCCAATTTTTCTCACCTTCAAAATATCCATCCAGGGTGATTACGTTCCACATTATTAATCTTCTCATAATATTTCCCCTAAAGATTAAAAATTTATAATTAATACACTTGCATCGCGGTCGAATAATACTACTTCATTACGAATTTTCAAGAATATCCGTCGCCGTCATATCCCCGATTTGTTCTGCTAGTCCGATAAGGAGTCCTTCCGTTCCTCGAATATAGCAGAGCCGATATATATTCTCATATTGAACCACTTCTCCAACGAGCTGAGCGCCAAGCTTCGCGAGCCTGGATAGTAATTCGTCAAGATTGTCAACTCTGAACATGATACGAAGATATCCAAGAGAGTTAACGGGAGCCGTCCTGTGATCCGCTACGGTATGAGGAGACAGAAATCGTGAAAGCTCAAGTCGGGAATGTCCATCAGGAGTAACCATCATAGCAACCTCAACCGACTGATTACCCAATCCGGTCACTTGCCCAGCCCATTCACCTTCAACCATCATTCTCCCTTCAAGCGTCAGTCCAATCTCTTTGAAAAAAGAAATTGCAGTATCAAGGGACTCAACAACGATACCGACATTGTGCATTTCCAGTAATTTACTTTTTATCATGGCCTCATCTTTCTATGAAGTCGCACTCGATCAAGATCATTTATAAGTGCTCCAGTCTTAAAGTTTCATATAAGCAAACCGGGCTTAGCGATATTTACCAAGGCGCGAGGGTTGCACAGCAAGCGAGAGGCATAACGAAAACTGCTGTAGCTTGCAACGCTCACCTTTATGAAAGCTGCTGTCATTCGATTATTAATAAGTACGGTTATAAACAATAACCAGATGAGATATATGAAATCCACTGAAGAATAGACTTGGAACCTGCAAATGCCACTTAGAATATGAAATATTAAAATAATATTCCTTTGCGGCCAAAGAGATTCCAAACAACCAAATTATCGGGGTATAGGCCGGAGCGGAAAAACCCGTAATGCCCAAACTCCAAAATGAGTTCGGCATATAAATAAGAGCGATCCAAGAAAGGTAGTATAAAATACTGCCTGCTCCATAGACTAATAAGCCGACCCTTTCTCGTAGAGATTTCCAATCAAACTTCAATGCAAGCGGTAAGATAAATATTATACTACGAAATATGTTCTCTCCGATTAACACGAATATTGGTATATCACGATTAAATTCAGATGGCTGATAGGAAAGAGGCAACTTATTTATAAACAAAATATTCCATATCAAAATTGGAAGAAGTAGGATATAACAGTTAGTAAAGATCAGACGCATTATTAATAGGTTTCCAAATTATCCCTAATAGGACATTAAATTAGTTGGCTTCTTTTACTTTTCTAAGCTTCAATTAAATAGAGTTTGTTTTTTCAGTAACTTTCCGCAGTAAGGTCTTAATTTTTAAGAACGATTCTGAATCCACCCGACCCAAATAAATTGATGTATCATTTAAATACATTTCCAATACGTGGAGTTACCCCCAAAAATCATACAGCGAAAGATAGCTCATATTTTCTAAATTCATCTGGCGACATCATCTTTAAACCTTTATGGGGAGCAAAAGAATTGTAGTCGTCAATCCAAAGATGAATTTTCTTAAGAACTTCATCTGCAGTCTCTAAATTGTTAATATACGCGCAATCTCTTTTGAATGTTTTTACAAATGCTTCTGCCATTCCATTGCTTTCAGGAGAATAAGCGGGTGTATTACAAACCTCGAAACCAAGCTGATATGCAAAATGAACTGTTGCTCGAGCCACATACTGAGGTCCATTGTCCGTCAAAAGCTGAGTTTTAGGAACTCTACCATGTCAGAATCTTTGTTCCTTGGCTTCCAAAAGAATATCTCGAAACATCTGTCCATCAATACCATTGGTCGATGCAACGTAGGAAATGATTTCTCTATCGTGACAGTCCAGAATGAATGCTATCCAAACAAGGCGACCGTCCCAGCAACGTATCGCAAGAATATCAGAACACCAGCGTAGATCACTTTTCAATGTAATGATTTTTCCATGATGGGTGAGATTAGGTCGTGGAAAATTTCTTTGAAGCAACAGCTCGTTTTCTTTCATGATCTTGTAGATCCGTTTCTTGTTCACAGAAGGCATTCCAAGCCCCTTTCGAATGCGATTTACGACTGCTGTAACTCTTGGATAGCCATAGGTAGGTCTTTCGGAGCAAACTTTGAAAACTATGTCTTTGACTTCATTATTTCGATCCTGACTGACTTTACTCTTTTTTCGAGATCATTTTTTTTCCGAGCAAGCACCACAGCTTCCTTCAGAATTTCTACTTCCTCGGTCTTTCTGCCGAGTAGCCTTTCCAAGCTACGAATTCGCTGTTCTAACTTCTTTACTTCAGACTCCGGAACGAGACTTTCTTCGTTTTCTATTCCTTGGCTCGCACCTTCTTCCATATATCGTCTCCATTGGAAAAGCTGACTTGCCGCTATACTATACTTTCTCGCGATTATTGAAACCGAATTTCCTGTTTCATAAGTCTCTTTGACAATCTCGGCTTTCTCTTGATTGCTCCATCTGCGTCTCCTCTGAACCGACGTAATCACATGGATCTCTTCTTTGTTACTAGTAGTATTCATACAATTACTCCTATTAGTTAGGAGCTAACTTCGTTGTACGGTCTTCAATTGGGTAGCTCCATCGAGCCGATGACTTATTTGTCTTCAGGCTAAGTTCCACTGCGCTTTTGAAATTCTTCATCATATTGCGATTTTCGGGCCATGCTGATTTATCCTATTTTCATGCATTTCCGTATCCAGTATATCGGGGGAACTCCACACTGAAAGTTATACGCCGAGCTTTAGTAGCTAACTAGCTTGTAGTTCTTGAAACTTCTTAATCGTTTTCAGTTCACTTTTAAGCTCATACTGCTTAATTTCTAAATCATAATGGGTCTGTATTGATGGCCAAAAATTCCGGAGAATTACCGAAGAATTTAGAAAATCTAAGTGCAGTGCCTGCTGTGATAGAACGACGACCGTGAATTATTTCACTAATACGCTTCTGACCAATATGAGTAGATTGAGCAAGTTTACAGGCTGTTATTCCCATGGGTTTTAAGAAATCTTCTAACAAGATTTCACCTGGATGGATATTCATTAATTCTGCCTTATGATAATCGAATATCTCAACATTTAAAGCATTCCCATTTTCCCAAGAGAAGCATGTTCGATATTGCATATTTATACTTATGCTACACTGGCCTTGCCCATCCACTGACAAAGCATGGAGTCTATCTCCGGGAGGAATTTTTAAATCTTCAATATTCTTTGCACTATCTATATGAATTAATTTCCTTCTAGCTGTTCTCCGAATTTCTTTCGGAAACTTTTTAGAAAACTTACCTAACCAAATAATTTCAGATTCTTTATCGTAGAATGATAGAATCACGAACCATAATAGCGTTGAACGCTACTGGTGTCACAATCACCATTATTTGTAAATTTTATAAAATTTTACAGTCTTGTTAATCAAATAGATAACAAATCAATGCGATTTAAATACAATTTAAAGCATGTGGCGTATAACGGCCAAGGCATTCCGACGTTTGCGATCGCACGAGTTTGCTTATGCAAACGAAGTGACGAAGCGAAATGTGGCGCAGGCCCAGCGAGAGTTGCGAAGCAAGCTCGAAGCGATGCGTCAGAGTCGACAGTTAGTCGTCGTTGCGGATTTTTAAATTAGCCTTCGGCAAACAAACATGAAATGTTGTTCCAAGCCCCTCATGGCTTTCCAACCATATATCTCCTTTATGTTTTTCAACAATTGCCTTAACAATAGACATACCCAAGCCAATCGGCTTTTCTCCATGTATCCCTTCTCTGCGTGCCTTTGAATATTTATCAAATATGTATCTTTTTAACTTTTCCGGGATCCCGATGCCTGTGTCCTTGATCTCAAGCCAGATTTTTCCAGCCTTTTCGAAAGAATTAATCTCAATACTTCCAGAATCACTAGTAAATTTCAGCGAGTTTGTTATCAGATTTTCTAAAACTCGGGCAAATCTGTCTCGGTCTATTAGCGCAGATAGATCTGGAGGTTGAATCATCACTTTCATTTCTATATGCTTTTCCGATGCCTTATAGCGAAAAGGTGAAAGAATTGTTGTTACATATGGATTAAGTTTCGTTATCTCCATTCTTAGTGAGAATTCTTCGCTTTCAAGCTGAGACAATTCTAACAATTCTCGAATTAACTTTTCTGCCCGTATACATGCATTTTGTGCAGACGCGAGGGTATCCTTGTTTTTACTAGAAATTTCAGGCAATCTATCTTTCAAAAGATCTAAAGACATCTGTATTATATTCAGTGGGTTTCTAATATCATGGGCTATAGTTGCTACAATCAAATCTTTACTTTCATTTAAACGCTCGAGTTTTCTCTCTCGTTCCTTTAATTCTTTAATAATTGGTCGAAATACAAATAAAAATTCGATGATAAGTAGCAGCAAAGAAACTACCGCTAAAGCAATTTCTACCAATTCGAGTTGGCGCACCCTGGCTTTAGATTCTGTCTCCATTTGCTCCACAATAGAATTCATTAAAGGTAAATATGCTTCTTCATTCTTAAAGATATCTGATACGACTTTGAGAATCTGAGCACTATTTTCAAGTTGCAAAACCGATAAATACAATCCCCTTTGATAAGGGGCAATATCTTCAAAGAGTTTCGATACGGCATTAGATTTATTTTCTGGCAAGCCAATTTCCAAATCTCCTCGTTGTAGTGCAAAATGTATTCTATTCCATGTTTCTAGTTCTTGCTTTAATTCAATAGAATTATTTGAACCAATTAATGACTTTAAAGCAAGTTTAGTAATTCGTTGGCTAAGCATCCGTTGTCTTCCTGCTACATTAATTATCATTCCATCCGAATGAATTTTATTCAAAAGATTTTGAATAATAATTTGATTTATAGCAATCAGGGCTGCGACGGAAACTATCGCGAAAACATATAAATGCTTTTCCGTTAATTTGTTAATCAATTTCTTTCCCATTATAATCCACTCAATTATATAATAAATCAGTGCAACTTGAAACACTTTTTAGCAACGGCGGCTAACGACCAAGGCGTTCCGACGTTTGCGATGGCGCGAGGCTTGCTTTGCAAACGAAATGACAAAGCGAAATGTGCCGCAGGCCTAGCGAGAGTTGCGAAGCAATCTCGAAGCGATGCGTCAGAGCCGATAGTTATGCGACGTTCTGCCCCGCATAGTTGCAGAAACTATTCATTAACGATGCCCTGCACTAATCGTATTAGGAGATAACCATGCACAGAATGGTAGAAGCGCTGCCAAATATGCAAGTAGAAGTCTTCCTAGAATATTCGGTGGAAAATTTGAAATTCGTGTTGCAGGAGTTAAAAGTAGTAGGCAGTTAACAGAACGACATGCTGCAAGTATTCGTGCGAACCACCATTCGGGCGGTGCCAGCGTAACACGCGTAGGATTAGGAGGTGCCACAAATGAATGACCCTCCCACCCTACTTCCATAGCTTCACGATAAATTAGATGCAGATTTACCTTACTTGGTTTAATTAAAACCCTTCCCGAAGAATCAATACTGATACGCTCTACAAAGATAATTTCCATGTTATCAGCTCTTAAAGAAGATTAGGCAGAATGTTCGCATAACGACCAAGGTGTTCCGACGTTTCGCGAGTGCGAAGTACTTGGTGCGAGCCTTGCTTTGCAAGACGAGTGACAAAGCGAAATGTGGCGAAGCCCAAGCGAGAGTCGCGTAGCGATCTCGAAGCGAAGCGTCAGAGCCGACTGTTATGCGCAGTCGTTAATGATTAAAGTTAGATAAAAACTGCTGGAGAAACTTTAAATTTCTTCCCTAATGCTTTGATTTGGCGAATATTCAATTCCCTCTTACCATTGAGAATCTCGGAAACAACTCCCTGACTACCAAGTTCTGCCATGTCCTTTTGAGTAAGGCCATTCTCTTCCATAAGATATTTTAATACCTCGACGGGATCTGAATCAATTGATGTAAAATTCTCTTTTTCGTATTCTTCAACTAGATTTCCCACTGTTTCCATTAAAGGGGCCAATGGATGTTTTTCGCTGTTACCAACCTCATCTATCAATTCATCAAGAGCTTTTAAAAGTCTTTTGTATTGTTTATCAGAATGAGGAACAGATAAGAGATCTTTTACTTCTGGCCAAACATTTCTTACTCGCTCTAATTCAAAAATCATATCCTACTCCTCTTTCCATTTTCCTCTATCATATTCTGAATGTGTTAAAACATACCGAATAAAGACTTTCTTTCGATTATAATGAATGGCAGAAATTAATCTAAAATTATTTCCGCTAATATTAAAGACTGTAAATTTACCAACCTGATCCGCGCTTTTAAACACTTTTCTTAATTCGTCGAAATCTTTAAAATCTGTATTCTGAACTACTCTAAACCAGCTTTTAAGAGAAGGCCCTGAATTAGGATGTTTAGTTACAAAATCCGAAATCTTCTTCCAGCTAATTATATGCACTAATACAAATAATATCTCAAAATGAGATATTTCAAGCATTTTCCTTATTTTTTTTCAAAAATGAGTTTTTAGCGATTGCGTATAACGACCCATAATTGTCGAAGTTCCGCGAGTGCGAAAGCACTTGGCACGAGGCTTGCCCTGCAAGACGAGTGACAAAGCGGAATGTGGCGAAGCCTGGAGCGAGGGCGCGTAGCGCAACGCCAGAGGCGATAGTTAGGCGAAGTAAAGCGCTTAATACAAGGAGGATTATAATTGTTTATTATGCGAGGTAAGATCGCCATTTCCTAGCAAGAGACCAGGAACACTAATATCTTCATCTAAATCATCCCAATGAAGACCTATTCCGCCTCCGCTGATTTCATATCTTTCAAGTTGCTCTTTCTTAGCTCGTCTTAATCGAGGGAAATAAGCGAGTGGGACTGATAACGTTCTGCCGTCGTACAAAGATAGCCAAAGATTATCTTCATCAAACCAAATCTTTTGGGCTTTTGCTTCAGATACCGAAGAAATCATTCCATTTACCTTCTATGAGATTTAAATTCTTCTCAATCTCTTCTTCAATCCAATTTAACTCTTTAGAATTAAATCCGTAATTATCATCTAATTTCACACTAGGCTTTAGCCAGAATTTTGCCAACTTTTCTCCTCTTCTCACATGAGAATGTGAGCTGGTTCTCGAGGATTGCCTTCGTTCGCAAAGAAAAAGAACTTATAGCCATTTCTTTCAAAAACTTTTGGCATTAAGCCAACGATAGATGATACATTATTTCAAGCAATAAATAAACTATTTATATGTATAGTATCGGTATCAAAAAGCAGAGCGAAATAATGATGTAAGCAGCTTTTTAGAATTTCGTTTATAGGAAAATTTTAGCGCTTCATTTTGCCTAACGACCAAGGCTTGGCGACGTTTTGCGTTGGAACGAGCTTGCCACTGCAAGCGCAGTGACAATGCAAAATGTGGCGTAGCCCGAGCGAGAGTCGCGTTAGCGATCTAGCCTAGTCACATAAAATCGGACACCTTTTTTGCTCAAAATGAGGTAAAGGTGAATATGAGTAGGACAGGAAAATACTCTCCAGAGTTTAAAGAACAAGCAGTAAAACGGACATTGTCCGGTTCTTTTACGATAAAAGAAGTAGCAGAGTCGTTAGGAATCAGCTACTTTGTATTGCGTCAATGGAAGGCTGAATACGTGAAGAAGTCAGAAGAACAAAATCCCCCGACAGACAAGCAACTGAAAGAGAACGAAGAATTGAAGAAACTTCGTAAAGAAGTTCACCGCCTCAGGGAGGAGAATGCGATCTTAAAAAAGTATTCAGCCATGCTTTCGAAGGAACAAAATCTCGATTAGAGTTCATGGAGAACAACAGGAGATTGTTCTCTGTTAAAAGCATGGCCAGCTTATTCAATGTATCTCGATCTGGATTTTATGAATTTGTAAAACGAAGAAAGACCGCAATCGAGAAGTATGATCCTAAGTTTTTGAAATTCATCTATGATACTTGGAAAGATAACGATCAGAATTACGGATTTCTTAGATTATT